>NZ_CALNBI010000207.1 GCF_937874145.1 uncultured Chitinophaga sp. | reverse complement strand
CGACGTGGACTTCCGCACGGCATGTATTGACCCGGATGAAATCGAAAAGAAGATCACACCGAAAACAAAGATCATCTGGCTGGAATCTCCCACCAATCCTACGTTGAAGATCTCTGATATCAAATCTATCAGCAAGATCGCCAAGCAGCATAACATCCTGCTGGTGGTGGACAATACCTTCAGCACCCCCCTGCTGCAGAAGCCCATTCCCCTCGGAGCCGATATCGTCATCCATTCCGCATCCAAATACCTGGCCGGGCATACCGACGTGATCGCTGGGCTCGTGGTCGTGAATAACAAAGCCCTGGCCGACCAGGTCAGGTTCAACCAGAACATTTCCGGCAGCATCCTCAGCCCCTTCGAAGCCTGGCTCACCATCCGCGGCATCGAAACGCTTCACCTGCGGCTGGAAAAACAGTGCGCCAACGCCATGGCGATCGCCAACTGGCTCACCACGCACCCGGCCGTGGATAAGGTTTTCTATCCCGGCCTGGCCACGCATAAAAACCATCATATCGCCCGGAAGCAGCAGAAAAGCTACGGCGGCATGATCAGTTTTTCGCTGAAAGACGACCTCATCAAAAACGCCATCCGCATCGTCAACGCCACTAAACTCTTCAAACTGGCCGAAAGCTTCGGCGGCGTGAAGAGCCTCCTGGCCCACCCCGTGACCATGACGCACCGCAATATCCCGGAAGAGTTCCGCCGCAAGGCAGGCCTCCAGGATTCCTGCATCCGCCTCTCGATCGGGATCGAAGACGCGGAGGACCTGATAAACGATCTCAAACAAGCTTTAGATAAACTTAACCAGCCTATCGGCAAACAAATTACCGTACTGCAATAAATATGGAACAGAAGACTATCAATCTCGGCATTTTCGGCTTCGGCTGCGTAGGCCAGGGCCTGTATGAAGTGCTGAACAGAACAAAAGGCATCAACGCCCGGATCAAGAAAATCTGCATCAAAGACCCGAACAAGCCGCGCCCGATCGACATGAGCTACTTCACGACGGACGCCAATGAGATACTCAACGATCCCACCATCGACGTGGTAGTGGAGCTGATCAACGAAACCGAAGCCGCCTTCGAGATCGTGAGCACCGCCCTCCGCAACGGCAAAGCCGTGGTGAGCGCCTCCAAGCGCATGATCGCCGAAAACCTCCCCACGCTCTACCAGCTGCAGGTCGAGAACAAAGTGCCCTTCCTCTACGAAGCTTCCAGCTGCGCCAGCATTCCCATCATCCGCAACCTGGAAGAGTACTACGACAACGACCTGCTCAACGCCGTGGAAGGCATCTGCAACGGTTCCACCAACTACATCCTCACCAAAATTTTCGAAGAACACCTGAGCTTCGAAACCGCGCTCCAGCAAGCGCAGGACCTGGGCTTCGCCGAAACCGATCCCACCCTGGACGTGGAAGGCTACGACCCGAAATTCAAAATCGTCATCCTCCTGCTGCATGCCTTCGGCACCTTCGTGAAACCGGAAGAAGTGTTCAACTTCGGCATCAACCACCTGAACGATTTCGATATCAACTTCGCCCGCCAGCGCAACTGCACCATCAAACTCATCGCCAATTGCCGCCGCCAGAACGGCAGCGTCAACGCATACGTGCTTCCCCACCTCATCCGCGAGCACAACCTGCTCTATGATGTGTACAACGAATACAACGGTGTATTGCTGGAATCGGCCTTCACCGACAAGCAGTTCTTCGTGGGCAAAGGCGCGGGCGGTACCGCCACCGGTTCGGCCGTATTGAGCGATATCTCCGCTTTACTGTACAATTACCGCTACGAATACAAGAAGATCAAGCAGCAGAACCAGCCCTCGTTCACCAACGACGTGCAGCTGAAAGTCTACCTCCGCTTCAAATCGCCCGACCAGGTTGACCTCGCTTCCTTCTACAACATCTCCGAGAAATACGAATCTCCGGAATGCCGTTACGTAGTAGGCACCATCAACCTGCAGAAACTCAAAGAAGCCAAATGGCTGAAGAATAAAGACGTGAATTTGCTGGTGTTGGAAAATTAATCTTTCTTTCACTGGATAAAAAAACGGTCCGCACACATGCGGACCGTTTTTTATTGCTATCAACTACCTACTGTTACGGATGTTTTTGCCGGTAAACATAATTTTTAGCGGAATTTTCGGTGGCGGGAAGGGAGAAGTCTTCGTGCAGCCTGGTCATTCTTTCCAGCCGTCCTTCGCGTTGATAGGAAGGGCCGTAGGTGTTTCTCCAGCGGAGGTTTCCCGTAGCCGAGAACCGTTCTTCCCGGATCAGTTCGTTGGCGCTGAGGACGGGGAACTGGTGTTTCGTGTAAATGAAATAAAACCAGGGCTGGAAGGCGTTGGCCAGTGCGGGCTCGCTGTTGTAGGCATAAGCGGTGGTTTCCGTCAGTATTTCGGTTTCGCCATGCAGGTCGTAGCTGTCGCAACGGGTGATGTTCCCGTTATCCCAATGCAGCCTGAACAATTGGTTGCGTGCGCCCGCGTTCACGACGTGCAGCTCGGCGAGGCGGTTGCCTTCGTAGACGAGGGAATCGTAATCGGTGACGGTCCACTGGCCGGCATGATCGAAATTGTGGTATTGAATGCGGGTGAGATGGTCACCGGAGAAGAGGTATGATTTGTCGATGCGTTGTTGCTGGTTGAAGAAGAGGTACGTGAACCGGGGCTTCCCGTTTACCCAGCTTACCGTGGTGGAGTCAGTTATTGCAGGAGCATGGGTGGCCCAGGCGGAGGGTTCTCCGGCGGGGTTGTAGTAAAAAACGGTGGTGAACCCTGACCCTGCGATTTCCGTCAGTTTCCAGACAGGGATTACGGGGCCGGGGGCAGTGTTTACATCCTTCTTGCTGCATGCCGCCAGCGCCACCAGGAGCGTTGCGGGTAGCATTATTTTCATAGGTGTTGGTTGAGGTAACGTGAAATTCTGGAATTAGGGATTCGGTCGATGGCGGTGCATTACGGCGGCTAAGAAATAGGACATTTCAAATATTTGACAACATCGGGCGCAGGCGTGACATTGTCAGCATATGTACGTATCCGGCCAGGCCGGATACGTACACGGTAATATTACCTTTACTGTTTTTTACTATATCTGAGGCCGTATAGATTCTCATATACGATCCTGTCTAATCCTCCGGAGCGTTCGATGTCAAGGATCCGAATAGAATCAAGTAGTTGTCTATCATTGTATTTAAAATAAAAATGCATGGTATCCAATATTCCGGGGGATCCTGCATGCTCCAAGGTTCTATATACCGGTTGATTCTTTGCTGAGTACTCCCATTGAAGATCAACGTAACTCTGAACGAGGAAGAAATAATCTGCTTTAAGGACAGATTTAAAAGGATTCATTTTAAGGAGGTCATACTTAAATCTGATAGTTGCTCGTAAAGTTTTACCACCTCCGTTCAAATCATATTTCTTCACTTCCATCACGTTTCCGTTTTCAGTGATGATTTCATCAAGCATCCGGCTGCCTCCGGCATGAACCCTCAAGTTGCTGGTTAGGTTCCCGCTCCCATTATAGTACAGCGAGTCTGTCATACTAAACTGTCCCTTGAGATGATCTATGCGAACCAGTTTACCGTCTTTGTAGTAAAACCTACGGTCATCTTCAAGTATCGTTCCCGGATCGCCGTACTTCAAAGCAGTTATCTGGCCGTTATCATAAGTCATGGCATGTTGATAATCCATTACCGAAGATTCCAAAGGACCATCAAACTCATCTACCTGTTTTACGGTGGAATCTGGATTGTAATGAACCTGATAGCGATAGTGGGTGGAACCACCGTATGTTCCATTATAAGTCCAACCATTGAGATACCAGGTTTCCTTTGGTTGTTCCGGGTTTTCGGGTACTTCATTCTTTGTGGAGCAGGACGCAGCCAATAATACCACAGCTGCCGCAGGCACGACGAGTTTTTTCATAGATTATCTTATATTTAGTTTTTAGGCAAACACACCTGTAATTCCCTGCCTATTAGCTATGTTTTGCGGAAAACATAACGCCTGTCGATACGAACAACTTGATATCAGGAACAATTCTATTCAGGGCGATTTACGTTTTCATACACGAAGTACCGCTTACGCTGTATCGTAGTGAGCACCCGGCCATTGGCGCCATATTCCTTCACCGTATAGAGCGCCGAATCCAGAACCTGTTTGTCACTAACAAAATATTGCACGTCGGTCAGATATGCCAGACTCCCTTTGCCTGAAAAATGCTCCAGGCGGGTATAAAGGTTTTGGTTCAGGGAGGCATATCCGTCGAACTCTGTACGCTGTGTGAAATAGGCCAGGTGCCAGAGGAAAGCATCCCGGACCATGGATTTCAAGCTATTCACCTGAGTACCGTAAGTAAAAACAAGCCTGGCACTTAATGTTGACACGCCACCCTGCACCCTGAACTGCTTCAGCTCACTGATGTTATTATTCGTCCAGGTAAGTTCGTTACGGTAACCATATTCCAGCACGAACTTGTCTTCCCAGTAAAGTGATAACTGACCACCCGGCGCATTAAATTCAAAAGATCCCCAAACACCTTCCAGCGTTTCGGCATATTCCGTGCTGGTGAGGAGAAATTCGCGGTAATATCTGGGTTTCCCATTTTCGTATTCAAAGTTGAACATCGGTACTTTTTTGGGCTGACCGTTCCCCAGCTGTTCAATTCCAATAAGTTTACCCATTTCATATGTCGGGTAAAAATTATTGAAAAAAGTATCCGTGTAGCGCGAAGAGGTTCTAAGGTGCCTGTAAAATGCAATGGTCGAATCCTTGTTGTATGTGATAATCTGCCAGGTAGTGTCTGTAGGACTCCCTACTATTACATCCTTAATTTTTGTCAAAAGTACCCTTTCCGGCAGGGGAACGGGCACTTCCGGTTCCGGCTCGGTAGGAGGCGGTGGTGGTGGCGTTTCTTCCTTGGCGCAGGCCAGGCATCCGGCCATAAGCAGAACCGCCCAGTAATACTTAATCATACTTTAATGAAACTTGTTTTTGGGAGTTCAGGACAGGTTATTTTTCTATTTTACGGACGTCATATGTAGTGAGGAAAGTCATTACTTCCCTTCCAAATTGCCCTCCTTCGGATACACTCGTGAGCTGCATGGTCTTAAGCAAGCCGTTTTCAGTAAAGGTGTATTGCCTGTGTGTGGTATCCCTGGTCCATTGCGACAAGTTTGAATATTCTTTTTTGCAAAGTTGGCGGCTTAAATATGTAATATCTCCATTTGATATGGCGTTAAAATGCCGCTCGTAATCATAAACTGCCATTGTTTTCAGGAAATTCGGCTGATCCAAATATTCGTATGTGTAGT
The DNA here is from genome assembly GCF_937874145.1 of uncultured Chitinophaga sp. Classification (GTDB taxonomy): domain Bacteria; phylum Bacteroidota; class Bacteroidia; order Chitinophagales; family Chitinophagaceae; genus Chitinophaga. The sequence continues at coordinate 28,751 of NZ_CALNBI010000207.1, read as the reverse complement.
GCCTTAGCAGCGCGCGGTCGCTCACCTCCTTCCGATATGTCTTAAGATCCACTACGTTCTCATTCTCCCAGGTTATCTCAGTGATATCGCGTATCCTGGTGCTGGGTTGGTTAAAAATGCAGATCGACAGGCGGCCGTTACCATCATAGAATAGCGAATCTATATGATGAAGGGTAGGAACGTCAGCAATATTATAATGAACGGCGCGAATCAACTTGCCGTTCTGATATTCAAATTCCGTCTTGAATTCCACGCCTTCTCCTGGTGATGATATTTCCATCTTAACCATCTGTCGATTCAAATACTCGGGCAGTTCAAAGTAAACCACTCCCGTTTCTGCTGATTTACCACTATAGGCGATAATCTTCCGGACAGTTGAATCGGCGTTGTATTCGATTTTAAAATAGGAGCCTTCATCGAAAGCTGTATTGTTGTACCGGTACTGTTTCAAATAACCATGCAGATAATAATTATCCTTCGCAACGTCAGGCGTAGGCTCCAATTCGGGATCGTTCTTAGGGGTACAGGAGGCTGCAAAGATCAATGTCGCAAATGCGACAGCAAAGTAGAATTTATTCATAGGGATAAATGGTTTTCAAACATGGGTCAATCATTCCGCCGTTAGCGTTTCGACCTAAAACGGTGAATAAAAATGCCAGGTCAGATATTGATTGCCGGAAAAAGCCGGAATGCTCTTATTCATAGGTTCAGGTTAATATTTAGCGCATTCACATTCACAGCATGGTTCGGACAACAAAATGCATTACCCCGCAAATATAGCAATAAATAAAATATAAATTACTCTTGATTTCCAGTTTAAATAAAAACCTGAACTTTATTTTTGGGAACAGGCCGTCAACAAAATAATACAGGCAATCACATCTTCGCCAGCCTTTCCGCCACCTGGCTGACGGGGAGCCCCATCACATTATAAAAATCGCCATTGATCCCGGCGATCCCCACCGCACCGATCCATTCCTGGATGGCATACGCGCCTGCTTTATCGTAAGGTTTGTAGTTATCAACGTAGTAGGCGATCTGCTCCTCTGTCAGGGGCTTGAAATGCACTTCGGTGGTTTGTGAAAACGCCTGCTCCTCCCCGTTCCTGACGATTACCACGCCCGTGATCACCGTATGCACCCGGCCGCTGAGGCGCCCGAGAATACGCAGGGCATCGTCGCGGTCGGCAGGTTTGCCGATCACATCGCCATCCAGCACCACGATGGTATCCGCGGCGATGATGATCGCTTCGGCGCCGTAAAACGCCTGTACGGCTTTCGCTTTCTGCCGGGCGATGTGCTCCGGCACTTCAGGCACCGGCATTCCCTCGGGCCACGATTCGTCGGCTTCGCTCACTTTCACTTCGAAGGGGATGCCGGCCTGCTCCAGGAGCTGCGCGCGGCGGGGGCTTTGGCTTGCCAATATAACGGGCTTGCGGGAATACATGGTTACATGATTTTAAAGAACACCATCGACAAAATACCTGTCAGCATCACGATCTTGATCCAGGTGGAAATGGAATGGTAATGCTCCGGCTGGTAAGCCTTCGCCAGCGGGCGCTGGATGAACCAGGCCAGCGGGAACACAACGAACAGCCCCACATACGCCACGGCCGCATACCACTCACGGGCATACGTTACGCCCATCAGCACCAGCAGCAGCACTTCCAGCGTGAGAATGAGCACCATGGTGAAGTTTTTGGTCTTCTTTACGCCCCATACGATCGGCAGCGTCCGGCAGCCGTCTTTGCTGTCGCCGATCATATCTTCCATGTCCTTCACGATTTCACGGATCATCGACAGCAAGAACGCGAACAGCGCGTAAATCCCGATGATCTGGATGAGCTTGCGCCCCGCGGGCGAAAGGATGGCCTCGAAGCTCTCGTAGATCTGTTTCTCATAAAAACCCACCACCACCACGCTCAACGCCGTCAGCAGCGAGATCACCACGTTGCCGATAATGACCTGGCGCTTGAAGGACGTGGAGTAGAACCACAGCAGCATGGTACAGATCACCTGGATGAAGCCCAGGTAAAACTGCCCGATCTTGAAAGCCACCAAAAAGCCCAGCGATACGCCGGCCATGTTGAGCATGGTATGCCAGGCCATGGCCCAGCGCCGGTTGATGATCTTTTCCACCACCATCTTTTCCGGCTTGTTGACCAGGTCGATATTGATGTCGAAATAATCGTTGATGATATATCCGCCTGCCGCCACCATGAGGGTGGAAAGGCACAGCAATGCGAAATGCGCCCACGAAAGGGAAGGCTCCAGCCCGCTCTTCTGCAGCACGGGCGCCACCACGCAAAACTGCAACAGCAATTGCGTGAGGGCAATGTAGATCAGGTTAGGGTACCGGATCATCCTGAAAAAAGCGGCGATGAGGGTCATAAGTCGTTTTATATATGGAGAATCCGGTTTGCTATTTGGCGCGGATGCCTTCGTCGAGCTGCCAGTCGCCGTTGAGCTTCAGCACTTTCTCGATCACGTCGCGGGCGCAGCCGGCTCCGCCGTTAAGCGGCGAAATATACCGGCTGATGGATTTGATCTCCGGTGCGGCATCTGCCGGGCAGGCGGCCAGGCCTACCAGCTGCATGGCGCGGTAGTCGGGGATATCGTCGCCCATGAACAGGATCTGGTCCCATTGCAGGTCGTGCTCCAGGGCGTAGGCCTCCAAACGGTTTACCTTGTCGGCCACGCCCGTGTATACGTCGGTGATACCCAATCCGTTGAGCCTCGTCACCACGCTTTCCGACCTGCCGCCGGAAATGATCGCGAGGCGATAGCCTTTTTTCACCGCCAGCTGCAGGGCGTACCCGTCGCGGATGCTCATCTTCCGGCTCAGCTCGCCGCCGGGCAGGAGCTGTACGGTGCCGTCGGTCAGCACGCCATCTACGTCGAATACGAAAGTGCGGATGCGGGAAAAATGTTCCAATACGTTCATAACTGTCTGTTCTGCGTTGGCCGGCCGGGGGCCGGTGCGCAAAAATATCTGTTAATCGGGAGACCGCCAATCATTTATGGAACTGCCGGATGCTTTCCGACAGGAGCGGGTAAATCTGCGCCATAGACGGGTAACTGGCCAGGAGGGACTCATGCAGGGCCATGGTCCGCTCGTCGTTCCGGATCGCCGGGCCGGTTTGCACGCTTTCAGGCGGGAACTTATCGAGCCGCTGGAAGGTTTCCCGGATGATGGGGGCCAGCAGGCTGAAGTCGCGCCCTTCCTGCTCGCAGTAGAATTTGGCCAGGGCGATGAGGTGATTGGTGAAATTGTTGCAGAAAACGGCGGCCAGGTGCATTTGCAGCCGCTGTTCCGAGCTCATGATGGAAATGCTGCCGCTGATGCTTTGGGCCAGGGCCTGGAGGCGCTTTTGCACCTCGTCGGAAGAGGCTTCCAGGAGCAGGGGGATTTCGGGGTAGGATTTATTCTCTTTCCGGATGCTTTGGAGGGGGTACAGCACGCCGGTGTTGGCCGAAATGTTCGAAATGGCCGATAAAGGCACGGCGCCGGCGGTATGCACCACGATGCGGCGGCCCAGGCGGAGATCATTGTTCAGCTGAACGAGGGCATCGTCTCCCACTGCCAGGAGGTAAATATCCGCTTCCATGTGGATGTCGAACAGGTCGGCGGAGTGCTCGGCGCCGAGGGTTTCCGCCAGCAGGCGGGCGTTTTCCCTGTTACGGCTGATGACTTGTTTGACGGGGTGGCCATGCAGCTTCATGAAGTGGCCAAAACAATGCGCTACGTTTCCGGATCCTATAATGACGATGTCCATGGCGTTCGATGTAATTAAAAATTGAATATGTAATATAAGCGTCTTTCGGCGAAAAGGAGATAATATAATAATATCGTGACTGTTGATTGCTATAAATCAAGTATTTAACCTTTGCTATTTTTTATATCAACCTACTTTTATATAATTGCACCAATCGGATTTGTAATATTTGTACAAATTTTAGCGTAATTACAGACATAAAAAGGCGTTCATGGCTAAAAATCTCGTGATTGTAGAATCCCCGGCAAAGGCGAAGACTATCGAAAAAATATTAGGAAAAGATTTTGAAGTGAAATCTTCTTTCGGTCACATCCGTGACCTGGAGAAAGATGACATGGGAATCGACATTCAGAATAATTTCAAGCCGAAATATATAATACCGGATGACAAGGAAAAGGTTGTCAAGGAATTGAAAAAACTGGTGAAGGACTCCGAGGAGGTTTGGCTGGCAACGGATGAGGACCGCGAAGGGGAAGCCATATCCTGGCACCTTTGCGAAGTACTCGGCCTCGACCCTTCTTCTACCAAACGCATTGTTTTTCACGAGATTACGAAACCCGCCATCGAAAAAGCCGTTCGTACGCCCCGCCTGCTCGACATGAACCTGGTGAACGCCCAGCAAGCCCGCCGCATCCTCGACCGCATCGTGGGATTCGAGCTGTCGCCCGTGCTCTGGCGCAAAATGAGCATGCGCAACTCGCTGTCTGCCGGGCGCGTGCAATCCGTAGCCGTAAGGCTGATCGTGGAGCGCGAGCGCGAGATCAACCAGTTCGAGACGGTGAGCAGCTTTAAAGTGGAAGCCTGGTTCCTGGCCAAAGATATCCAGGGCCGGACCATCACCTTCAAAGCCGACGGCCCCTCCCGCTTCAAAACCGCCGAAGACGCCGAGAAGTTCCTCACCCAGTGCGTTGGTGCCGCCTATACGGTGAAAGACGTGACCGTGAAGCCCGGGAAGAAATCCCCCGCCGCACCGTTCACTACCTCCACCCTCCAGCAGGAAGCCTCCCGCAAACTGGGCTACAGCGTGTCCAAAACCATGCTCCTGGCTCAGAAACTCTACGAATCCGGGCAGATCACCTACATGAGAACGGACTCCGTGAACCTCTCCGATACAGCCATGGAAGATATCAGCAAAGCCATCCATAAAAACTGGGGCGACCGCTACTATCAATCCCGCAAATACAAAAACAAAAACGAAAATGCACAGGAAGCGCACGAAGCCATCCGCCCGACTTACATGGAAAACGCTTCGGTCGACGATTCCGACCTCAAGCGCCTCTATGAACTGATCTGGAAACGGACCATCGCCAGCCAGATGTCGGACGCGGAGCTGGAAAAAACCATCGCCAAAATCGATATTTCCACCAACCACGAAGAGCTGACCGCCAGCGGCGAAGTGCTCAAATTCGACGGCTTCCTGAAAGTATATATGGAGGGCCGCGACGATGAGGATGGCGACGAAGACGACCAGGAAGGCGTACTACCCCCCCTGGCCGTTAAACAGGCGCTGGAAATGAAGGAAATGAAAGCCACCGAGCGCTTCACCCGCCCCGCACCCCGCTACACGGAGGCCTCGCTGGTGAAGAAACTCGAAGAGCTCGGCATCGGCCGCCCTTCCACCTACGCCCCCACCATCACCACCATCCAAAAACGCGGTTACGTAGAGAAGCGCGACAAAGAAGGCGTGAAAAGGGATTTCCGCATCCTGTGGCTCAAAAACGACCAGATCAGCAAAGTCACCGACCAGGAAAATACCGGCGCGGAGAAGTCCAAACTCTTCCCGACCGACCTGGGCATGCTGGTGACCGACTTCCTGAAACAATATTTCGACCGGGTGATGGACTATGGCTTCACCGCCCGCATCGAAGAAGAATTTGACGAAATCGCCGGCGGCAAGAAGAAATGGAACAAGATGCTCCAGGACTTCTACGCTCCTTTCCATAATAATGTAGAGGAAACGCTGGAAAAAGCCGAAAGGGTGAAGGGAGAACGCCTCCTGGGCGAAGATCCCGCGTCCGGCAAGCCAGTTACCGCCCGCATGGGCCGCTTCGGCCCCATGGTGCAGATCGGTAAGGTGGAAGACGAGGAGAAGCCCCGTTTCGCCAAACTGAAGCAGACCCAGAGCATCGAAACGATCACTTTCGACGAAGAGATGGACCTGTTCCGCCTGCCCCGTACCCTCGGACTGTTCGAAGGCACCGAGGTAGCCGTGAACATCGGCCGGTTCGGGCCTTACGCACAACACGACAAGAAATTCTATTCCCTCAAAAAGGAAATGGACCCTTACACCGTGGAGCTCGAGGAAGTGGCGCCGCTCATCGTGGAGAAACGCCAGGCCAAAGACGAGCGCACCATCAAAGTGTTCGAGAAGGAGAAGATCCAGGTGCTGAGAGGGCCGTACGGCCCCTACCTGAAGGTGGGCCTGCGCAATTACAAGCTGCCGAAAGAAAAACATGAGACCGCCGCCGATATCACCGTGGAAGAAGCCAAAGCCATCATCGAAGAGCTGAAAGCCAATCCCCCGAAGAAAAAGGCGCCGCCCCGCAAAAAGAAAGCGGACTAGCCAAAAAATCGTAACTTAAAGACAAGAATCCATAACTCATTCCATTGCACGAAACAAGGGAAATAAACGCGTTATTCCATCTGCTGGACGATCCTGACCAGGAAGTGTTTGACACCGTGGCCAACAAGATCCTCATGTTCGGGAAAGAGATCATTCCAAACCTCGAGCATCTGTGGGAAACCACGATCGACGAGCATATCCAGGAAAGGATTGAAATGCTGATCCACCGCGTCCATTACCAGGACCTGCAGGAGGCATTCAGGCTATGGCATGCGGCGGGGTCGCAGGAGCTGATCAAAGGCGCGTTGCTGACCGCCAAATACCAGTACCCCGACCTCACGGAGCAGACGGTTCATACGGAGATAGACCGCATCAAACGTAATATCTGGCTCGAACTGAATAATTACCTCACCCCGCTGGAACAGATAAACGTGCTGAACAGCATGATTTATAACTATTTCGGGTTGAAGGGGGAAGAAGTGAGCTATCAGCGCAAGAACCAGTTTTTCATCAACCAGGTGATTGAAGGACGGAAAGGCAACCCGCTCACCAACGGGATCGTGTACCAGGCGCTTTGCGCGATGCTCGACCTGCCGGTATACGCCGTCAACATCCCGCGGCAGTTTATCCTCGGGTATTTCGACACGTTCTATGATTTCACGGAGCCGGCCGACCCGGGGGACTACCGCATCCTCTTCTTCATCGACCCCATCCAGGGCCAGATCTACACCCAACAGGATGTGGATACCTACCTGAAACGGGTAAACGTGCCCGTCAACCCGGACTTCTACAAACCGCAGAGCAACGCCCGGATCGTCCAGTTCCTGCTGGAGGAAACCGCTAAATGCTTCCGCAACGACAAGGAACAGTATAAACACGACGAACTGCTGAACCTTGCCCGCATACTCGATTGATACTAAAGCTTATCATAAGTAAAAGCCCGCAGTTACCTGCGGGCTTTTTTTGTGGTCACGATTGCCTTGCGATGCTACGAGTAGAATTATAAGGCGCCGATGTAGGTTGCGGTGGTACCGTCGAGGTAGAAAATGTGCTTGTTGTCCAGGTCGGCGAAATCGCCCTGGTTGACGATGAACTCCACGTTGCCTGAGGTCCATGACTTCACGGGTTGCACCACGGATTTGGTTTTCAAAGCCCAGTTCGAATTGTCTGCCAGCTCGATGCGCTTGGAGCTGTAATCGGCGTAAGGGAGCGCCCAGCCAACGTGGTGACCGTCTTCCGCCATGGGCTCCAGGGTATTGCCGAGCAGGGCGTAAGTGATCTGGCTGTTCAGGCCCAGCTGGCCGGAAACGGTGCCGAAGTAGTTCCGGGAAGAATCGGTGATCGGTTTGCCGTTGATGTGGACCTGATACGAATCGTTCGCAAAATCGAAGAACAGTTCTATACGATTCCAAACGCCGGTGGTGGGATGCGACTGGTCGGCATATCCGCCCAGTTCGCCATTGCCGGACCACTCCACACGCCAGGTAAACTGGCCGCCACCGGCCATTTTGCCTGTCCAGAAGCTGGAGCTGTATTTGGGATCGCTGCTGGGAAGGTCTCTTCTCCAGTACATGCGGTACCATTTGCCGGTATCGTCGTCGTCAAACGTTTGCAGGTAGAATGAAACGTAGAGATACGACTTGTACCCCGAGTTGTCCAGCAGGTTCCAGTTGCGCAGGCGCCAGTTGGAAGGGTACAGCGTACGGATCGCCTGGCTGGCCTGGCGTTTGAGCCATTTGCCGGAATGGGTGGGGCCGCCGGTCAGCTCCAGGGTGGCGCCGGAAGCGGTAGCCTGGTCGTTGAAGTCGTTGGAGGTTTTGATCGGGTAAATACCCTGCAGGAGGGCCTGCCAGCCTGCCTTTGTGTTGGAAGACGGCGTGGCGGCGGTGGCGGAATCGAAGTCCGTGGAACGGAGCGCCATGTGGCGGTGGCCGGCGAAGGTGTAGTTACCGGCGTTGAAATCCGTTTTGCTGCCGGAGCCAGTCACCGTGATCGTTTTGAGGTCGCCGTGCACCGGTGTGGTGGTTGTGGTGGCAGGTGGTTTCGGGTCTTTTCCGGGAGGATTGAAAATGTCTGCCTTGTCGCAGCTGCCGAGGGTACCAACGGCGGCGCACAAAAACAGGAGTTTCACACAGTTGTTCATAATGCTTGGATTTACTTGGTTATAAAGTGATTTAAAATCCTGCAGGGTACGGACGTGGCTCACCCTTTCCGAAACAGCCATGCGGCTGTACGGTGAGATGGGGATGCGGATGTCCGGGCCGGTTTTGCTCCGGCGCTTCCGGCGATGTGCCGGCGGTTTATGATGTAACTGGATGGTCCTCCCGTGTCTGCTCGATTTGCAACTGCGTTTTACCTGGTGGCGGTTGGACCGGTGGAATGAGTGGCCTGGGGCCGTTTTTCATCGATATGTGATCAGGAACACGGGGCGGAAGTGTGCAACAATGCCAATTCAATCGATTTCATAAATACTGACTCCCTGTCAACAACAATCAATTAACAAGGTTATAAAACTATATAAAAAGATATTACAAACAAAATAATTTCCTACACATTATTTTTTGTCAAAACAGTGGGCATAAATCTTTCTTTTTATTATAAATATTCTAACAGTTTGGGCATTTTTCTGAATAAAAGGATTAGAAAGATATATTTATAAGGTTTTGAAATATCCATCGTATAAATAGGCGCATAAAAAAACCGGGCAGCAGCGATTGCGCTGTTGCCCGGTTCAGGAATATGATGTGTATTACTTCGCAGGTGTGTAGTACTTCATGGCTTCGGGCATGAGGTTTTGCAGCTGCGCGATACGGCGGTCGTCGCTCGGGTGGGTGCTGAGCAGCTCAGGCGGCTTCTGTCCACCGCCGGCTTTTGCCATCCGGCCCCAGAACGCAATGGACTCCTGCGGGTTATAACCAGCCATGGCCATAAAGATCACACCGAGGTGGTCGGCCTCCAGCTCATTCTGGCGGCCGTAGGCCATGAGCCCCAGCGGACCGCCGACACCTACTGCCTGCATGAAGATATTTTGTGCCTGGGGGTTCTTATTGAGCGCAACGGCGCCTGCAATCTGGATCCCCTGGGCAACGAGGCCCTGGCTCATCCTTTCGTTACCATGGCGCGCGATAGCGTGTGCTATCTCGTGGCCCATAACGCAGGCGAGCGCTGTCTCATTCTGGGTCACCGGCAGGAGGCCGGTATACACCACTACCTTACCGCCGGGCATACACCAGGCATTCACCTGGTTATCGTTTACGAGATTAAACTCCCATTTGTAGCTGGCCACTTCGCTCCCCATGCCTTTTTGCGTCATGTAGGTGGTAACGGCCCTGGCGATACGGCCACCCACGCGCTGCACCATTTCAGCATCTTTGCTGGCGGCGGGCGAAACAGCTTTGTTCTGGGAAAGGAAGGTCTGGTACTCCTGTAAAGCCATGGATTGCATGGTGGCTTCAGGAATGAGGTTCAACTGGCTACGGCCGGTGATAGGCACTCTCGAACAGGCATATATCAGCCCGGTTCCGGCAACCAATAACAACGCAATTTTTTTCATCGGGACATTAATTTAGTAGAAAGGATAATATCGCAGCGATATTAACAAACGCAGCATGGCGGTTGTTGCGGCGAAAATACCACTTTACATAACAGCTTGCAATCGTTGTGCCGGATTTACTGTATCGGGGAGATCAGATATCGTTTCCGTGCTTGTTTTTCCTGTTTTTGAAGAGGGGAACTTTGGATTCGCTGCCGCTGATGAGGCGCATAATGTTCTTCTGGTGCGTCAGCACCACCATAACCGCAACTGCGATGGCGAAAATCCGATAGTACACTTCTTCTTCACGGAACACGAAAAGAATGAGTACCGGGAACGCGATGCTGGCAAGGATGGAGCTCAGCGATACGTACCGGGTAAGAAAGAGAATCATGAGGAAAACACCCACACAATACAAGGCTACCAGCGGCTGGATGGCGAGCACCATCCCGAAGAGGGTGGCGATGCCCTTGCCCCCGCGGAAACCCGCCCATATGGGGAAAATGTGACCCACTACAGCAGCCAGGCCGAGGCCCACCTGCAGGTTTACCAATTGTTCGGTGGAATCATGAGGGATAAGGTAGGATAGTCTGACAGCCAGCACGCCTTTCAGCATGTCCACCAACATCACGAACGTACCGGCCTTGGGGCCCAGCACGCGGAACGTGTTGGTGGCGCCGGCATTACCGGAACCATGCTCGCGGATATCGATACCGAAAACTCCCTTGCTCACCCACACAGCGGTAGCAAAAGAGCCAATCAGATAGGCGCAGATAATTAGCAATAATTCTGTCATCACAATAAGTTAGAACTGCTAAGTTAGCAATTAAAGTGTTAAAATGAATGTAAAATATACTGCAATGATAAGGTAATTACTCTAGAATCAGTAATTAAAATATGATAATTTTTCCACATTAACTGGCGATGAATGAAAGTGCCAGCCAGTGCTCCCGTTCTGCCCGCTCCGCGGGTTGCAGCCCCTCTGCCCGGGCGGCCTTAACAATTGCAGGTTCGTCTTCCTGCAATATACCACTCAAAATCAATATTCCGCCTTTTTTGAGTATTCTTTTCATCTCCCCCATATTAACAAGCAGGATGTTACGGTTGATGTTCGCAAGCAATACATCATACGCCCCGCTCCCCTCACCCGACAAGTTATCCGCCTGCGTAAACGTAACGTTCCCCGAACCATTCGCCTCCGCATTCTCCACCGCGTTCTCCACCGCCCAGGTATCAATGTCGATCCCACGCGTTTGCGCTGCACCCAACTTATCCGCCAATATCGCGAGTATCCCCGTCCCGGAACCGAAATCAAACACCTGCTTCCCCGCAAAATCCACATCGCGCATCAGCAGCACCACCGACCAGGTAGTGGCGTGGTGCCCCGTCCCGAACGACATCTTCGGCGTGATAATGATCTCATGTTTCACCGAATCGCCCAGCGGCGCATGGAAGCCCGCGCGGATACCGCAGAAATCCTCCACCAGCACCGGCTCAAAGCTGCTCTCCCACACCGCGTTCCAGTTCGCCTGCTCAATTCTCTCTTTCGTATAATCCAACCCGTGAGACCCCACGAGACCCATTAAGTTGTTCTCTTCAAAATCCGTTTCGGGTATATAAGCCACGAGCGCATCCGGGCGCTCCTCAAACCCTTCGTAACCCATGTCGCTCAGTTGCGCGACCAGCACATCCCGCAGCTCCTGCGGCGCGGGAATCGTTATGGCGATGTAAGACATGGGCGCAAGATAACGACATTTTTCCGCCCCTATTCCGCATTTTTCTTGGCCATTTCCCTACACCTATTTATATTTACTTTTTATTAAATATAACCTTATCCTATGAAAAAACTCATCATCCTCGCTGCCCTGCTGGGCGGCGCTTTCACCGTATCGGCCCAGTCCACCATCATCCCGCATGAATACGAGAAACAGGACTCCATCTTCTACCAGGTGCCCAACGCCGTACTGATCGTAGACAAGTTGGATGTGGAAGATTATTTCAAAAATCTCGACACCGTGCTCGTACAGAAGCAGTTCAACAAAACCGTGTTCCGCAACATCCAGTTCTCGCCGCTCAGTCCCGAAGAAGTGCAGCGCCACTATGGCCTCGCCAGCAAGTTCTGGACCGCCTCCAAGAGCAATCCCCTCTCCTACAGCACCGACAGGATCACGCTGTTCTGGAACGATAACGAAGGCATCATCCTGCCGTATATCGACGAGATCCTGCCCGACCTGCTGGAAGCCGGCAAGGTGCAGGTGGTGGACCGCACCACCAACAAGCGCGTGAAGCTCTACAAAATGGATTATGAAGACGTGAACGGCAAATCGTTCCGGATTTTCAGGCTCGAGAAAGGGAAGGTGATCTGGCGCGAAAGCGAAGTGTTCATCGAACAGGTCTATAACGCGGGCCGTTAAACGAAGACTACCGGATTCCCTGAAAATAAAAAACGCCGCTCGTAAGCGGCGTTTTTTTTATGTAAGCTATTCACACGATTATTGTTCGTCGAACACAGGGCCCAGTTCAGGACCTTCGTTCTGGCCGCCGGCCTGGGAAGGACGGGGCCCGCGATCGCCACGGTCTCCGCGGTCACCACGATCGCCACGATCACGACGGTCTCCACGGTCGCCACCGCCACGGCGGTCGCCACGGTCACCACGGTCACGACGGTCTCCGCGATCGCCACGGTCACCACGCTCTTCGCGTTCGGGGCGTTCTACGTAACCTTCGGGTTTGGGCATGAGCACTTTGCGGCTGAGTTTGAACTTGCCGGTTTTGGGATCGGTGCCTACCAGTTTCACTTTCACTTTGTCGCCTTCGCTGAGTACGCCGTCCATGTTCTCGAGGCGTTTCCAGGAAACTTCGGAGATATGGAGCAGGCCTTGTTTGCCGGGGAGGAATTCCACGAACGCGCCGTAGGGCATTACGCTCTTCACAACGGATTCGTATTCTTCGCCCACTTCGGGTTGGGAAACGATGCCTTTGATCCATGCAACGGCTTTATCCAGGTTTTCTTTCTGGGTAGCGAAGATGGATACTTCGCCATGCTGGCCAACTTCTTCGATATTGATGTTGGTGCCGGTTTCGCGTTGGATTTCCTGGATAACTTTACCGCCGGGCCCGATCACCGCGCCGATGAATTCACGGTCGATGGTCAGTTTCTCCATGCGCGGAGCATGCGGTTTCGGTTCAGGACGGGCAGCTTCGATGGTATTGTACATGCCATCGAGGATGTGCAGGCGGCCCTGGCGGGCTTGCGAAAGCGCTGCGCGCATCACGTCCATGCTCAGACCGTCTACTTTGATATCCATCTGTACGCCGCAGATACCGTCGCGGGTACCGGTTACTTTGAAGTCCATGTCGCCGAGGTGGTCTTCGTCGCCGAGGATGTCGCTCAGTACGGCCCATTTGCCGTCGGCAGCGCGGGAGATGAGGCCCATTGCGATACCGGATACGTGTTTGGGCAGGGGAACGCCTGCGTCCATGAGGGCGAGGGAGCCTGCGCAAACGGTAGCCATGGAGGAGGAACCGTTGGATTCGAGGATATCGCTCACTACGCGCACGGTGTAGGCGTAATCGCTTCCGGGCATCATTTGCTTGAGGGAGCGTAAAGCCAGGTTACCGTGGCCCACTTCGCGACGGCCGGGGCCGCGCATCATCTTCACTTCGCCGGTGGAGAAGGGAGGGAAGTTATAGTGGAGGATAAATTTAACGTAGTTGGAAGTGGCGGCAGACTCGATCAGCAGTTCGTCGTCGGGGGTACCGAGGGTTACTGTGGTGAGGGACTGCGTTTCGCCGCGGGTGAACAGTGCGGAGCCGTGGGGGCTGGGCAGCAGGTCAACTTCCATGGCGAGGGGGCGGACCTGGTCGAGCACGCGGCCGTCGAGGCGGATGCTTTGGTCCAGGATCATGTTGCGCACGACTTCTTTTTCCAGTTTATGGAAATATTTGCCGACGAGCGGGGCGTCTTCTTCGGAGAGCTCGCCCAGGTGCTCTTTCACTTCTTCTTCGATTTTGCTGAAAGCTTCGCTGCGCTCGTGTTTGCCGAGGGCGGATTTGGAAACTTCGAGGATTTTGCCGGCGGCAAAGGCTTCGATTTTCGCTTTCAGTTCTTCGTTGGCGTAAGGCAGGGTGAATTCGCGCTTGGCGGGGTTGCCGATCAGGGCGCGGAGCTCTTCCTGGGCTTTCACCTGGATGCGGATGGCGTCGTGAGCGAGTTCGATGGCCTTGATCAGGTCTTCTTCCTGGCACTCTTTGGATTCGCCTTCCACCATCATGATATTTTTCTCCGTAGCGGCTACGATGAAGTCCATATCGGCTTCAGCGAGCTGGGAACGGGTGGGGTTGATGATGAATTCGCCATTCACGCGGCCGATGCGCACTTCGGAGATGATCTCCTGGATGGGAACGTCGGACACGGCGAGGGCTGCGGACGCGGCCAGTGCGGCCATGGCGTCGGGCATGATTTCTTTATCGGAGGATACAAGGGTTACCAACACCTGCACATCGCAGAGATAATCGTCGGGGAACAGGGGGCGCAGGGCACGGTCGATCAGGCGGGAAATGAGCACTTCATAGTCGCTCAGCTTGCCTTCACGCTTGAAGAATGAACCCGGGATACGGCCTGCCGAAGCGAATTTCTCCTGGTAGTCTACGGTGAGGGGGAAGAAAGACTGCCCGGCCTTGGGCTCTTTATTGGCCACCACGGTAGCCAGCAGAATACAATCGCCGCAACGAACGGTAACGGCTCCATCGGCCTGGCGGGCCATTTTGCCGGTCTCGATCGTCACTTCACGACCTCCGCCTATATCAAATTTAACCGAAGTAGGTGTGAGATTCATACTTGTGTGAGGATTAAAATAGTATACATACAAAAAAACTATTCCCAACCAGAATAGTTGGGAATAGCGCTATCAATAAATTCGGATTATTTTCTGATACCTAACTTCTCGATGAGGGCACGGTAGCCGGAGAGGTTGGTTTTAGACAGATAAGAAAGCAAACGCTTTCTCTGACCTACCATCTTCATAAGACCGCGGTGAGTGGAGAAGTCTTTTTTATTTTGCTTCAGGTGAGCGGAAATGCTGTTGATACGCTCGGTTACCAGGGCAATTTGCGCTTCAGTAGAACCGGTATTCTTTTCGCTACCACCGAATTCCTTGAAAATGTTCGCTTTCTTTTCTACAGTTAAGTAAGACATCTTTGATAAAATAAATTATTACTCGCTATTTTTCCGGTGCAAAGGTAAGAAGATAAATGGCAAGTTCCAAATAGAATTATTTGAAGCCCCGTATCTGTAAACCAATGCTTTACCTATACAAAATTTACTGCTGCATTGTCGGTCACCTGCCCGTTTTCCGTACGCAGCACGCGCGACGGGAACTTCTGCAACACTATATAATCATGCGTCGCCATCACGATCGTGGTGCCGTCTTCCCGGCAAATCCGGAACAACAGCTGCATGATCCCGTCGGAAGTTTCCGGGTCCAGGTTGCCCGTAGGCTCGTCCGCCAATATCAGCTTCGGGCCGTTCAGCAACGCCCGCGCAATGTCCACGCGCTGCTGCTCCCCGCCCGACAACTCATACGGCATCTTGAACCCCTTCGTGGCCAGGCCCACCTTATCCAGCACGTCCGCAATCTTATCCTCGATCTGCTTCTGCTCCGTCCACCCCGTGGCCTTCAGCGCAAACTTCAGGTTCTCATGCACCGTGCGGTCCGTCAGCAACTGAAAGTCCTGGAACACCACGCCCAGGTTCCGGCGAAGGTATGGCACCTTCTTCCAGTCCATCTTCGTCAGATCAAACCCCGCTACCTGGCCGGCGCCTTCCCGCAACACCAGGTCGCCGTACAGCGTCTTCAGCAGGCTCGACTTCCCCGTTCCCGTTTTCCCGATCAAATACACAAACTCTCCCTTATTAATCGAGATGTTCACGTCGGACAGGATCAATGAACTTCCCTGGTAAATATTAGCATTCGTCAGCTGGACTATCGGTTGATCAACCATTAATTTCCTGTTTTAAAATCCAAAAATAATTAAATCCTTGTCAATGACCCGCATTGAATAATAACTACAAAATTAGTTTGTAAACTAAAAAAATAGTTATACATTCGTTTCAGCATCCGCAATTGCGTTTTTTTAAGCGCCCGGTCGCCGAAGCTTAGCGGAGACGCAGTAGGGATTCAGTACAGATACAGTACTGTAACCGTACCAAATAAAGAAACACTTCCCGTTAAGAACAACCGTAGAAAAAATCCGCTCAACAGGCGCCGGCAACATTAAAATGCGTTCATCGGACTTTTAACAAGACTCGCCATAAACTTCGATACAATGAAAACACTGACCAAGGCGGAAGAGCAGATCATGCAAGCCCTCTGGGCGCTCGGCCCCTCTTTCGTGAAAGACATCATCACCGTGCTCCCGGAGCCGCAACCACATTACAACACGGTTTCCACGCTCGTAAAGATCCTTGTCGACAAGGGCTTCGTCGGGTTCAAGGCATTCGGGAAAAGCCACCAGTACCACGCGCTCGTTTCCAAAGAGGAATACAGCAGCCGCACGGTGCAGAACCTGGTTAAAGGTTATTTCGGCGGCTCTTTCGCCAACCTGGTGTCGTTCTTCGTCAAGGAGAAGGATATGTCGGTCAACGACCTGGAGCAATTGCTGGAAGAAATTAAAAAATCCAAAAAACAGGAACCATGAGCCCGATCCTCGTGTATCTGCTGAAAGCGGCCCTGTATTCGGGCCTGCTGTTCGCCTATTATTGTTTGGCGCTCCGCAACCAGCGGCAGCACCGCTGGAACAGGGCCTATCTCCTGGTCCTCACCGCCGCCAGCCTCCTCCTCCCCCTTGTGCGCATCCCCCTTCCCGGCGACGCCGCTGCTTCTTCCGCCATCCTCCGCTACACCGCGGCCGCCTTCGAGGTCAACGGCAGTGCCGCCGGCAGCGTAAACTCCTCCTGGCAATGGCTTTGGATCGCCTACGCGCTGGTAGCCGCCGCCCTCCTCGCCCGCTTCGGGTATGCCATCTGGCAGCTGTCCAGCCTTATCCGCGGAGGCCGCAGGCAGGCATCTTCCCATTACCAGCTTATCCTCCACCCTTCCGTTTCCTCGCCCTTCAGCTTCTTCCGGTACATCTTCTGGAACCCGTCCACGGAGCCGCTTTCCGCCGAAGGCCGCCACATGCTCCAGCACGAGCAGGCGCACATCCGCAAAGGCCACAGCTGGGATACGCTTTTTATGGAAACAGTCACGGCTTTATGCTGGATCAATCCCTTCTTCCATCTCGTGAAAAAAGAATTATCGATAGTCCATGAATTCGAAGCCGACGAAGTGCCTGCCGGAAACGGACAAACGGCCGCATACGCCGAAAATCTCCTCCGCCAGGCGCTGCATGCTCCTTCCGCCCGATTACTCATTCACCATTTTTCCCAACCTCCCGTAAAACGCAGAATTATGATGCTTACCCGCCATTCGCAAACACGTTATGCCGCTATCCGCAAACTGATGGCACTCCCCCTCGCCGCAGGGATCCTCTTCGCCACCTCCTGCACACAACAGGACCCGGCCGCACCGGCCGCAACGGAAACACCGGCTCCGCAGGCCGTTCAACTCAAGGCGGCTGCCGGCGACGAAGTTTTCACCTTCGTGGAATTGCCGCCCAGCTTTCCCGGAGGCGACGAAGCGCTCATCAAGTATCTTAGCAACAACCTAAAGTACCCGCAGGAAGCAGTCGATAAAAATGTGACAGGCACCGTTTTCATCCAGTTTGTTGTTGACAAGGACGGCTCCCTGCGTGACATGAAACCCGTTGGAAAGGTTATCGGTTACGGCCTGGAAGAAGAAGCCATCCGTGTCATGAAAGGCATGCCCAAATGGAGGCCCGGCCGCCAAAACGATAAAAATGTGAATGTAATGTTCAACCTTCCCATCCGGTATACATTGCAGGATTAAGACCAAAAAACTTCGTCCATCCGGCCCGGCCAATCGCCCTTCATGCCCGGGCAAAAAGACAAATGTTAGTCATACCCCAATACACAACTAGCTTACATCAGGCGCCACGGTTTCTGTGGCGTCTTTTTTATGGAAAGCCGTTAAACGCGCATCTTCCTGCAAATTTTACTATGATCCGGTTCTTCATTTTATGTTGCCTGCTCGCCGCCGCCTGCACCCAACCCGAAGCCATTTCTCAAAAGGCTCCGGTTCAGGCACCGGAATCATCCACAGTTACGGCACCAGCAGATACTTTCCATGACAACGTAATTGTTTGTCCTGTTGAATTGGTCCCCCAATTCCCTGGTGGAGACAAAGCCTTTGCGGCGTTCCTCGACAAAAACCTGCAATATCCAGCCGAAGCGAAAAGTTTGGGAAAAGAGGGAACGGTGTTCGTGCAATTCCTGGTTGACAGTACAGGCGAATTATCAGAATTCTCAACGATAAAATGGCGGCATTTAGGATTTGGCCTCGAAGAAGAGGCGCTGCGCGTAGTGAAATTGATGCCTAAATGGGAATGGCCCTCCGAAATGTTTGGCCAAAAACGCACGGTAATACAATATAATCTTCCAATCCGATTCAGCTTGAATTAGGTATCTTTCAGGTATCATCCCGTACTGTATGTATCTTTTCGCATTGCTCTGCTCGTTCAACCTTGCCCTTCCGGACAGTCTCCCTAAGCAGGCGACAAACGCCTCCTTCAGTTATTTGTACCCCTTATTTCCAGGCGGACCAGACTCCCTGCACCGTTTCCTCCAGCAACACAATGGCCATCCGGACACAGCGCGATTACACAAACACCGCGGCACCGTAGCCGTAAGTTTCACCGTCATGCCCGATGGCTCCATCCGGAATCCGGAAATTGCCGGTTTTAATATCGGATTGGGGCTCGACAAGGAAGCCCTCCGCCTGGTAAGCCTCATGCCACCATGGATTCCCAGGCGACAAAATACCCGGAAGGTGGCGGATAAGGTTACACTCAATTTTCGGTTCGACCGCCAAACCTGGAACGTTGCGGCAGAAATTACCCCGCGCGGCGATATCTTCCGGTTTATCGAATTGCCGCCTTATTTCCCCGGCGGGGAAACCGCGCTGCAACAATTCATTACCGGCAACCTGCAATACCCTGCCGAAGCAAAAGCCCGCGGCATCGAAGGCACCGTCCGTATCGCACTGATCCATTCAGACAGGAAAATCCTTACCGGCATCCACCCCACTGGCCCCCGACTGGGCTACGGGCTGGAAGAAGAAGCCCTGCGCCTCGTACATATCATGCCTGCCTGGAAAGGCGCCAGCAGCGCCGGCAGAAGCCTCGCTACCTACGATACCGTCGATATTCATTTCACATTGCCGCCCGAAAGCAAATCGATCCAACCATAAATTCCCGCCCGCACAAAAAAGCCGGCGGCCCAATCGGACCGCCGGCTTTCGTATATGCGTTCTGCAATTATTTGTATTCGAAAGTGCCGTACTCGCTTTTCACGGTTACTTTTTTCTCAGGCGCCGCTTCCACACGGCCCACGATCTTCGCGTCGATGTTGTAGGTCTGGCTGATGCGGATGAGGTCTTCCGCGATTTCAGCAGGAACGTACAATTCCATGCGGTGGCCCATGTTGAACACCTGGTACATCTCCCTCCATTCAGCGCCGGATTGCTCGCGGATCAGCTGGAACAGCGGGGGAACAGGGAACAGGTTGTCTTTGATGACGTGCAGGTTTTCGATGAAATGCAGCACCTTGGTTTGCGCGCCGCCGCTGCAATGCACCATGCCGTGGATCTGCGGGCGGAACTGCTCCAGCATGTGGCGGATCACCGGCGCGTAGGTACGCGTGGGCGACAGCACCAGCTTGCCGGCGGTGATCTGTCCGAATCCCGGAACGTCGACCATGTCGGTCAGCGCTTTTTTACCCGAGAACACGAGCTCCTGCGGGATCGCGGGATCGAAGGATTCGGGGTATTTTTCTGCTACGGATTTGTTGAAAACGTCGTGGCGCGCGGAGGTGAGGCCGTTGCTGCCCATACCGCCGTTGTATTCGCGCTCGTAGGTGGCCTGGCCGTAGGATGCGAGCCCTACCACCACGTCTCCCGCCTGGATGCGGTCGTTCGAAATCACATCGCTGCGTTTCATGCGCGCGGTAACGGTGGAGTCCACGATCACGGTGCGCACGAGGTCGCCCACGTCTGCGGTTTCTCCGCCGGTGCTGTAGATGCCCATGCCGTAAGAGCGGAGCTCTTCGAGGATTTCTTCGGTACCATTGATGATGGCGGCGATCACTTCGCCGGGGATAAGGTTTTTATTGCGGCCGATGGTGGAAGACAGCAGGATGTTGTCCGTGGCGCCCACGCAGAGAAGATCGTCGGTATTCATGATGATCGCGTCCTGCGCGATGCCGCGCCATACGCTGAGGTCTCCCGTTTCTTTCCAGTAAGCGTAAGCCAGGGAGGATTTGGTACCCGCCCCGTCAGCGTGCATGATATTGCACCACTGTTCGTCACCGCCGAGCAGGTCGGGGATGATTTTGCAGAAAGCGCGGGGGAAGAGCCCCTTGTCGATATTCCGGATGGCGTTGTGCACATCCTCTTTGCCGGCGGAGACGCCTCTTTTGGCGTAAAGGTTCTGGTCCACGAATGATCCTTTGGTTTGCGATTAAAGTGCAAAAGTATTGTAATCCCGTCAAAACATTTAGATTTGCACGGCGTTTTTGCAAATATGACCGTTCCACCATGCAGGTTCACAGAGATTTAAAGAAATTGCCCGCTTTCCGGAATGCCGTGATCACGATCGGCACTTTCGACGGGGTGCATACCGGCCACCAGCACATCCTCCAACAGCTGCAGGAAGCCGCCCACGCCTGCAACGGGGAAACGGTCATCATCACCTTCGACCCGCACCCGCGGGAAGTGCTGGCCGGCGATAAAACCGTTCGCCTGCTTACCACGCTCGAAGAAAAAATCTCCCTGCTGGCGCATTGGGGCATTCATCACCTGGTGGTGGTCCCTTTCACCCGGGAGTTCTCCGAACTGTCCGCCACGGCCTACCTGGAAGACTTTCTCATCAGCACTTTCCGCCCGCATACCATCATCATCGGCTACGACCACCGATTCGGCCACAACCGCGAAGGCGGCCTCGAACTGCTGGAAGCCGAACAGGAAAAATATGGCTTCCGGCTGCTGGAAATCCCCCAGCAGGTGATCCACGACGCGGCCGTCAGCTCCACCCGCATCCGCAAAAGCCTCCAGGAGGGCGACGTCCGCCTTGCCAGCGAGCTGCTTGGCTACCCGTATTTCCTGCAGGGCAAAGTGGTGCATGGCGATAAAATGGGCCGCAAGCTCGGCTTCCCCACCGCCAACATCGCCCTCAACGATTACCGAAAGCTTATCCCCGCACAAGGCGTTTACGCCGTGACCGTCTCCGTCGGGAACGACGGCCCGCTGCTGCAGGGAGCGCTCAACATCGGCACCCGCCCCACTTTCAACGGGTCGGAACTGCGCATCGAAGTGTTTATCCTGGATTTCGACCGGGAAATCTACGACGCGGCCATCCGGGTCGATTACCTGGAGTATATCCGGAGCGACCGCAGGTTCGACAGCGTGGAAGCGCTCGTCGTGCAAATGAAAAACGATGTGGAGCAGGCCCGCGCGATCGCGTCAAGGCCGTAATATCCTGTATACCATTTCCTTCATCAGCTCACCGTCTTCGTTTCCGCTATCGCCGATGCCGATGCTGCGCAGGTTGTATTGCGCGAGCAACAGGATGGCGCGCTCGGTGCCGTTGGGACCGAAGTTCCGCGCGGCCGACATGTAATCTTTCAGAAAGAACGGGTGCACGCCCAATGCGGCGGCCATTTCCTTTTCGCCGCCTTTGGCGCCGAAGAGTAGGTTGATTTTGGCGAAGTAGCCGTATAAGGAAGGGATAACCACCTGTATGGGCGCGGCTTTGGGGTTGGCGGCGAAATATTTGATGATGCGCATGGCCTTGCCGAGATCCATCTGCCCGATGGCGTTCTGCAGCTCGAACACGTTGTATTCCTTGCTGATGCCCACGTATTTTTCGATATCGCCTTCGTCGATTTTTTTGCCTTGCGGGAGGTTGACCATCAGTTTTTCGATCTCGTTGGCGATGCGGCTGAGATCGTTGCCGATATGGTCGGCCAGCATGATGCAAGCTTTTTCGGAGATGGCGAGGCCCTGGGAGCGGACGTAAGCTTCCGCCCACTGGGGGATCTGGTTGTCGTAGAGCTTTTTGGTGGACAGCATCACGCCGCGGTCTTTGACAAGCTTGGCCATTTTAGAGCGGCCGTCGAGCTTTCCTTGCTTGTGGGCTACGACGAATATGGTGGATTCGAGGGGTTTGTCGATGTAGGGCTCGATTTTGAGGAGATCGCGCATGGCCTGGGCTTCCTTGAGGATCACCACCTGGCGTTCGGCAAACATGGGATACCGGCGGCAGGCGTTGATGACGGTGGCCCAGTCGGTGTCTTTCCCGTACAGCACGGTGAGGTTGAAGCCTTTGTCGGCTTCGGTGAGCAGGTTGTGCTCGGCGTAGTTCACCACCTGGTCGATGAAGAAATCCTCGTCTCCTTCGAGCCAGTAAAGCGGCTTGAACTTATTGCTTTTCCATTCCTTGATGATATCCTGGTAATCCATAACCCTGTCTGTTTCAATCCAAAATTAACCGACCACTTCCACGCCGCTCTTTTCCATGAGGGGGAGCCCTTTGAAGCGGAGCAGGAGCTGGCCTACGGTGAGCACATCTTTCTGGCAATACTCCGCGATGCGGCGGAGGTCTTTGTCTTCCCAATATACTCTGCCCACCTGGCTGCCGTCGATATCGTCTTTCGGGGTGGGAATCCCGAGTACGGCGGCGAGCAGCTTAAGGGAGGTATAGTTCCGGAAATCCCCGAAGCGCCAGATCTGGAGGGTGTCCAGCAGGGGCTGTTCCCAGGGTTTGAGCTGGTGGAGCTGGAGGGGATCCGGGAGGGCGAGGCCGTTGATGATCGCGCGGCGGCAAATATAGGGAATATCAAACTCGCGGATGTTATGCCCTGCAAACTGGAAGCGCTGCATTTTCTGATGGAAACGCGAAACGGTATCGAGAAATCCGGCGAGGATCTCCTTCTCGTCGTCTCCATAAAAAGATTTTATACGCAATTGATACTGACCGTTTTCCGTAAAAAAGAAGCCGGCGGAAATGCATACGATCTTGCCGAATTCGGCCGTCAGCCCCGCTCTCTCGAAGTAGTCGGCGGCCGGGTTTTCAGAATCTGGCAAAGTTTTTGCATTCTTCTCTAACCAGAGCGCCTGCAACTCGGCCGGTAGCTGATCCAACGAAGATGTTAGCGGGGTGGTTTCAATGTCAAGTAATAATAACTGGTCGAGCGCAACGGTATTTAACACAGCCTACAATTTTATAAGCGTGTAATTTAGTTAAATTTTAACGTTTCAATTTCGAGGGAAAAATTTTACCCATATAACAATCTAATATCAAAAACATCAATCACTATGGCGGAAAACACCTTTAACGCTGGAACGCCCAATCCCGGGCCTGAAAAACCGAAAAGCAACAAAAACGGCCTCATATACGGTATCCTCATCGCTGCACTCGTAGGCACCTGGGGTTATATGTATTATGACAAGAGCCAGTCCAGCAAGGAGATCGCTATCAAAGAAAACCAGCTGGACACGATTACCAATTCCCGTAACGAACTGCAGGCGGAATACGATGCCGCCCAGGCACGGCTGGACGATCTGATCTCCCAAAATAGCCGGATGGACAGTCTCGTGAAAAGCAAGGATAAAGAAATTGCGGACATGAAAGGCCGTATCACCAGCATTCTCAGCAACAAAAACGCCACCGCAGCCCAGCTGGCGGAAGCGCGCAGGCTGATCGAAGAGCTGAAATCCAGGACCGAAGGTTATGTGCAGACGATCGAGCGCCTCGAAGGCGAGAAAATCGTACTGGCAGGCGAGCGCGATTACGCCCGTAAGGAGCGCGACTCTGTGACCACGGTGAAAGACAGCCTCGGCAAACGTGTGGATCTCGGCTCCGTACTGCATGCATCCAACATCAAGCTGTCGCCCATCAACGTACGTAAGAACGGCAAGGAAGAAGTGACGACCAAAGCTAAACGCGCCGATATGATGCGCGTGTCTTTCGACCTCGATAACCGCATCGCGACCACCGGCGATAAAGAAATCTACGTAGCCATCACGGCTCCGGACGGTTCTCCCCTCGCAGTGGAAGCCCTCGGCAGCGGCCGCTTCACCCTGGAAGACGGCACAGAGAAGCTCTACACCGTTAAGAAAACCGTTTCCTATGCTGCAGGCGGCGTTACGCCCGTGAGCATGGACTGGAAACAAAACTCCGACTTCAAACCCGGCGACTACGCGGTGGAAATCTACCAGGACGGTTTTAAAATCGGCGCAGGCAAAGTAAACCTGAAAAAAGGCGGCCTCTTCTAAAAAATAACGATAGACAATCCAACATTCATAGAAAGGGTGTGGCTCCGGCCATACCCTTTCTTTTTTATACCGGGTTGTTAAAGTTTGGTTATTCCAGATTAAAAAATATTAATATTAAAATAAAATTAACTTTCTTTGCGGTGAAATTACGAAGCGGGCCTGAATGGAATGTTTTGAGGAGCAGTTTTCGGCAAATACCTATGCTAACGGAAATGGAATTGCGTACAGTAAACGAAATTTTATGAAGCAATTCGACAATATAATTGACATGGCACAGCATAAAGTAGTTTATGTAATCGACGACGATGAGATTTTCCACTTTATTGTGAAGAAGATGTTTGGCTTGCAGGGATGGGACGTGAGGGTCAATTCCTTTTTGTCTGCGGAAGACGCCATTGAGGATTTGAACGATTTCGCGGCCCGGCGCCTCCCCTGCCTCATCATCCTCGACATGAACATGCAGCGGATGAACGGCTGGGATTTCATCGAAGCTTTCCGGGAACTCAAAACGCGGCTCACCACGGATGTGCCGATCATCATGTGTTCCTCTTCCATGAACATCCAGGACATGGAGAAAGTGAAAAGAACCCCCGAGCTGATGGCCTACATCACCAAGCCGCTCGACAAGCACAAAATGAAAGTAATCGAAGAATATCTCTGAACGCCAGAGAGCTAATACCCAAAAAAGTAACCCATAAAAAAAGAGCGGACATGATCCGCTCTTTTTATTTTCTATCCAGAATAAGTTTTGATTATGCGTTAACCGGCTCGCCGTACATCTCGGCGCGCAGCGTTCTCACGCGCTCGTCGGCCAGGTATTCATCGAACGAGCAGAGGCGGTCGATAATGCCTGCGGGCGTGATCTCGATGATGCGGTTGGCCACGGATTGCATGAACGTGTGGTCATGCGTGGTAAACAGCACGATCCCTTTGAAATCCTTCATGCTTTCGTTGAAAGACTGGATGGATTCCAGGTCGAGGTGGTTGGTGGGCTCGTCGAGGATCACCACGTTTGGATCCTGCAGCATCATGCGGCTCACCATGCAGCGAACTTTTTCGCCACCGGAGAGCACGGAGGTTTTTTTCATGATCTCGTCGCCGGAGAACAGCATTCTTCCGAGGAAACCGCGGAGGAAGGGCTCGTCTACGTCGGTTACGTGCGCAGGAACGTACTGGCGGAGCCAGTCGAGCAGGTTATAATCGCTTTTGAAGAAAGCGGCGTTATCGTCGGGCAGGTAGGCTTTGGTAACGGTGGTGCCCCATTCGAGCTTGCCGCCGTCGGCCTGCTGGTCGCCGTTGATGATATCGAAGAAGGTGCTGAGGGCCAGGTGGTCTTTCGACAGGAACGCGATCTTGTCGCCTTTATTCACGGAGAAGGTCACGTCGCTGAAGATCTTGCGGCCGTCGATGGATTTCTCGAGCTTTTCGATGTTCAGGATCTGGTTGCCCACTTCGCGCTGTTGCTTGAAGATGATGCCGGGGTATTTGCGGCTGGAGGGCTCGATGTCTTCGATCACCAGTTTATCGAGGGCTTTCTTACGGGAAGTAGCCTGTTTGGATTTGGAAGCGTTCGCGGAGAAGCGGGCGATAAAGTCCAGGAGGTCTTTACGCTTGTCTTCCATTTTCTTGTTCTTGTCGGAGATCTGGCGGGCGATCAGCTGGCTGGATTCGTACCAGAAGGAGTAGTTACCGGTGAAGATCTTGATCTTGGCGCGGTCTACGTCGGCCACGTGGGTACACACGGCATCGAGGAAGTGACGGTCGTGGCTCACCACGATCACGATGTTTTCGTAATCGGCCAGGAAGTTTTCGAGCCACCCGATGGTTTCAACGTCCAGGTGGTTCGTAGGTTCGTCCAGCAGCAGGATGTCGGGGTTGCCGAAGAGCGCCTGTGCGAGCAGTACCCGTACTTTGAGGGCGCCGCTCAGGTCTTTCATCAGGGTTTGATGCAGTTCTTCTTTCACGCCCAGGTCGCCCAGGAGCACACCGGCGTCGGACTCGGCCGTGTAGCCGCCCATCTCGCCGTATTCCGCCTCCAGTTCGCCTGCGCGCATGCCGTCTTCTTCGGTAAAGTCTTCCTTGGCGTAAATGCTGTCGCGCTCATGCGCAATGTCCCAGAGTTTCTTGTTGCCCATGAGCACCGCGTTGAGAACGGTCACCTCGTCGAACTCATAGTGGTTCTGTTTCAGAACCGACATGCGCTCGCCGGGGGTGATTTCCACGGAACCCTTGTTCGGCTCGATCTCGCCGGACAGGATTTTGAGGAAAGTGGATTTGCCGGCCCCGTTGGCGCCGATCACTCCGTAGCAATTGCCTTTCGTAAAGTTGATATTCACTTCATCGAACAAAACCCTTTTGCCGAAAGAAAGCGTGACATTTTTAACACTGATCATACCTGGCTGAATAAATTTGAAGCCGCAAAGATACGAAATCCCGGCCATAAGTCCATGCCTTGGGAAACAGCTGCAAAAACCCGTTATTGAACATTTTAGGGATATGTATTGTTATCAAGGACAATCAAATCATATTGCCATGATCCATGAACTATCCAAATACTGGGGATATATCGTTTTCCGCGGCGTGATCGCCATTCTTTTCGCCATTTTCGCCTTCCTTTGGCCGGCCCTCACCCTTTCTGTCCTCGTGATCTTCCTGGGCGCCTATTTCCTGGTCGACGGGATATTTTCCATCATCCATGGATTCCAGATCATGAAAAAAGACGAAAGCTGGTGGACCTTCCTGCTGATCGGCCTCATGGGGATCATCGCCGGCGGGCTGATGCTCTTCATGCCGGGTGTTACAGCGATCTTCCTGGTAACGCTGGTGGCTATCTGGGCCGTTGTGACGGGGCTCCTGGAGATCATCGTCGCCATCCGCCTGCGCAAGGAGCTCACGAACGAGTGGATGCTCATCCTGGCGGGGATCCTGTCCGTCGTGTTCGGCGTATTGCTGTTCATGCAGCCTGTAGTGGGCGTGGTGGTGCTGGCCTGGTACCTTGGCTTTTACGCCCTGTTCCTCGGCATCTTCCTCCTTTCGGTGGGCTTCCGCCTGCGGAAAGTGCATAAAAACTTCGAAAACCATCAGGGAAAACACGCCTGATATAGGCTAGTTGCCATAGCATAAAAGGGCCCTCCGTTTTTCCGGAAGGCCCTTTTTCTATGTGGATCACAGCTATTTTTCGATGCCCAGCAGGTAGAACATGAACGCGTATTGCAGCGCCACATCCTTCAATGCCTTGAACCTGCCACTGGCGCCGCCGTGGCCGGCTTCCATATTGGTTTCAAGGAGCAGGAGATTATCGCCCTGCTTCTTCTCGCGCAGCCTGGCCACCCATTTGGCCGGCTCAAAATACTGCACCTGGGAGTCGTGCAGGCCGGTGGTTACCAGCATGTTGGGATATACTTTCGCTTCCACGTTATCGTAAGGTGAATAGGATTTCATGTAGTCGTAAGAATCCTTATTCTTGGGATTGCCCCATTCATCGAATTCTCCGGTAGTCAGCGGAATACTTTCATCGAGCATGGTGGTCACCACGTCCACGAAAGGCACCGCCGCGATCACGCCCTTCCAGAGCTCGGGGCGCATGTTCACCACCGCGCCCATCAGCAACCCGCCGGCGGAACCACCCAGGGCGAAAAGGTGCGAAGTGTCGGTGAATTTATTTTCGATGAGGAACTCGGCGCAATCGATGAAATCGGTGAAAGTGTTTTTCTTCTTGAACATCTTCCCGTCTTCATACCACTGCCTGCCCAGCTCCTGGCCGCCGCGAATATGCGCGATGGCGTAACAGAAACCGCGGTCGAGCAGGCTGATGCGGCTGGAACTGAAGCCCGGCTCCATGCTCGCGCCGTAAGATCCATAGCCATACAGCAACAGGGGCGCCTGTCCGTTCTTCTCGAACCCTACTTTATACACCAGCGAAATGGGCACCCGCGTGCCGTCGTCCGCCGTGGCGAAAACCCTTTCCGTCACATAATTCTTCGGATCGTACCCGCCGATCACTTCCTGTTGCTTGCGCAGCGTTTTCTCTTTCGTTTCCATGTTGTATTCGAACGTGGAAGCAGGCGTAGTGAGCGAAGTGTAGCTGTAGCGCAGCACCTTGGTATCGAGCTCGGGATTGGAGATGACAGACGCCACATAGGCCGGCTCGCCGAAGTCCAGGTAATGCTCCTGCCCGCTTTCCGGGATGATGCGCACCTGCGACAACCCGTTCTTTCTTTCGCTCAGCACCATGAAGTTGTTGAAGAGCGTAAAACCCTGCAGCAGCACATCCGGCCGGTGCGGGATTACTTCTTTCCAGTTGTCCATCGCCGTTTTGCCGACGGGCGTTTCCATCAGCCGGAAGTTCTTGGCGTTGAGGTTGGTTTCGATATAGAATTTATCACCGCGGTGATCGATGTTGTACAGCATATCCTTCTGCCGCGGCTGGAT
>NZ_CALNBI010000206.1 GCF_937874145.1 uncultured Chitinophaga sp. | reverse complement strand
GGGCTTCTTCGGTGTCTGCTTCGATGTAATCGGTGATCCCGTTCACCAGGGCGTGGCTGAGCCTTTCTTCCACGGTGCCTTTGCGCCAGGTTTCATCCTTCTCGATCACTTTCCCTTTCGCTTTCACGGTTTCGGCGTAGGCGATGAGGCGTTCCGTAGCGTCTTCCCTGCGGTTGAGGATCGCGTCTTCCACGAGCTCGCGCATTTCGGGAGTGATCTCGTCATAGATCTGGATCATCCCGGCGTTCACGATGCCCATATCGAGGCCGGCGCGGATGGCGTGGAAGAGGAATACGGAGTGCATGGCTTCGCGCATCACGTCGTTGCCGCGGAAAGAGAAGGATACGTTGCTGACGCCGCCGCTGATTTTGGCGAGCGGCATGCGTTGTTTGATCTGGCGGCAGGCTTCGATGAAGTCTACCGCGTAGTTATTATGTTCTTCGATACCGGTGGCGATGGCGAAGATGTTGGGATCGAAGATAATGTCCTGCGGATCGAATCCTACGCGGTCCACGAGGATATCGTATGCGCGCTGGCAGATGGTGACGCGTTTCTCGAGGGTATCGGCCTGGCCGTTTTCATCGAAGGCCATTACCACAACGGATGCGCCGTAGCTCTGGCAGATGATCGCCTGTTCGATGAATTTTTCTTCCCCTTCCTTGAGGGAGATGGAGTTAACGATACATTTTCCCTGGAGGCATTTCAGGCCGGCTTCGATTACGCTGAACTTGCTGGAATCGATCATCACCGGGATGCGGGATATATCGGGCTCGGAAGCGAGGAGGTTGAGGAAGGTGGTCATGGCTTTTTCGCCGTCGAGGAGGGCGTCGTCCATGTTCACGTCGATGATCTGCGCGCCGCTTTCCACCTGTTGGCGGGCAACGGAGAGCGCTTCTTCGTATAGTCCTTCGCGGATGAGCCTTGCGAATTTTTTGGAGCCGGTAACGTTGGTTCTTTCACCTACGTTTAAAAAGTTGGTTTCGGGCCTCACGACGAGCGGTTCGAGGCCGCTGAGCCGCAGGAACGGCTTGATCGTATGTGTTGTACTCATGATGATATGCTCCCGGGCTTAAGCGAGAGTGGTTTCCACGACGGGGAGGGGCCGCGGGGTGATGTCCTTTACATGTTGAGCAATATGGCGGATGTGGTCGGGCGTTGTGCCGCAGCATCCACCAACGATATTTACAAATCCTTCGCGTGCGAAGTCTTCCAGGATGCAGGCTGTTTCGTGCGGAGTTTCGTCGTATTCCCCGAATGTGTTGGGGAGGCCGGCGTTGGGGTAGCAGGAAACGTAGCAGCTTGCGATCTGGGAGAGCTCTTCCACATACGGGCGCATCTGGTTGCCGCCGAGGGCGCAGTTGAGGCCGATGGAGAAGGGTTTCGCATGCATGACGGAAATGTAGAAAGCTTCGAGGGTTTGCCCGCTGAGAGTACGGCCCGACGCGTCGGTGATGGTACCCGAGATCATTACGGGCAGCTGCGGGCGGCCGGACTCGCGGAAATATTTCTTGATCGCGAAAATGGCGCCTTTGGCGTTCAGCGTGTCGAAGATCGTTTCAATGAGCAGAATATCTGCGCCTGCTTCCGTCAATGCCTTGATCTGGTCGTAATACGCATCCACCACTTCGTCGAAGGTCACGGAGCGGAAGCCCGGATTGTTCACGTCGGGCGAGATGGAGAGCGTTTTGTTGAGGGGGCCGATGGCGCCCGCCACGAAGCGGGGTCTGTCGGGATTGGCAGCATTGTACTCATCCACCACTTTCCGCGCGATCTTCACCGATGCGGTGTTCATCTCAGCGGCGAGATGCTGCAGGTCATAATCGGCCTGCGCGATCACTGTTGCGCTGAAGGTATTGGTTTCGAGAATGTCTGCTCCAGCTTCCAGGTATTCGCGATGGATGGCTTCGATGATATCGGGCCTTGTGATGGACAGCAGTTCGTTATTGCCTTTCACATCTGAATGGTGATTGGCGAAACGCTCTCCACGGTAATCGGATTCCTGTAATTTGTATCGCTGGATCATGGTGCCCATGGCACCGTCGATGATGAGGATGCGCTCTGCGGCGCACTGTTGCAAAGATTTCATGGCAATGACGTTTATTAGTTACACTTAAAGATGAAACCCGGGGCCGAACAATAAACAAATCCACCGTCGGGCATTTGCAAAGATAGAAAACTCCTACATAATAAATGAAAGTATGCATTCAGGCGCCACCCTATTCACCCCATGAGAAATTTTAACCACCATAACATGCTGTATCACAAATAAATACACAACACATCATCCCTCCTTCAAAAAATAATTTTGCACAGTCTATTTAGTCTACTATATTTGTAGGGTAATACAACGGAATCAGAAACAGAGACCAACCATTAAACGAATTGACGATGTTATTATTGGAAAGAACAACGGAACCGGATAGCCGCCCCAGGGCGTTCTCCTACCACTGCCGGCCGGCAGCAGGTTGCGGATATATGTGTGGATGCCTTTAACCCGCATCGCTAAACATATTCAGCAACCCGAAAAATTCTTGAAAAATGGACAATAATGATATCCGGCAGCTTAGCCGGCATCTCGCAAAGCTGGGCCTTGAACAGGTTGTAGCCGAGCGCACCGCTTCCGGCGGAGGATTCAGGATCGTGTACGTGAACCCGAACGCATCTGCAGCGCAGAATCCGGGTAAGTTCCGCCAGGAAAAACACAAAGCGAAGAAATCATCCTCTTAAGCTGTAGTTGACATAATGCAACAATTGCGTATTCATAACGTGGAATAGTTACCAGAGACAGGTGTTTTCGAACACCTGTATTTTTTTGCCCCTGCTCCAAACATCAATCATCCACCAACATCTAATTTCGCTCACCGGCAGGCAACAAAAATCCGCCCCGGCTTACAGCCGGGAATATCCCATCATTACTAATAAACTTACCGGCCTGCCCAGGCCAGGCAGCAGACGCTTAATTTAGTTTGAGGAGAAGCCCCCAGCACCGCGCGCCCGCAGGCTTCGATGGTGGCGCCGGTCGTCAGCACGTCATCTATCAATAACAAATGACTCCCCGCCGCCGGCAATGCGCCTTTCCAGGAGTAGCCGGAGGCCACATTCTCCCAGCGGTCCACCCGCGACCGCTTCGTTTGCGATCCACCTGCCGCTTCTTTGCGCACCAGTCCCTTTACCACTTTTGGCAAGCCCGGTACCGACGCTATCCCTTCCGCCAGCGCTTCCGCCTGGTTATACCCGCGCGTTCGCAGCCGCGCGGGGTGCAGCGGCACGGGCAATAAGCCGCTCCAGGCTCCTCCTGCCGGGTGCTCCCGCAACTGCAAACCCAGCTGCCGGCCCAGGTGCACCGCCACATCGCGGCGGCCGCCGTATTTAAACAAATGGATCAGCGACTGCAACCCCGACTGCCGGCCGAAAACGAATCCGGCCGAGGCAAACGCCAGCGGCACACGGCCTTCCAGCGCTTTCTCCACCGGGTTGCCCCTGATCGAATGAAAGCCCGACGCCGGCAACCGTAGCGAACAACGGACGCACAACAGCCGTTCGGAAGATGAAAGATCGCGCCCGCACAGCTCGCAGGCGTGAGGATAAAGCAGATGCAAAAGCGCATGCAGCATAAGAAGGGAGTTTTGGGTTAACAATACGGCAAAGCCCCCGGTCAGAAAAGCAACCGGTACACTTCGTCCACCCGCCCGAGCGGCACCACTTCGATGTTCATCTTACTGAAATCGAGGCCTTTCTTATTATACCGGGAGATGAATATTTTTTCGAATCCGAGTTTTTCCGCCTCCGCAATGCGCTGTTCGATACGGTTCACCGCCCGGATCTCGCCGCTGAGGCCCACTTCGCCCGCGAAGCAGACTTTATGGGAGATGCCCACATCTTCGTACGACGACAGCAGGGCGCACAGCACCGCCAGGTCGATAGACGGATCCTCAACGCGCAGTCCTCCCGCGATGTTGAGGAATACATCTTTTACGCCGAAGTGGAAGCCGCCGCGTTTTTCGAGCACGGCGAGCAGGAGCTGGAGGCGCCGCAGGTCGAAGCCGGTGGCCGTGCGCTGCGGGGTGCCGTAAACGGACTGCGTGACCAGCGCCTGCACTTCCACGAGCATGGGCCGGAGCCCTTCGATGGTGGCGGCGATGGCAACGCCGCTGAGCATATCGTCGCGCTGGGAGATGAGGATTTCTGACGGGTTGCTCACCTGCCGCAGGCCGGCGCCGGTCATTTCATAAATACCCAGCTCGGCGGTGGAGCCGAAGCGGTTCTTGATGGTGCGGAGGATGCGGTACATATAATGCTGGTCGCCCTCGAACTGGAGCACGGTGTCAACGATGTGTTCGAGGATTTTCGGTCCGGCGATGGAGCCGTCTTTTGTAATGTGCCCGATGAGGAAAACGGGTGTATTGGTTTCCTTGGCGAACCGTTGCATTTCGGCGGCTGTTTCGCGGATTTGCGAAACGCTTCCGGGCGCGGATTCGATCAGGGGAGATTGCAGTGTTTGAATGGAGTCGATGATAACCAGTTGTGGTTCGAGCTTTTTGATTTCCTGGAAGATCGTTTGCGTGGAGGTTTCCGTCAGCAGGTAAAATTCTTCGTTTTGAATCTGCAGCCTGTCGGCCCGCATTTTGATCTGCTGTTCGCTTTCTTCGCCGCTGACGTACAGCGTGCGCACACCTTTAAGTAAGAGTGCGCTTTGCAGGAACAGCGTGGATTTCCCGATGCCGGGCTCACCGCCGACGAGCACGAGCGAGCCGGCTACGATGCCGCCGCCGAGTACGCGGTTGAGTTCGTTGTCGGGCGTGAGCAATCGCTTTTCTTCCATCGTTTCCACATCGGTGAGATGTATCGTTTTCGGCAGCCGCGCATCTTCCGATTTCCAACCTTGCTGGCGCAACGGCAATTCTTTTTGCACCTTTTCTTCGACGAACGTGTTCCATTGATTACACGCAGGACATTTTCCGGTCCATTTCGCTGATTCATATCCGCAGTTCTGACAAAAAAAAGCTGTTTTGATTTTGCTCATGGAACAAAATAAAGGCAAAAAAAATTGGTGTGGGAAAATTGGATCTCCGCAAAAATGAGAAAAGAGCCAACGGAAGATTCCGCTGACTCTTTCTACTTACTAACCCATTAAATTCAGGACTAAATTACTAAATGAGATGAGAATAAAAAAGTTTATTTAATGGATGTTGATAACTTTTAAAGTGTTAATTCTTTTGGCAGTCTGTGGGCTGGAACCCCCTATTGGTGCCTATTTCGCTTGCAGTTCATTTTCGGGCAACATTCGTAAAACCTTGATAGCGAGGGACGCTAAAGCGGATAAATACATATGATTTTTTGAATATATTATGAATATTAATAAATTTGCATATGAGCTCCGGAAATCGGAGAAATTACCCGTTTTTGCGCCAAACTGTCAGTGTTAAATTTCGGAAAAAGGGCAAATCCGGACAATTTCATCCACCTTTAGGCCGGCAGGCTGCCAGCGGACCGACTGGCCGGGGATTTGATAGGAAATCAGTACATTTACACTAACAGCATTAAAACAAACCAGGACTCAGATGACACCATCAATCATGATAATTTCCCTCATTTTCGTAGGGATCAGTGCTTTGGTCAGCTGGCGCTTGCGGAGCAAGTTCAAGCAGTACAGCGAGGTTCCGACATCGTCGGGGCTGACCGGGAGGGAGATCGCGGAAAAGATGCTCCGCGACAATGGCATCCACGATGTTAAGGTTTTATCCTCCGAAGGCTTCCTCAGCGACCACTATAACCCGGCAAATAAGACCGTAAACCTCAGTCCGGACGTGTACAACTCCGCGTCTGTGGCCGCTGCGGCGGTGGCTGCCCACGAATGCGGGCACGCCGTGCAGCACGCAACCGCTTACCCCTGGCTCCAGTTCCGGTCCAAAATGGTACCGGCGGTGCAGGTGAGCTCTTACCTGGTGCAGATCGTGCTGATCGCGGGTATTTTGCTCGTCCAGATGTTCCCTAACCTCCTGCTGGTGGGTATCGGGCTCTTCGCGGTGACCACCCTGTTCTCGGTTGTGACGCTCCCGGTGGAGTTCGACGCGTCCAAACGGGCCCTGGCCTGGCTGGATACGGCGGGTATTACTTATAAGAAGGAGCACGACCAGGCGAAAGACGCGCTCTGGTGGGCGGCGATGACCTACGTGGTAGCGGCGGTATCTTCCGTAGTGATCTTATTACAATATGTAATGATATATCTGGGCGCAACCCGCCGGGATTAATCGGAAAGACATAACAGCAATAGCAGAAGGGCCGGGCAACCGGTCCTTTTTGCTGCCCTGAAACGCTTGAAAATCAAGGGAAAAGTTGGTCGATTAAATCAATGATACAAATTCTTTATTGAATATCAACAACTTACAACACCCCTTCCAAAAAAAGCCTTCCCATTTGCTGGTTATTATCAAATATCAACTTAGCTTTGCACTCCCTGTAATGGGGGAGACTTTAATTTTTATTATCAATAAGCAATGAATACTTTAAGTTTCAAAACAAAATCTGCTAACGACGCTTACGTAAAGCGTGACTGGTATGTAATTGATGCTACCAATCAGACTGTGGGCAGAATGAGCGCCAGGATCGCTGCAATCCTGCGGGGCAAGAACAAGCCTTACTACACTCCTCATACCGATTGCGGGGATAACATCATCGTGATCAACGCTGAGAAGGTTGTATTTACAGGTAACAAGATGAACGACAAGGAATACCTGACGTACTCGGGTTATCCCGGCGGCCAGAAAGGCGAGATCGCTAAGGACCTGCTGAAACGCCGTCCGGAAGTGGTGATCGAGCGTGCTGTAAAAGGTATGCTGCCGAAGAACCGCCTGGGTCGTGCCATGTACAAAAAACTCTTCGTTTACGCCGGTGCCGAGCATCCGCATGCCGCTCAGCAACCGAAGTCTTTAACTTTCTAATATCGCCTGAATAATGGAAAAACAAAAAAATACTATCGGCCGTCGTAAGGAAGCAGTTGCCCGCGTATATGTGAGCAAAGGTACCGGCACCATCCTGGTGAACGACAAAGATTATAAAACATATTTCGCGCTGATCTACCTGCAGAACCAGGTAGAAGCGCCTTTCAAGACCATTGACGCGCTGGACAAGTTCGATGTTAAGGTGAATGCACAAGGTGGTGGTATCAAAGGTCAGGCTGAAGCTGTGAAACTGGGCATCGCCCGCGCACTGTGCGAGATCAACCCCGAGTTCCGCCCTGCCCTGAAAGCTGCAGGCCTGCTGAAACGCGACCCGAGAGCAGTTGAACGTAAGAAACCCGGTAAAGCTAAAGCTAGAAGAAGCTTCCAGTTCTCTAAACGTTAATGATTGTATCATTCAATTCTTGACCATCAATTCGACAAAAACAACATGGAAAATAATACTTCATTACAGCAGCAGTTACTGGAAGCCGGTGTACACTTCGGTCACCTGAAGAAGAAGTGGAACCCCAAGATGCTGCCTTATATCTTCGCTGAGAAGAAAGGTATTCACATCATCGACCTGAACAAAACCGTTGAAGGTCTGCAGGAGACAGCCGCTGCGCTGAAATCCATCGCCAAAAGCGGTAAAAAGATCATGTTCGTTGCTACCAAGAAGCAGGCGAAAGAAATCGTTGCCGAAGCTGCAAAGCGCGTGAACATGCCTTATGTAACTGAGCGCTGGCTCGGTGGTATGCTCACCAACTTCGCCACGATCCGCAAGAGCGTGAAGAAGATGCAGAGCATCGAGAAAATGCTGGCCGACGGCACTTTCGACAACATTACCAAGAAAGAGCGCCTCACGCTCTCCCGCGATAAGGACAAAATGGAAAAAGTGCTGGGCGGTATCGCTCAACTGGCACGTGTTCCGGCTGCCCTGTTCATCGTAGATATCAGCCACGAGCACATCGCACTGGCTGAAGCAAAACGCCTCGGCATCTCTACCTTCGGTATGGTGGACACCAACTCCGACCCCACCAAGGTTGACTTCGCTATCCCCGCGAACGACGACGCAACCAAATCCATCGCCATCATCGTTAGCTACATCGCTGCAGCTATCGCAGAAGGCCTGGCTGAGCGCGCCGTTGAAAAAACTGACGAGGTTGAAGAAGAAGAAGCCGACAACAAAGTTCGCAAGTTCGAACTGGAAGGTGGCGACGAGCGCGGTGAAAGAGGTCGCAGACCTGGTGGTCCCGGCGGTCAACGCGGTCCTGGTGGCCCCGGCGGTCGTGGCGGTAACAACAGCCGTCCTGGTGGCGGTGGTGGTCGCAGCGGCGGCGGTAACCGTCCCGGTGGTGGCGGCGGTCGCTCCGGCGGTAATCGTCCTGGCGGCGGTGGCGGATTCCGCCCCTCCGGTGCAGGCAGACCCGGTCCTGGCAGATAATCTCTGACTAAGTCAACAAATAATACCGTGAATCGTGAATGACCCAAATCGTTCACGATTCACGGTTATAAGATCTCCCTAAGGAGAATTTCATCAAACGTTAACATATAAACGAATTATATACAATGGCAACAATTACAGCAGCTGATGTAAATAAACTGCGTCAGCAAACCGGAGCCGGTATGATGGATTGCAGAAAAGCACTCGTGGAAACTGACGGCGATTTCGAAAAAGCAGTAGACTATCTGCGCAAGAAAGGCCAGAAAGTAGCCGCTCTCCGCTCCGACCGCGAAACCAAAGAAGGCGTTGTAATCGCAAAAACTACCGCCGACAATAAAGCCGGTGTGGTGGTGCTGCTGAGCTGCGAAACCGACTTTGTGGCCAAGAACGAAGACTTCGTGAAATTTGCCCAATCCATCGCCGACCTGGCGCTGGCTAACAATACCCAGACTGTTGAAGAGCTGAACGCAGCTCCCCTCGACGGCGCTACCGTTGCCGACAAGGTAAACGACCAGGTTGCGAAAATCGGTGAGAAAATCACCCTGAGCCGCTTCGAAAGAGTGGACGCAGCCAGCGTAACCGCTTACATCCACGGTAACTACCGCATGGGCGTACTGGTTGGTTTCAGCAAGCCTGTTTCCGAAGAAACCGGTAAAGACATCGCTATGCAGATCGCGGCTATGAGCCCCATCGCTATCGATGCCGACGGTATCGCTCCCGAAACCATTGCCCGCGAGAAAGAAATCGCTGTTGAGCAAATCAAGGCCGAAGGCAAACCTGCTGAAATGGCGGAGAAAATCGCTGCCGGCAAAATCAACAAATTCCTGAAGGAAAGCACCCTGCTGGGCCAGGCTTTCGTTAAGGACGGCAACAAATCCGTAGGTGACCACCTGAAATCTGTAGATGCAGAACTGAAGGTGTCCAGCTTCAAACGCGTAGCTTTAGGTTAATCGCTTTTAGCAAAATATAGAGGAGAGAATGAAAATTTCTCTCCTTTTTTTTGCCTTTACGATAACAGGGGATAATTTTGAGGCAGATTTGTATATTTAACAAAATCTGCGAATTACTCATAATCATAGTTGACATGTTGCCAAAGTACAAACGAATCCTGCTCAAACTGAGTGGTGAATCTCTGATGGGAGATAGTAATTATGGAATTGACCCGAAGGTAATTTCCCAGTATGCCCACGATATCAAATCGGTTACCGACCTTGGCGTTCAGGTGGCCATCGTGATTGGCGGGGGGAATATCTACCGGGGGATGAATGAAGCAGAAACCGGGATCGAACGTGCGCAGGGCGACTATATGGGCATGCTGGCTACCGTTATCAACGGTATGGCCATGCAGAGCGGCCTGGAGAAGGTGGGTATGTATACCCGCCTGCAATCGGCCATTAAAATGGAGCAAATCGCGGAACCCTATATCCGCCGCCGGGCAATCCGTCACCTCGAAAAGGGGCGTGTCGTGATTTTCGGTGCCGGTACCGGGAACCCCTACTTTACCACGGATACCGCCGCATCGCTCCGGGCGATTGAGATCCAGGCGGACGTGATCCTCAAAGGCACCCGTGTAGACGGTATTTACACCGCGGACCCTGAAAAGGACCCGAGTGCCACCAAATACGAATCGATTACCTTCTCTGAAGTATACCAGAAATCCCTGAATGTAATGGATATGACGGCATTTACGCTCTGCCAGGAGAATAAGCTGCCGATCATTGTATTTGACATGAACAGGCCCGGCAACCTGCTTCATGTAATTATGGGCAGGAACGTTGGAACCCTGGTGAAAGGGTAACCAAAAATATAAGCCGTGGCCCAGCGCTACGGGGAAGTAAAAGTGAGCCAGGGAGCAGCAGCTTCAGGGCTCACTTTTTTTTGTGGGAGGCATTACAAATTTGCAATCCCCTCATTCCTGCAACGCGTCTGTTCAGGCGCGTAATATCATGACAATTATTGTTCATTTTGTGAACAGCCTGCGGGAACGATTCCCGGCGCACTTTTTGCCTCAAAATGGCAAGCCGGCATCACTTTGTGCCCGGAATGAACAAAATGAACAAGGTTGCTCAATTTCAACTGAATATCGCGCGCCCCAAACCGGATGTTTGGCACCGCCAATCGAATTAGCAATGCATGTTTTGAAAACAGGCAGCGAGCAAATGCAAGCCAGCCGTACATTCAGGATGAACAGATATGCCTATGAAAAATCCTTTGGTGCGAATCTCACAAACACACCGGCCGGGCCCCTTCCCCGGGTTATACAAGATGTTCCCGATGCATCGGTCCATTATTATAACAATGCGTTACTGCACAAACTGGAGGGCAGAAAAGCCATCCTCCGGATAACCTGGCGAATACCATATCCCACCCGACAATCATGGTTTTACGCAGGGTGTAAAACTTCTAGCCTGGGGAAGAATCCACGGGCCTCAACATTATGTCCATTTACTGTTGCATTAGAATTAAAACTTTTATAGCATATGGTGTAAAGCCAGGAGAAGACTCCCCAGGCATGCATTTCAACATTCGACAATTAAACTGTGCAACATTATGGTCCTGTCACATGGTCAATAAATCATTGTACTAAATAAAAAGCGCTTTGCGGGTAGGTTATTTTACTTGTAAAACGGTATTCTTTGCGGCCGCATGCAATAAAATGGCCGGGGAAGAATCCCCGGCCCGAAGTTGCTAGTTTAAGTCTAACCCCAGTTTGTAATAGCTTTTAGTGCGGACGCGCCGATATGTTTGCGCAAAGTAATTTAAATGTCCTGGCGACAACCCTGTCTTTAACTTGCCCGGGGAGGAATCCCCGGGCCCAAATATCCATTGGACGAAATCAATGCTTTACAAAAAAGATTACTACGAAAAAACGTATTGCCTGGAACGAGCCTCGCGCGGATGTCCAATTTTTATTGTCATTTAGTTTCAAATACCTGAATATGCCCCGGGAAGACTCCCAAGGCCTTTCGCATCATCCAAACGAGTGAATCAGAATATGTTAAGCGACCATCTGGCCTGCGTTTTTTCGACATCGGATTATCATTCCCCGTTCTTGTCCTCTTCGCCTGACGAATGCCTAACCCGGAGAAGAATCTCCGGGGATCTTTTAAAAGTCAAAGAATCAGTATTGCATGCATTCAGCAACAGCCTCCTGCACACAATGATGTAGGTGAGTCTGTTGTTACTGCGCACCACCATGCTTTCCGGCCAGGATCATAAACCGCCCGGGGAAGACTCCCCTGGCCTTCAAATTGTCCGGCATTTGCGTTGTGGATTGCAAAGTGTCGTGTTTTCAGTCCAACATGCCCGGAGCCAATACAATAGAATTGCCGGGGAAGACTCCCCTGGCATCATTTTGCGTTAACCGATGAGATTCTACAACCCCGTAAAAATCTACCCTCGGTTGATTTGCTTGTGAAATGAGCCCGGGGAGGAATCCCCAGACCGGTAATATGGAAAATGTATGTATTTGACCTATCCTAACCAGGTTTCAAATTCGTTTGTTGACAGTATCAATGAACTGCCTGGAGAAGAATCCCCTGGCAGGTATTTCTGTTACAGTATAACTGCAATAATCAGACATACACCATATAATAACTTTCTAACCCTTGCAGGTTACCTCCTTTCAAAGAACTTATATCCGGGTTTTCGGGAGAGTTGCCCGGAGAAGAATCTCCAGGCCATACCATTACCCATTCGCATGGGACACTAATACCCACATGTAAACCCGTTAATAATCCGTCAATTCCTTCCCTTCCATGGTGCAAGCACCCTTGCAGGGGAAGGCCTGAATATTCTTGCAACCTTCCAGATCAGCCAATATATCATCACCACGATGGCGGTGTAGTTGTACCCCCTTCCCGGAGCATGTTATAAATCTGAGGCCTGAGGAAGAATCCTCACCTCGTTGATAGCCTTTCAAATGGTCGCATCCGTAATGCCCTTGTTTGTTACAATCGTATACATTCCAATCCGGCATGGCTTTCCCAATCCCGCTGCATGAACAGTCGAGTGAATGTGCGATCGCGCCTGCCTGCATAGCATTCCCATAAACGCTGGAATATTCAAACGAATGGGAGAACTCCCGTAAACATGCAATCTTCTCCGCAGCCTGGTTACGTGTAAAGCTTACCCGTTCCCGTTTACTTTCGCAAACGAGTGAGTGCGCAGGGCTTCCATGCCAATTGTAAAAATTATTTAGGGCCTTCTTCCCAGGGACGGCGGCGGAACCAGGTTGGTCCTTTAATAACTATCCGCGGCAATTTCTTTTCCTTCTCTTCCGGGGCTACGTAACCGTTGGGAAATGCCTCCTCAATGCTGGTGAGGCGCGGTACCGGTATGCCTTCCGGAGGTTCTCCGCTGCCATAAAACCACGCGCTGGAATACCGGTAAGCTTCATGTTCACCGCAGAGCTCCGAACGATAAGGCATTTCATGCATGGCTTTCAACATTTTGATCGCCGTTTCCTGGTTCTTTATCTCGATACGGATCTTTTCCTTAGCCCAGAACTGGTAAATCCGGTCCTTCAGCTTGCTCCGGTGTATCTCCAGCTCGTCCGGATTTCGCTTCCTGATATTGTACTTAATCATTTTTGAAACATACCGCAGTATGTGCTGGCGGGCGTTCTTGCCTTCCCATAGCGGCCGTTGCCGGCACATAACGTGGAATTCTCCATCCATCAATAAGTAGCCAAACAACCAGATACGTTCCTGGGCCACCATAAAAGACAAGCTCTCCAGCACAAAACGCTTGTGGACGTCTTCACTCAGTAAAGATTTCTTGAGGCTGCAGGCAGTAATCAATGTCAGCTTACCTGCAGTACCAGGGCTTTGTAGTGCCATAATATGTATGGGGTTTTGTTAAAAAATACGAAGTCTGTAAACACGGCATTTCTCCAGCTTTCTCCGCGCGCCCGGCGCCGGCTGTGCGGCAAAGACATTTGCCTCTGCCACACAGTTCCCGTGCACCTCATCGGGATAACAAATCAACTGGTGAAAGGCGGATCTTCTTCATTCTATACATCATGCATTTATTTTAAAATGTCTAAGAATAACAAACATATTTGCATCATTCAGCGGCATGGCTTTCCTCTGCCGGATGCGCAGGCGCCCCGCTTCCTGTGGGCACACTACGTGCTGGCAGCCTGTACAGGCCACTGTTTGATTTGAAAAGCCTTGTTGTTTGATCGGGACCGGCCTATTTGCCGGATTCATTTCCCCAGGGGCTAACACACTAACGTCTTCGTGCCCACACTCTCAAATTGATACTCTTATAATCACCTTGACATTCGGCGTGTCAAACAATGAGTGCAATTTAGGGGGCTTACTTGAAAAAAGCTCCGTTCATTTTATTCAATTTATGGTGATGGTATTAATACCATCATTCTCCAACATCAATGTGTACTCGAAGGTGGTATAAGACCTTCCATCGCTGTGAACGGTAATGGAACCTTCCATTTTCTCGATGAAATCTTTACAGATAATCAACGCCAAACCCGCTCCCCTTATGCCTTCTCTTACATATTTGCCCGGCACTTTGTATTCGAATATGTGATAGATCTCCACCTCCGAAATACCGGCACCGCCATTTGTAACGGAAATGACAGCACGTTCCTTATCGCGTGTGGCCCGGATGCTCACCGCACTGGCCTTGAGCGAGAATTTAATCGCATTATGCATGAGATTGCGATGCACGAATTGCAACATCTCCCTGTCGCCCCTGATCTTCAAACCCTCCGGGATCAGCACTTCCAGCCGCAGGCCTTTCGCCTGAATATCGGCGTCATACAGCTCCAGTACCTCATCCCACAGCGCGGCGAGCGAATGCGGCACCGGATTGTAATCGAATCCCGATAACTGCGACCGTATCCAGCTCAGCACGGTTTCAAAAAGCTTCAGCGTGTCTTTAGCCATGGCCGCAATCGTGTTTGCGATTTCCTCGTATTGCGCGGGCGTCAGGTCTTTCTTGCTGAAAAGCTCCGCCACATTGATAATGTGGCTTAATGGCGTCCGGAAATCATGCGCCAGTATGGTCAGCAGTTTATTCTTGAAATCATCATGCCGGTGCAACAGCTGGTTCTTTTCCGTGACCAGTCTGTTTACACCAACCACGCGATTCCGGATCTTCCTGTTTTCGGTTTTTCCATGATACCAGGTGTACAGCAACAGGCCCGTCAGCGCCACGCAAACCAACAGGAAAACGATAACGGTGGCGCGGTTGCGGCTCTCCATCCTGTCAAACGTTTCAGTCTGCTCCCGCAGTTGCCGGTCGAGCCGGTAATTATTCAATTCCTGGTCTCGCAGGAAGGATTCCATGTAATTCTGTTCCTGCCGCGAGCGGAGTTTTTCCTGGTGCATGGCGATTTCCTGGAGAATATCGGCATAGCGCAACGCCACGGCGGGATCGTTCTTTTTGTAATACTCGTAGAGGTCGACGACCGGTTTGATCATCAGTTTCCTGTACCCTCCGGCCGTGGCGGCCTCCAGCATGCGCTGGCGGTATTTGATGGAGTCCGGGTCGTTGAGGTAGGCGGTATAGATCACCATTTGGGCGTTTCCGTAGAGATCGAGGTAATGCATTTTTTCGGCGGCGGCGTGGGCGGTGAGCATGCGG
Organism: uncultured Chitinophaga sp.; assembly: GCF_937874145.1. Classification (GTDB taxonomy): domain Bacteria; phylum Bacteroidota; class Bacteroidia; order Chitinophagales; family Chitinophagaceae; genus Chitinophaga. Next base: position 19,023 of record NZ_CALNBI010000206.1, on the reverse strand, counting down.
AGCTGTTCCATGGCCAGGTCCAGTTTATTCTCCCCGACTTTCTCATGTGCGAGAAAGAGCCCTGTGTAAGTGATCATGCGGTCGTCGTGATAGCGGATGGCGATATCGCGTGCTTTGTGCAGCGCCCAGCGCGCGGAGTCGGCTTTGGCGGGATCGTTGTTAAAGACGATGTAATAGTTGGCGAGCATGGTGGACCAGACGGAATCCTTGAGCAGCCTGCTGCCTACGCCCATGGCCGATTCCATGTACCCGCGGGCCTGGGTTGCGTTGCCTTCGTAATGATAATAACCGCCGATGCAGTAGAGAGCCGTGCAGATGCCTGCCGAATCGCCGAGGGTGCCGTAAAGGCTGAGGGCTTCGAGATAGAGGCGGTGGGCGACGGCGGAATTGTTCTGGAAGGTGAAACATGCGCCCAGGTTCACGCTGGCGTCTGCCAGGCCTTTGGGGTAATGGATGCGGCGCGACAGGTCGCGGGCGCTTTCGGCGTAGTGCAGGCAGCTGTCGAGATGCGTTACCAGGTAGAGGGAGCTGATGTTATTGAGCCTGTCTGCATACAGGTTGCTGTCTGCCGCGTGTGCGAGTTCTTTTTTCTGTTGAAGGATGAGGGATTGCTGTGCGGCGGCGAAGAGGGGAGCCAGGAGGAGGCAAAAAAGGAGGGCCATGCCCTTAGCGGAGGGCCGGTTGGGGGTTGATGGAGGGAACGGGGCGTGGCTGGTCATATTGCTGTGTGTTTCCGGACTGGGGTCCGGCCGGTAACATGGCGCTGCTTATATATAATTTACGCAAAATCCGGCACTTTCAATATGTGGTAAGCCCACCAATTTTCATGTTAATCGTTTGCTAACACTTCCTTGTTCAAAAAATGAACAGAAACCTAACGAGCGGTATTCAAAATGAACAGAAATGAACGATCGTCGATCGATTGCAGTAATGTAATTTACGACCGTTAACGGACCAAGCGTTTCCCCGCCCGATGTTTACCTGCCGCCGCCGGCGTAGAGAGAAGAGAAGAAAAAAGCATTCATCCGGGAGAAGTATTGCCGGAACAAGATTAATGCGCTTTTTAACCAAACCTCCTATAATCATGGAAAACTTGCAAGTTCAAAATTTCGGTTGCCAGGAACTCGACGCAACTGCCGCCCAGGAAGTAAACGGGGGCTTCCTTTCCCTCGGCCTTAACAATGTAAATGGCAAAATCACACTTGGAGCACAACTTGACACCAACGCATTACTGGGCAGCCTTCCCGGCCTGCCCGGCACTGGCGGCGGCGGCCTCGATCTCGGCGGCCTTTTGTCACCGGTGACCAACCTGCTCAACAGCCTCCTCGGCGGCCTCGGCGGTGGCCTCCTGCGCTAGTCGTAACCTGAAACCCTGGTGGCGCCCCCGGTACTGGGCGCCACCACTTTTTTTACCCATAAACCTCTTATCCATGGAAAACTTCAAAATCGAAGAACTGGGCTGCGAAGAACTGAGCCAGCTCGAAGCCACAGACACCCAGGGCGGCCTCCTCGACATCGGCGGCCTCCTCGATGGCCTCCTCGGCGGCGTTCTCGGCGGCGGCGAAGGTAACCCCGTCGGCGGGCTCCTTTCCACCGTTACCAACCTCCTCAACAGCCTCCTCGGCAGCCTCGGCGGTATCGTAAGACCACTGTAACACGAGGGCCAAAGCTCATTCCAACGCTACATGCATCACAAGCGGCTGCCGCCACACACGTGCAGCCGCTTTTCTTTCCCCCCACCTTCCCCGCTACCCTTTTCCCCGAATCCTGTATTTTTGCTGCAAACAATATCACATGAGGATCGTCACTTACAACGTCAACGGCCTGCGCTCCGCTATGACCAAAGGATTCACCGAATGGCTCAAATCAGACCCCGCAGATATCATATGCCTCCAGGAAGTCAAAGCCCACCGCGAAAACGTCGACTTCCAGCAATTCGAGCAACTCGGCTACCACGATTACTGGCACCCCGCACAGAAAAAAGGATACAGCGGCGTCGCCATCCTCACCAAATTCAAACCCGATAACGTGCAATACGGTAACGGATACATGCAGAGCGATGCAGAAGGAAGAGTGATCCGCGCCGATTTCGGAGACGTCACCCTCATCAACGCCTACTTCCCCTCCGGAACCACCGGCGAAGAAAGACAAACCTATAAATACCAGTGGCTCGACGAGTTCTACGACTACCTCCAGCTCCTCCGGCAGGAAAGGCCCAACCTCATTGTAACAGGCGATTACAACATCGCCCACACGCCCATCGATATCCATAACCCCGTCGCCAATAGAGAATCCTCCGGCTTCCTGCCAGAAGAACGCGCCTGGATGACCAAGCTCCTCAGCAACGGTTTCGTGGATTCGTTCCGCAACTTCCACCCCACGCTGACCGACCAGTACTCCTGGTGGAGCTTCCGGGCCAACGCGCGCGGCAATAATAAAGGATGGCGCATCGACTACATCACCGTTACCGAACCCCTCCGCCCGCGGCTGGAAGAAGGCGCCATCTGGCCCGACGTCAAGCACAGCGACCACTGCCCCGTATACCTCAAACTCAAAAATGCATGATCATATATAACGTCACCACCAAAGTAACGCCCGCCGTCCATAGCCGCTGGCTGCAGTGGATGAAGGAAGAACATATCCCCCAGATCATCGGAACGGGGTTCTTCCACGACTACCGCATGTGCCGCCTCCTCGAGCAGGACGATTCCGACGGCCCCACCTACACCGTCCAGTACTTTACCGACACCCTCGAAAACTATTACACATACCTCCAGGAGCATGCGCCAGGCCTGCGGCAGCTGGCTTTCGACCTGTTCGGAGACCAGTTTGTAGCCTTCCGGACGGTGATGCAGGTGGTATAATGCGCATAACTTATCCACAGGAAATCCACTGTTTTCAAGGGAATGCGGGACTGGCATAAAACTTGGTCCTGGCGGGCGTTTCAGGGCAAATAGCATTCAAATTCAATGCAGTAGCGATTTTCAGCGGAATCATTAACATGCCGGCATACCGTTTTTGCATACCCCAATCTGCTGTAAACGTTACCTGTAGGGTTTTTCAGCCTGTGAAAAAAGTTTTGTGAAATTTGGTAATCTTCTAAAAGGCTTTATATTTGCTCACATCAAACATTTTCTCACTAGTTAAATCTTACTAACTATGAACAAAGGCGAACTGATCGAAAGAATTGCCAAAGATGCCGAAATCACCAAAACCCAGGCTAACGACGCGCTGGACGCATTCACCAAAGCCGTTACCGACAGCCTGAAAAAAGGTGGTAAAGTAACCCTGGTAGGCTTCGGTACTTTCTCCGTTTCCAAGCGTGCAGCTCGTAATGGCAGAAACCCTCAGACTGGCCAGATCATCAAGATCAAAGCTAAAAAAGTAGCTAAGTTCAAAGCTGGTAAAGCCCTGTCCGACAAGATCTAAGGCTTACCTACCCAACTTTATTAAGCAAGGAACACCAAAATGTTTCTTGCTTTTTTTATTTTTGCAGCCGGAAGCCTTCCTCCGGAGGCTGCTTCCGATTAACATTCATCAATTAAAAAATCATTCGACCATGGGTAGAGGTGATATCAAAACCAAGAAAGGCAAGATCTCCAACGGATCTTTTGGTAAAAGCCGTCCGGCTAAAACCAAGAAAGCCACTGCTGCAAAAGCCGCCGCTAAGCAAGCTTAATCCGCCGCAGCCAATAAAGGGGGATCCCGGGCATACGCCGCTATGGCAAATGACCGGGATCCCCCTTATTATTTACCTTATTCCTTCCCTGCGTCAGGGCGCCAGGCGCTCGATTTTCCAGTTGCCGGCCTCCAGCGTATACCGCAGCCGGTCGTGCAGGCGGCTGCTCCGCCCCTGCCAGAACTCCACTTTTTCAGGTACTACCATGTATCCGCCCCAATGCTCCGGGCGCTGCGGCGCATGCTGCAGATATTGCGCTTCGAGTTGCTTTACGGCATCTTCCAGCACTTCCCGCCCGCCGATCACCCGGCTCTGCGGGCTGGCGATGGCGCCGATGCGGCTGCCAACAGGGCGCGAATTGAAGTATTCGTCGCTCACGGCCGGCGGTACTTTCACCACTTTTCCTTCTACCCGCACCTGCCGTTCCAGCTCTTTCCAGAAAAAGAGCAGCGTGGCCCGGGGGTTTTCCGCCAGCTCCTGCCCCTTGCGGCTTTCGTAGTTCGTGAAGAACAGGAAACCCCGGGCGTCGAAGCTTTTGAGCAGCACGATCCGCGCAGATGGCATGCCGGCGGCCGTAGCCGTAGCCAGCGTCATGGCATTGGGCTCGTCGATCTCGCCCGCCAGCACTTCCTGCCACCAATGTTCAAATTGCTGCATGGGATTTGCTGCTACTTCCCGCTCGTTCAGCGTGGCGCGGCGGTAATCCTGCCGCAGGTCTGCTATCTTCTGATTGATCATCTTCCGGCTAATTTTTTACAAAATTACGGGTTATTGAACCTTCTGAGGCTGACGAGTGTCTCTATTACTGGTAATTTCCATCAACCCGAAAAAACATCACCATGCATAAACACCTTATTCTTCCCTTCACCCTCCTTACCCTTGCCGCCTGCCAGCAAAGCCCGAAATCCGCCGGATCGGCGGACAGCACCGTTGCCCCCGCCAATACCGCCGCCCTCACGCCCACCTGGGCCAAACGCTTTACCGGCACCATCGCCGGGCAGCCCGTAACCCTGTTGCTTCAACGGGCAGGCAGCGGCCCGGCAGACGTCCGGGGATGGTATGTTTACGATCACCACGGCGAACCAATTTCCCTGCGGCCGTTTTATGGCGAAAACCGGACAGACGACAGCATCATCGTTAACGAAGGATACACCGAAGACGATGGTGTGATTCGCGGGTTGGTGAGTGCCGACGGGCATTTCAAGGGAAAGTGGATCAACGCCAGGAACAATTTCGATTTCGACCTGTCGGAAAATAACGACAGCGCGATTATTTTTTCGGTCGTAGCGTTCACCGATTCCGTGAAATTGCTGCCCGATCATCCCAAATCCCCTGCCGCCACCGCCTCCGCATATACGGCCTGGCCCACCGGCGGGGCCGCTGCACCCGTCATTACCTTCCTGCAGCAATCCATCGCTCCGGGCCTCAAATCCGGCGAAACACCGGCTACCCTACTCAAAAACGGCGCGGATTCCTTTTTCGCCAGTTATAAAAGCGGTGCGGCCGGCGTGGATTCCGCCAGCATGAACGATGGCCCGTCGTGGCAATGGAGCGCCGAGTCCGGCTCGGTGGTAGCCTGGAACAAATGGCCCATCCTCGCCATCGAAAACTGGACCTACGATTTCACCGGCGGGGCACACGGTAACGGAGGCTCGCTCTTCACCGTTTGCGATCTTTCCCAATCCAAAAAACTAACCCCTGCCGATGTCTTCAAACCCGGCTACAAACCCGTTGTAACCGCCGCGCTGGAAAAATCCTACCGGAAAAAATACAAGGTTCCGGCCGGACAATCCCTCACCGATGCCGGGCTGCAAGTGAAGAAAATCGAGCCGGGAGATAATTTCTTCATCACTTCCCACGGCGCCGTTTTCAGCTACACGCCCTACGAAATCGCCGCCTATGCCGCCGGGCAGATCACCCTGTTCGTGCCCTGGGCCGATATCCAAACCGTAGTGCGCGAAGCGTATCTCCGGTAGCCCGCAGTTTCGCGGTTTTGTGGTAATTTACGCCCGTAATCTACGGCCATCATGAGAATGTTGATCTGGATGCTTACGGCGCTGGCCCCATTGTGTGCCTGCCAACCGGGGCATAGGAAATCCGCCGCTACCGGCGACAGTACCACCGCTGCCATCCAGGCGGCGCCCGTGCCCGTGGCCCCGTCTTTTTACATGCAACTCACCGGAAACCTGGCCGGCCAGCCTGTTACGATGCAGCTCGTGAAATACGCGCCGGGCAAATACGAAGGCTGGTATGTTTATGATAAAAGAGGCGAGCCCATCGGCATCACGCTGTCCCGCGAAACGGCCGACAGCCTGTTCTTCGCGGAATACGCCGGCGTGAAGAACGAAAATCTCTTCAGCGGCGTTTTTAATGGCGGGCAGTTCCATGGCGTGTGGACGGGCAATGACGATACGTTCGGTTTCGAACTGGAGAAAGATATGGACAGCGTCATCACGTTCGTTGCGTTTATGTTCGAAGATTCGGCGAAACTGCGCCCAAACGACCCGGCATCTCCCGTGGCCCGCTCGAGCGCGGCGATGGTATGGCCGCTGGGCGGGGCGGACCAGGACCTGATCGGTTTCCTCCGTAAATCCATGCAGCCGGAAATAAAGCCCGGCGACATGCCGGTGCAGCGGCTGAAATCTTCGGTATTGAGTTACCTTTCCGCTTACCAGGACAATGCGAAAATTACCGATTCATCTGATCTGGAATTCGGTCCGGGCGCCAGCTGGAACTGGGAGTCGCATGCAACGGAAAGCGTGGTATGGAATAAATACCCGTATCTCGCTATCGGCAAGATGGAATATGAATACAGCGGCGGGGCCCACGGGAACTACGGCACTACTTTTGAAGCATACGACCTCGCCGCGAAAAAGAAGCTGAAAGTGACCGATGTGTTCAAAACGGGATATAAGCCCGTGGTAGGCGCCGCACTCGAAAAATCCTACCGCAAACAGTTCCGCGTGCCCGCGGGGGAACCGCTGGATAAGGGGTTTCTCTTCAACAGGCATATCGAGCCGAATGACAATTTTTACCTGACAGACAAAGGGGCCGTTTTCAGTTTCGTTCCCTATGAAATCGCCGCATACGCAGCCGGACAGATCACTTTATTCGTTCCCTGGAACGAGATCCGCTCCGTCGTGCAGCCGGCATATTTACCAACTAAGCCATGAGCAATCCGCAACAGGAACAATATAACCAACGGTACGAAGAAGTGTACGCCCGCTTGAACAGCGCGCAAAGGGAAGCTGTAGACAATACTGAAGGCCCGGTGATGGTGATCGCCGGACCGGGTACGGGTAAAACGCAGATCCTGGCGTCGCGCATCGGCAAAATCCTCCGCGACACCGACTTCCTCCCCCACAACATCCTCTGCCTCACCTACACCGACGCGGGCACGGTGGCCATGCGCAAAAGGCTTACCGATTTCATCGGGCCGGATGCCTACCGCGTCAATATTCATACTTTCCACTCGTTCTGCAACGAAGTGATACAGGATAACCTGTCGCTGTTCGAGAAGAATGTGCTGGACCCGATCTCCGACCTGGAGAAAATCCAGCTGCTCAAAACCCTTATCGACGGCTTCTCCAAAGAAAACCCGCTCAAGCGTTACCGGGGCGATGTGTATTTCGACATGCGCAACCTGTCGAACCTGTTTTCCACCATGAAGCGCGAGGGCTGGACGGTGCCTTTCATCCGCGAGCGTGTGGAAGCCTACGTCGAAAGCCTGCCTGAGCGGGAAGAGTATATCTATAAACGCAACCAGGGCCGGTTCAGGAAAGGCGATCTCAAACAGGAAAAAATCAACGGCGAAAGGGAGAAAATGGCGAGATTACTGGCGGCCGTCGAGCAGTTCGACATCTTCCAGCAGCTTATGCACAAGGCAAACCGCTACGATTTCGACGATATGATCAACTGGGTGATCCGCGCGTTCCGCGAACATCCCAACCTGCTGCTCGATTACAAGGAAAGATTTCAATATATACTGGTCGACGAATACCAGGACACCAGCGGTACCCAGAACATCCTCATCGGGCTGCTTACTTCCGGCGAGGAAAAGCCGAATGTGTTCGTGGTGGGGGATGATGACCAGTCGATTTACCGCTTCCAGGGCGCCAACGTGGAGAACATGGAGCAATTCGCCAACGACCACCTGGCGCACGACCTGCGGACGGTGGTGCTGACGCAGAATTACCGTTCGGTGCAGAATATCCTGGACGTGTCGATGTCGGTGATCGCGCATAACGAGGGCTCGCGGCTGGTGGATAAGTTGCCGGGATTGAGCAAGCAGCTGAAAGCATCCAACGACAAGCTGACGCCGCTGAACCTCCCGCCTGTGATCCGCCGGTACAACACGCCCCGCGATGAAATGGCGCATATCACGCTCGAAGTGGAACGCATCCTGGCGAAGGGCGTTATCCCGGGGAAGATCGCCATCATATATAAAGAGAACAAGTACGGCGAAGAGCTGGCGCAGTATTTCCGGCTGAAGGGCGTTCCCTTCTTCTCGAAGCGCAACCAGAACCTCTTCGAGATCCCTTTCGCCAAAAAGGTGCTGCAGATCCTGCGTTACATCGCGCGGGAGCTGGAAACGCCTTACAGCGGCGACGATATTCTTTTCGAGCTGATGCATTATGATTTCTATAAAGTGCCGCCCATCGAAACGGCGCGCATCAGCATAGAGGTGGCGGAAAAAGGCTATGCCGAAAAATCCTCCATCCGCAAATACCTCCAGGAATGGGTGGGCACCCGCAACCCGACGTTGTTCTCGCTCGCCCCGCACGACGAAGCCCTGCGGCTGGCGCGCCTCCTCGAAAAATGGATCGGCGACGCCCACAACATCACCCTGCAGCAGCTGTTCTCCAACGTCATCAGCGAAGGCGGCATCATCAATTATATCATGGCCAGCCCGGAAAAAATCTGGCTTATGAAAGTGCTCCAGGCGCTGTTCGATTTCGTCAAGGAAGAAACACGGCGCCACCCCGAAATGGGCATCGTGAAACTCTTCGAAACCATCGACCTGATGGCATCCAACGGGCTGTCCATCCCGCTGATCCAGGTTTCCGGGAACGAAAAAGGCGTGAACCTGCTGACAGCGCACGGGTCAAAGGGACTGGAATTCGAATATGTGTTCCTCGCCGGGGTGACGTCCAACATCTGGGAAGACAAGAAAAAGATGAGCGGCGGCTTTTCTTTCCCCGACACCGTTTTTTCCACCGAAGCCATTTCTACCGACCAGCAGGAACTGCGGCGGTTATTTTACGTGGCCATCACCCGCGCCGAAAAACACCTCTACATCAGCTACCCCGACTTCAAACAGGATGGCAAGCCATTGGTTCCCAGCGTTTTCGTGGCGGAGATCCAGCAGGTGCACCAATTGCCCGTGGAAGCCGTGACTATGCCCGACGAAACGATGTTCGAGTTTGAAATCCTGCAATACGGCAAGGAACAGGCGCCGGAGATCGAGAAAGTGGACCAGCTTTTCGTAGACACCCTGCTGAGCGGCTTCACCATGAACGTGACGGCGCTCAACAACTACCTGCATTGCCCGCTTTCCTTCTTCTACCAAAATCTTTTGCGCGTGCCTTCCGGCCGTTCGGAGAACACGGAATTTGGGTCGGCGGTGCACTTTGCGCTGGAGAAGCTGTTCCAGAAAATGCAGGAGAAAAACGAGTTTCCGCCGAAGGAAGAGTTCATCAAAGACTTCCGCTACAGCATGCTCCGCAGCCGCGAAGCCTTTACCAAAGAGGCTTTCAACCGGAGAATGGAGTACGGGGAAGATATCCTGACCAATTATTACGACAAATACCTGCCCGTCTGGAACCGCATCGTGAGCATCGAGCGGAACGTACGCAACGTGGTGGTGAACGGCGTGCCGCTGAAAGGGAAGATCGACAAGCTCGAATTCAACGGCAGCGACGTGAACGTGGTGGATTACAAGACCGGGGATTACGAGAAAACGAAGAAAGACTACAGGAAATTCGACCGGCCCAACGACCGCAACCCCAACGGGGGCGACTATTGGCGGCAGGCGGTGTTCTATAAAATCCTGCTCGACAACTACAAGCAAAAGAACTGGCATGTGGTGAGCACGGAATTCGATTTCGTGGAGCCGAACAAGCAGAAGGAATATTTCAAGGAGAAGATCGACATCCTTCCGGAGGATATCACCACGGTAAGCCAGCAGATCCGGGACACCTGGGTCCGCATCCAGAACAAGGAATTTTATACCGGCTGCGGCAAAGACGACTGCCGTTGGTGCAACTTCGTGAAAGACAATAAGCTGGAGGTGGCCCTGCACACCCTGGTGGAGGAGGAAGAATAAATAATGGCTAACAAACAGTAAGTTTGCAAATCATAAAATTCAGCGAATAGGAATTATGGATCATATCATGCGTGGCTGGATCGGCTTTTGGATCGTTGTGGCGGTGTACGGTATCTTTTTTACCAGTTGCGCCAACATCGTGCCGCCCGGGGGCGGTCCGCGGGACACCCTGGCGCCGAGGGTCCTTTCCATCTCCCCGCCCGACTCCACCCTTCATTTCAAAGCCCAGAAAGTTACTTTCCGGTTCGACGAGTACGTGGAGCTGGATAATGTGCTGGAGAAACTGATCGTTTCGCCCACGCTGAAGCGCACGCCGGTGATCCTGGCCAAGCTGCGCACCATCACCATGGAAATCAAGGATTCCCTGCAACCGAATACCACCTACACCTTCAATCTCGGCGACGCGGTGAAGGACGTGAATGAGCGCAACCCGATCGAGGACTTCCAATATGTGGTGTCTACCGGCGATTACCTGGATTCGCTCACGCTCACGGGCACCATCCTCATTGCTGAAACCGGCAAACCGGACAGTAACGTGGCCGTGATGCTGTATTCGAATATTACGGAAGACTCCGTGGTGTCGAAGGAAAAACCGTTGTACCTGGCCAAAACCCGTGGCAACGGCAGTTTCCGTTTTAAAAACCTGAAACCCGGGACTTACAAGATATTCGCGCTGAAAGAAGAAAACCGCGACTTTCAATACACGGAAGCTACGGAGTTGATCGCTTTCCGCGAGGAGCCGCTCGACCTTACCGAAGCCATGAGCGACATCAACATGGCGCTGTTCAAGGAACCGGATTCGTTACGGCCGAAATACGAAGAGCTCGACGTGCCGGAAGAGCCGCAGCCGCAGGAAGACAAGAAGAAAGACGATAAGAAAAAACCCAAGCTGCTGGCCAGCGCCGAATTGAGCGGCGGCCGCCAGGAGCTGGGCGACAGCCTTACGCTTTCCTTCAATTTCCCGCTCCGCAGCCTGGATTCGTCCGTGGTGCAGCTGCTGGAAGACACGACCCGCCGGCCGGTTACGTTCGGGATTTCCCCGGCGGACACTACGGCCAAGCGGTACAAACTCGCCTATAACTGGAAGCCCGGCAAGCCGTATGAGCTCATTCTCCCGGCGGGCTTCGCCACTGATACCACCGGCCTGCAAACCGCCAAAGCGGATACTGTCCGCTTCGAAGCCAAACAGCTCGACGATTACGGCACCGTTACCGTTGAGGTGACCATCGGCGACAGCGCCCGCCACATCCTCCCCGAAAGCGATACCAGCTACCAGTTTGTGGTACAGCTCGTCAGCGGCGGCAAGGAGGTGAAATATTCCGGTCCGGCAAAGAACGGCAAATGGGAACGCGGGCTTATCCAGCCCGGGGAGTACGAAATCCGGATCATCGTTGACCGGAACTTCAACGGCGTCTGGGACACGGGCATCTATTACCGGAACCCCAAAAAGCAGCCGGAGACGGTGTTTACTTTCAAAGATCCCATCAACGTCAAAAAGAACTGGACGGTTCCCACTAACGTCAAACTATAGCCATTATCCGTAATTTTGCCGTATGATCTTCTCTTCCGCATTGATAGAAAATGCAGTCAGCGAGTTTGCCCGGCTGCCGGGCGTGGGCAAGAAAACGGCTTTAAGGCTGGTGCTGCACATGCTGAAACAGGAAACGGCCCAGGTAGAGCTGTTCGCGGAGACCATCGCCAAAATGCGGCGGCAGATCAAATTCTGCAAAACCTGCCACAACGTTTCCGACGAAGATACCTGTACGATTTGCGCCAACGCGTCGCGCAACCATAAAGTGGTGTGCGTCGTGGAATCGATCCGCGACGTGATCGCCATCGAAAATACCCAGCAGTTTAACGGGGTGTACCATGTGCTGGGTGGGATTATTTCTCCCATCGACGGGATCGGTCCCGACCAGCTGCAGATCCATTCGCTCGTGGAGCGGGTGCAGCAGCAGGGCGTGGAAGAGGTGATTATGGCCCTCAGCCCCACCATCGAAGGGGATACGACCATTTATTACCTGTCTAAAAAACTGAAGGATTATCCGGTGAAAGTGACCACTATCGCCCGGGGGATCGCTTTCGGCGGGGAACTGGAATATGCCGACGAAATGACGCTCGCCCGCTCGCTCACCAATCGCCTGCCGCTCGACAACTACCTCCAGCAAGGCAAATAGGGCTTGATTTTTGGGCGTTGCTACGTATATTTATAGACACGTCTCAGATTTAACCATCTTTCAAAATTGACTGAACATGCTTAAAATATTGCTGCTTTCCGCATTCTTCCCGTTTCTATTCGGTAATGTGTATGATTTCAAGGTTGACGCCATTGAAGGCGGGAAGATTGATTTTTCGAAATATAAAGGCAAGAAGATATTGATTGTCAACACGGCATCGCAGTGCGGCAACACGCCGCAGTACGCCGAACTGGAAAAGCTGTACAAGAAATACCAGGGTAAACTGGTGATCGTAGGCTTTCCCGCCAATAATTTCGGCGGCCAGGAACCCGGTTCCAATGCCGATATAAAGGCTTTCTGCACCAAAGAGTACGCGGTAACATTCCCCATGGCCGCGAAAATCTCCGTAAAAGGGGCGGATATCCACCCGATTTATAAATGGCTGGGGGATGAAGCCAAAGCCAGGCAGCTCGACGGTGGCGAGGTTACCTGGAATTTCCAGAAATTCCTGCTGAACGAGAAAGGCGAGCTCATCGCCGTTTTCAAACCGCGCACGGCCCCCAATGCTCCTGAAGTGATCGCCGCCATCGAAGGGAAATAGGCAATTATGCTGTATTTTTACGGCTATGTTTTTCGCGGATATCATCGGACAGGAAGCGACTCGCGCTCAGATTCTTCATGCGGTGGAGCACAACCGGCTCAGCCACGCCATGATCATGCTGGCCCCCGAAGGCGCCGGCGGTTTGCCCATGGGACTGGCTTTTGCGCAATACCTCGTTTGTGAAGACCGCCAGGAAAATGACGCCTGCGGCAAGTGCCAGGCCTGCGTCAAATCGAGTAAGTACATCCATCCAGATATTCATTTCTCGTACCCGGTCATCCCCCGCAAATCGGGCGACAAGCCGGTGAGCACTGATTACATCGCCGAGTGGCGGGAATTCATCGGGCAGCAGCCGTATGGGAACGCGTACGACTGGCTGCAGTTCATCGGCGCGGAGAACAAGCAGGGTAATATCACGGCCCATGAGTGCCAGGACATTATCCGGAAGCTGAACCTGAAAAGTTTCGAGAGCCAGTATAAGATCCTGCTCATGTGGATGCCGGAGTATCTCGGGAACGAGGGCAACCGGTTGCTGAAGCTCATCGAGGAGCCGCCGGCCAATACGGTTTTTATCCTTGTGGCGGAGAACCAGGAGCAGATCCTGGCTACCATTCTCTCCCGGACCCAGCTCATCAAGATCAACCCGTTACCGAAAGACGATATCGTGAAGGCCCTGGCACAAAGGAACGCCGTTCCGGAAACGCGCGCCCGCCAGATCGCCACCATCGCGTCGGGCAATTACCGGGAAGCGCTGCATTTGCTCAACCATTCCGACAACGATTACCACGAACTGCTGCGTAACTGGCTGAATGCCATCTTCATGAACAACAGGGCGGGGCTCCAGGAATGGGTGGATCATATCGCCAGCGCCAAAATGGGCCGCGAGAACCAGAAGCAGTTCCTCCGGTATTTCATCAACGTGCTGGAGCACAGCCTGCGCGTCCAGTACATGGATCCCGCGCAACTGGCGTTTTCCGCGGAAGAGATCGATTTCGCCGAAAAACTGAAAAAACTGGCCAACCTGGGGCAGATGAGCCTGATCATGGAGGAGCTCGACAACGCGTTTTACCATATCGAGCGGAATGCTAACGGGAAAATCCTGTTTCATGCGCTCTCCATCAGGCTGCAGTACATCTTTAAGGGGCGGCCCCTGCCTGTTTAGCTGTCAACAAATTAACGTACCTTTGACCGGCTATTTCCCTATACAGCCCTTTTGATATTGAAAGTAAATGCGTACTTTTAGTCACCTGGGTCCCAGGGATCAACATTTTTTAAATTAATAAACATAATAATATGGCTTGTGCCGGATGTGGTACGGGTGCAGAGGGGAAGCCGGCGGGATGCAAAAGTAATGGAGGCTGCAGCAGCGGCGGATGTAACCGCCTCAATGTCTTCGACTGGCTTTCCAATATTCCCTTGAGTGATAGTTTAGCACCATTCGATATTTTAGAAGTAAGTTTTAATAACGGTAGTCGCAAAGATTTTTTCAGGAATTCCACCAAACAGCAATTTGAAAAAGGCGAAATGGTGGCCGTGGAAGGAATCAGCGGTTTCGACGTTGGCATGGTCAACCTCACCGGGGAACTGGTGAAGCTGCAGATGAAGAAGCGACGGGTAGAAGATACGCCCGAAGTGAAAAAAGTGCTCCGCCGCGCCTCGAACGACGACATGAACCGCATGTCGGAGAACAAAAACCGCGAACGCGACGCCCTCATTAAAGCTCGCGCCATCGCCCGCAACCTGGGCCTGGAAATGAAACTCGCAGAAGTGGAAATCCAGGCGGACGGCCGTAAGGCGACTTTCTTCTACACGGCAGACGACCGTGTCGATTTCCGTGAGCTGATCAAAGTATATGCTTCCGAATTCCGGGTGAAGGTGGAAATGCGCCAGATCGGCGCCCGCCAGGAAGCCGGAAAAGTAGGCGGTATCGGCTCCTGCGGCCGCGAATTGTGCTGCTCCACCTGGCTGACCGACTTCAAATCGGTAAATACGACTGCCGCCCGTTACCAAAACCTCTCCATCAACCAGGCAAAGCTTTCCGGCCAGTGCGGCCGCCTGAAATGCTGCCTGAACTACGAACTGGATACCTATCTCGACGCCCTGAAGGATTTCCCAGACGACTGCGATGTAATCGAAACCTCTACCGGTAAAGCTTCGCTGCAGAAAAGGGACATCTTCAAGAACCTGATGTGGTATTCCTACGACAACAGCAATAAACAATACCCGCTCACCATTTCCCGCGTGAAGGAAATCCGCCAGCTTAACATGCAGGGCATCCGCCCCGATGAGCTGAAAGCGGTGGAAGTGGTGACCTCCAAACCGAATAAGGAAGCCGATCTCGGATTTGCCGACGTAGTTGGCCAGATCAGCCTCCGCTCCCTCGAAAAAGCATCCCAGAAGCGCAAAGCGAAAAACCGCGAAAAGCAGCAAAAGGATCAGCAGCAACAACGGGAAAAAGGCAAAGGCGGCGAACAACAGGCGCGCCAGGGCGGTCAACAGCAACCCCGGCAAGGCGGACGACCCGAGCAAAAAGGCCGTGAGCGAGGCGATCAAAAGCCCCGCGAACCCAGGCCCGACAACCGCGGCGGTGAACAGAAGCCACGCGAAAACCGCGGCGACCAAAAACCGCGCGAACCGCGTCCGGACAACCGTGGCGGCGAACAGAAACCACGCGAAAACCGTGGCGACCAGAAGCCCCGCGAACCCAGGCCCGACAACCGCGGCGGTGAACAAAAGCCACGCGAAAACCGCCCTCCCCGCGAACCCAGGCCTGACAACCGCGGAGGCGAACAGAAGCCACGCGAGCCACGCCCGCCGAGGGAACCCCGCGAACCGCGCGATCCCAAACCGGAAAACAAACAATAATTTTCAAGTACTTTCGTAATATAGCAGAGACGCACAGTGGTGCGTCTCTCTTTTTATTATATCATGATCGGCTTTCCGCCCCGATATAGCACCTACACCACGCTCTCCCACCGCAATACGGAGGAACGGCTCATCCTTTTCTGGCTCGCGGCCGAAAGCCTCGAATGGGAAGTTGGCACCGCCACCCCCGACAGCCTCACTGCTTTCACCCCGTTCAGCCTACGGTCCTGGAACGAACAGGTCAGCATCGACTTCTCCGGCGACGAGATCGAGCTGTTCAGCGTGTCTACCGGCGTGCAGATCCTGGATTTCGGGCGTAACCGCCAGAACGTGATCCGCTTGTTGCGCGCACTGCATACCATCGATGCGGCGATTTCTCCTGAAGAACTCCATGCAGCGGCTGAAGAACGCCGGCAGTTTATCCGGCCGGAAGGGGAAACGGTCCACCTGACGAGGAGCCGCCGCGTGGTGAATGGTTTCACGCAGGTATTCAAACCCGTGAAAGGCTACTTCGTGACGCCGATCCTCATCGTGCTCAATGCGCTGGTGTTCCTCATCTTGACCAACAAATGGCTGTTCCCCGCCAGCAGCGGCTGGACGCCCGCCGGCGACGCCCTGGAAATAGTAGGCGCCAACTACAAACCGCTCACGCTCTTCGGGGAGCCCTGGCGGCTGGTCACCTCCGGGTTCATGCACGCGAACCTGTTTCACCTATTTTTCAATATGTACGCGGTGATGATGTGCGGCATTTACCTGGAGCCCCTGCTCGGAAGGGCCCGGTTCGCCATCGTGTACCTCCTATGCGGCATCGGCGGCGCGCTGGCCAGCCTCTGGTGGTACGATATCACGCCGTCGCTGGGTGCTTCGGCGTCTGTTTTCGGGCTTTTCGGGTTCATTCTTGCCCTGCTGTTCCATCAATTCATCGAGCCGCGCGAACGCAAAGCCCTGCTGGTCAGCATCGGGATTTACCTGGTCATGAACCTCGCATCCATCTTCTTTTCTACGAATTACGACCACGCCGCGCACTTTGGCGGCCTGTTCAGCGGATTGATGCTGGGATTGCTATGGCTCCCCTCCCTCCGCCCCGGCGCCTCTTCACAACAAAAAACCATGTCGGTCGGGCTGGGCCTGGCCGTGAGTACCGCCATTTTCACCACCGCCTACTTCCTGGCGCCCAGGGATGTCAAAACCTATCTTGCCAAGCGCGACCAGATGGACCAGAACTACCTCCTGGCTTCCGGCGCATACACCGCGCGTACCAACGAAGACCGCATGAAATGGCTGCAGAATTACGCCATTTATTATATGGACGAAAACCTCCGCATCATGGACCAGGTAGATAGCATGCGGCTGCCGCCCGATTCCCGGCGGCAAAACCGCATCCTGCGTAAAATCTATACCACGCAGCGCCAGCTTTTCGACTGGAATTACAGAACGCTGGCCGAAGGGAAAAACCCCTACGACGCACAGATCATCCGCGCCCTGCACGAGCTGGACAAACTGCAGCAGCAGCTCGATGAATAACGCCTACTTTTCTTCCTCGAAATACAATTTGTAATACTGCATCTGGCGCTCTTCGTCGTACCCGCGCTCGATCAGCTCGCGGTTGCCGTGCACATACACGTGGAAGTTGCGGTCGAGTTTGAGGATGCTTTTGAAGAATTTCTGCCCTTTTTTGAAAGCGGGATTGCTGATCTCGAACTCGTCGGGCACGTCGAGTTTGTATTCATTTTTATAATGTTCGCGGTAATCGCGGAAGGCATCCACCGCATCAGGGTGGCCCAGCACTTCTTCCGCGAACTCATCCATTTTGAATTCTTCCTTTTCCTTGAAGTAAGTGGCTGATTTTTTCAGCAGCTCGATCTGGTCGATACGCGACATTTCGAACTCTTCTGGCAGCTTTTTCTGGATGAATTGCTGGCAGAGGTCCACCATCGTTTCGGTCTGGTGATAGCTGTCTTCGCGGCGCTGCACCTGCAGGAAGGCGTCTTTCCAGTACACGGCTTCATTTTGCTTGCTGATGCTGTCCACGATGCTCACCTTGAAGCCTTCTTCCTGCTCTACGTTGAAGATGAGGCAGCCTTTGTCGAGCTTATTGATGTTGATACCGTCGTCGTAGTTGAGCTGGTAGTTGTCGTCGTTGAGGAAGACTTTCAGGTAGGTGTCGCGGTTTTCGGATTTGAAGATGCCGATGGCTTCCACTTCCTCGCCGTCGACCTGGCATTTGCTGAAATGGGTAATGTATAATTCCCCGCCCTTGATCTTGGGGTGGGTGGAATGTTTATAGAGATGTTTGGCGATGTTGACGGACTGGTCCTGGAAATTATCCTTGTTTTCGAAGATGAGGCTGCAATATTTGTAGACTTCGTTGAGCTGGATATCGGCTTCGTGGGTGAAGCGGAAATATTCAGCCGCGTTGGCGAAGGGTTGGATGAAATAGCTGAGGAGCAGGGTGCCGATGGTTTCGTCCTGCAGTTCGAGCGGTTGCTGGGAAAGCACCAGGGGCTCGTCGTTATTACCATTGCCTACCTTGTGGATGGTGAGCAGTTCCAGGTCTTTGATATCCGATACATGAATCATACGGGCTGCAAATTAGGGGCATTTCCCATTTTACGGCAAAAAAATTAATTTACCGGAATGAAATGCCTTGCAACTGTCCTCCTGTCACTGTTTACGACTACGGTATCTGCGCAGAACGTACCTTACATCGCCCATGACCTTACGAAGGAAAACATGTTTTCCACCAATATCGAAGGGCCGAATTTCGATAGCCGGGGCCGGCTTTTCGTAGTGAATTTCAAGCACGACGGCACCGTGGGCCTCATCAGCCCGCATACAGGCCGTGGTTCCGTGTTTGTGCAGCTGCCGGACAGCAGTATCGCCAACAGCATCGTCTTCGACCGGCAGGGCAATATGTTGCTGGCCGATTTCGTGGGGCATAACATCCTGAAAGTCAACATGAAAACCCGCGACATCAGCGTTTTCTGCCATTCCGGTAAATTCAATCAACCCAACGATTTCTGCATCAACGCCAAAGGCCAGCTTTTCGCATCCGATCCCAACTGGAAGAGCGGCACCGGCCAGATCTGGCGCATTGATCCCGACGGTACGCCCACGCTTCTCGACGGCAATATGGGTACCACCAACGGCATCTGCCTCAGCCCCGACGAAAAAATCCTCTACGTAAATGAAAGCGTACAGCGCAAAATCTGGAAATTCGACGTGGATGAAGCCGGCAACATTTCCAACAAACGCCTTTTCGCCGAGTTCCCCGATTTCGGCTTCGACGGTATGAAAACCGACCGTGAAGGCAATCTCTACGTGACGCGTTACGGCAAAGGCACCATCGCCATGCTGCGCGCCGTGCTGGACAACC
>NZ_CALNBI010000205.1 GCF_937874145.1 uncultured Chitinophaga sp. | reverse complement strand
CAAAGCTGCAACGCATGCCGAAGCCCAAGGCCCTCACCGGCCGCATCGCCCTGGTAACGGGCAGCGCAGGCGGCATCGGGAAGGCCATCGCCCGGAAGTTTGCACAGGAAGGCGCCGTAGTTGTGCTTAGCGATAACAACGCAGACCGCCTCGCCGAAGCCAAAGCATCTTTCGAAAAGGAATTTGGGAAAGATACCTGCGCCGCCGCAGTGCTCGACGTGAAAGACGCCGGCAACGTATCCAACGCTTACCATACCGCTGCACTGGCATTCGGCGGGATGGACATCGTGGTGAACTGCGCAGGGCTCTCCATCTCCAAACCGCTGGAAGAGCATACTGAGAAAGACTGGGACCTACTGTACGATGTACTCGTGAAAGGCCAGTTCCTCGTCACCCAGTCGGGCGTGGATGTGATGCGCAAGCAAAACCTCGGCGGCGATGTGCTGAACATCGTGAGCAAGAACGCCCTCGTATCCGGCCCCAACAATGCCGCGTACGGTTCCGCCAAAGCCGCGCAGCTGCACCTCAGCCGCCTCAATGCGGCGGAGCTGGGGAAAGACCGCATCCGGGTGAACGTGGTGAACCCCGACGCCGTGATCGCCGACAGCACCATCTGGGCCGGCGCATGGGCGGAAGGAAGGGCCAAAGCATACGGCGTGAAGGTGGAAGAGCTGCCCGCATACTATGCGAAGCGCACGCTGCTCAACCAGGTGATCCTCCCGGAGGATATCGCGGATGCCTGCTTTGCTTTTGTAGGCGGATTATTGCAGAAAGCGACCGGCAACGTGCTGAATGTAGACGGCGGCGTAGCCATGGCTTTCGTCAGATAAAAATAGTACACCATGCAAATCGACCAGAATAAGATAGACGGTTACAATAGCCAGTCGCTCCGCAAACATGAGCGGGCGCTGGCATTTCTCCAGGGTGAGATCCCCCATGCGGCGGATATCATTTCCCAGCTCGGCGAATTCCAGATCGCGATACCCAGCTGGGCCCTCGGCACCGGGGGTACCCGCTTCGGCAGGTTCCCCGCAGGCGGCGAGCCCCGCAACCTCGAAGAAAAAATCGAAGACATCGGCCTGCTGCATCGCCTCAACCGCGCCAGCGGCGCCATCTCGCTCCACATCCCCTGGGATATCCCGGAAGACCCCGCGCATATCCGCGCCGTGGCCGCCGCACACGGGCTGAAGTTCGACGCCATGAACTCCAACACCTTCCAGGACCAGCCCGGCCAGGAGCACAGCTACAAATTCGGTTCCCTTCAAAATGTGAACCGCGATATCCGCAAGCAAGCCATCGAACATAACATCGAAGTGATCCGCCACGGCATCGCCCTGGGATCGGAATCGCTCACCGTCTGGCTGTCCGACGGCTCCTGCTTCCCCGGCCAGCTCAGCTTCCGCAAAGCGTTCGAAAATACGCTCGAAGGATTGAGCGAGATCTACGCCGAGCTGCCCGACAATTGGAAGATGTTCGTGGAGTACAAAGCCTTCGAACCGAACTTCTATTCGACCACCGTGGGCGACTGGGGCCAGTCCCTGCTCTACGCCTCCAAGCTCGGCCCCAAGGCTTATACGCTGGTGGACCTGGGCCATCATCTCCCTAACGCCAACATCGAACAGATCGTGGCGCTGCTGCTCATGGAAGGCAAGCTGGGCGGTTTCCATTTCAACGATTCCAAATACGGCGACGACGACCTCACTGTCGGCAGCATCAAACCCTACCAGCTATTCCTGATTTTCTGCGAACTGGTTGACGGTATGAATGCGCGCGGTATGAAACACGCCACCGATTTAGGCTGGATGATAGACGCCTCGCATAATGTGAAAGACCCGCTGGAAGATCTGCTGCAGTCCGTGGAAGCGATACAGATCGCTTATTCCCAGGCATTGCTGGTAGACCGCAAAGCACTCAGCGCCGCACAGGAACGCAACGACGTGGTGGCGGCTCAGGAAATATTGCAACAGGCGTACCGGACGGACGTCCGCCCGCTGGTAGCCGAAGCGCGCCTCCGCGCAGGCGGCGCCCTGGAACCGCTTTCCGTGTACCGCGGGGAGCAGGTGCGGGCGGGGCTTATCCGCAGGAGGGGGCTTGTTACCATCGCTACAGGCTTATAAACCATGACGAAGATTCCCGTTATCGCCGTGCTCGACATCGGCAAAACCAATAAGAAGTTGTTCCTCTTCAACGAAAGTTACCGCGTGGTGCATGAGAAGAATGCGCGCCTCCCGGAAACGGCCGACGAAGACGGGGACCCCTGCGAATGCATCCACAGCCTGCGCGATTTCGTGCAGTCGTCGCTGGAGGAAGCTTTGGCCATGCCCGGTGTGGACGTGCGCGCCGTCAACGTTTCCGCCTATGGCGCCAGCCTCGTCTATATCGATGCCGAAGGCAAGCCGCTCACGCCGCTTTACAATTATCTCAAATCGTACCCGGAGCATTTACGGGAACGGTTATACGCACGATATGGCGGAAAGGCAGCATTCTCCCGGCAAACCGCTTCTCCCGCTCTGGACAGCCTGAATTCAGGCCTGCAGCTGTTCCGCCTGCAGGCCGGGCGTCCGGAGGTGTTCGCCAAAGTAAAACATGCGCTGCACCTGCCGCAATACGTCAGTTATCTGCTCTCCGGCGATGCCTGCGCGGATATTACCAGCATCGGATGCCATACCGCGATGTGGGATTTTGAACGGAACACCTACCACGGCTGGGTGCGCAACGAAGGGCTGGAAGGCGTTATGGCGCCGCTGCGCGATGCAGGGACGGTAGTGAACGGGCAAATCAGCGGCAAGGAAATCCCGGTGGGGCCGGGGCTGCATGATTCCTCCGCCGCACTGATCCCTTACCTGCTGCAGTTCCGCGAGCCCTTTGCCCTGATCTCGACGGGCACCTGGTGCATCACCCTCAATCCGTTCAATGCTACGGCCCTTACGGCGGAAGAGCTGGAGCAGGATTGCCTGTGCTACCTGTCTTTCGACGGGCGCCCCGTGAAAGCTTCGCGCCTCTTTTCGGGGTATGTACATGAGCGGGAAGTAGCCAGAATTGCGGAACATTTCAACCGCCAGCCCGCGCATTACCAGTCGGTGCCCTTCGAAGCGGCGCTGATGGAAAAAATGCGGCCGGCGGGAGACTTCGCCGCGCGCGACCTCACGGAGTTCCGTTCGGATGCGGAAGCTTACCATCAATTGATGCATGATCTCGTATCGGCGCAATACCGCTCCACTTCGCTGGTGCTGGCAGGCGCGCCGGTCGGAAAGATATTCGTGGACGGGGGATTCGGGAAGAACGACGTGTTCATGCAGATGCTGGCGATCCAGTTCCGCGGCATGGAAGTATATGCGGCGCAGGTGCCGCAGGCCACCGCACTGGGAGCCGCGCTGGCATTGCACAGCGCCTGGCAGCAGGGGCCGCTGCCGGAACAACTCATCGAACTGGCCCCGTATCCCGATCCCTGCACTGAAATTCTTGGATGATAGACTTCACTCTGCACGAGATCGGCAACGACCGTTCAGAATAATTGCTGATTAGATACGTGTTAAGTGAAATAGCATACAGGGCGCAAATCTTCATTTGCCGCTCCACCTTTTTCTTTGCCATCGGCAAAAACAATTCATCCGGGTTGCAGGGTTTTTAAATTTATTTTCTATTTTTAGCGGGTACGGCAGCAGTCCACGTTTATTACCGGCTGCCGTGTGCAGGGGAAGTTGCGATCATCCGTTGAGCACCGCACTTGTCTGTAA
This sequence comes from uncultured Chitinophaga sp., assembly GCF_937874145.1. Lineage (GTDB taxonomy): Bacteria > Bacteroidota > Bacteroidia > Chitinophagales > Chitinophagaceae > Chitinophaga. The sequence continues at coordinate 4,571 of NZ_CALNBI010000205.1, read as the reverse complement.
CTATTGTGTGCAGAGGTTTCATTCACTTATATCAGGCCGCAACGGAAGTTGTGTTTCGCCATCCAGCCGTGCCCGGTCGCAATACCGGCAGGGAAGCGTATGGCCGGGAACCACCACTGCCAGGAAGCGAAGTTTGGACAAGTAAAAGGAAGCCGGACCACGTCCCGGTAAATTATAGATGCACTTCATGAGAAAATTATGGATGTTCGCGTGCCTGCTGGCTTTAGCCGCCTGCTCGCGTAAATCGCCCGGAAACAAAGTATTGCTGCTGCCATCCACGGGCAGCGCGGAAACCATCGCCGCCGTCGCCAAAGCCACGGCGGAAGCCAACGGATGGGAACTGGTGGAAGGAAATAAAACCTTCCTGCACCCGGATTCCCTGCAGCATTACCGTACCATCGTTACCGCATGGTCGTACCCCGACTCCCTCGACCACCGTCAGCTCAACGCCCTGCAACGGTACCTCGAAGCCGGCGGCACCTGGGCCGTGGTGAAGGATTCCGCATTCGCAGTGAAAGGCTGGCCCTGGCTGGACGCCCTGGCAGACAACGACCGCGTTTTCATGGCCGCGCCCGTTGAACTGGAAAAGGTGTTGCAGCAAGCCGGGGACCAGGCGAAAGGGCTCGACTATTCCGCCTGCACCACACCCGCCGTCCCGGAAAATAACCGTTATACCTATACGATGCTGGCGCAGGGCCTGGATGAACCCCTCCAGCTGGCCGTCCTCCCCGGCAACGACGTCATCTTCGCCGAACGCAAAGGCGCGGTACGACTCTACCGCAGCCGCGAAAAAGATGTAGTCACCCTCGCGCAGTTCAACGTTTACAGCGGGCTGGAAGACGGCCTTCTCGGCGTGGCCCTTGATCCCGCATTCGGCAAAAATCATTTCGTGTATTTCTATTACGCGGTAGCCGGCGACCGCCACGTCAGCCGCCTCACCCGCATGGAAATGCGCGACCGGAAACTACTCCCCGAAACGGAAAAGACCATCCTCGAAATCCCCACGCAACGCAAATACTGCTGCCACTCGGCGGGGTATATGGAATTCGGGGCCGACGGGCTGCTGTATCTTTCCACCGGCGACAATACCAATGCCGAAGAAACGGAAGGATATACGCCGGTAGACGAGCGCCCCGGCCACGAACTGGCCGACGACCAGGCCACCTCCGCTTCCTCGGCGGACCTCCGCGGCAAGATCCTCCGCATCCGCATCATGCCCGACGGCACGTATACCATCCCCGACGGCAACCTGTTCCCGAAAGACGGTTCCCGCGGGCGCCCGGAGATCTACGTCATGGGATGCCGCAATCCTTTCCGCTTCAGCGTCGACAGGAAAAACCAATACGTGTATTGGGGCGACGTAGGGCCGGATACCAAAGTGCCCGGCAGCGAGGGTACCATCAGTTATGACGAAATCAACCAGGCCCGCCAGCCGGGATTTTTCGGATGGCCGTACTTCCTGGGTGAGAACGAAGGCTTGCCCAAATGGAACTTCGCGACCAAGACCGAAGGCCCGAAGCTGGACCCTGCTAAACCCATCAACGCATCCCCCAACAACAAAGGCATTCGTGAACTGCCGCCCGCGCAGCCGGCCATGATCTGGTTTGGCGACGGGCCCTCCGCCAAATTCCCGCTGGTAGGGAAAGGCGGGCAGAGCGTGATGGCGGGGCCGGTGTATTATGCCGACCAGTTCGTCAATGCCGAATACAAACTTTCCGATTACTACGACGGCAAGCTGCTCATCTACGACTGGGTGCGCCGGTGGATCATGGCGGTCACCTTCGACAAGGATCACCGCTATCTCCGCATGGAGCCCTTCCTCGACCACCTGGAGCCCGCCGCGCCCATCGACCTGCGTTTTGCGGACGACGGGGCTATCTACATGCTGGAATACGGCACCAACTGGTTTTCCCGCAACATGGACGCGCGCCTGGTCCGCATCACCTACGCCGCGGGCAACCGCCGGCCGGTAGCGGGGATCGCGGCCGATAAGCTGGCCGGCCCCGCACCCATGACGGTACAGTTTTCTGCCGGAAGTTCCTCCGATCCCGACCGCAACGATGCACTGCATTATACCTGGAACATCGAAGGGCAGGAGTATACCGATTCGGTGATCGCCCATACTTTCAAAACGCCCGGCGTGCACAAGGTGATGCTGACGGTGACGGACGATCACAAAGCCTTCGACACCGCATCGCTTTACATCAAAGCCGGCAACACGCCGCCCTCCGTAGAGATCAGTTCGGAAGCCAATAAGTCTTTCTATTGGGACAACGCCCCCTTCCCTTACAAAGTGACCGTTACCGATCCGGAAGACGGTCCGGTTGCACCGGAGAAAGTAGCCGTGGGCTTCAGTTTCATCCCATACGGCCGCGATATGGCCGGTGTGCTGACGCAGGGCGGGGCAATGCCCGCGCCGAAAGGGAAGGAGCTCTTTTATTCGCAGGACTGCAAGGCCTGCCATACCGAAAACAGCGCCTCTGTTGGGCCCAGCCTGATGGACATCGCCGGGAAGTATGCGCATACCGATAAAAACACGGCCTTGCTGGCCGATAAAGTGATCCGCGGGGGCAGCGGCGTATGGGGCAACCGCCCGATGAGCGCCCACCCGGGTATGGCGGTGGAAGAAGCGAAGATGATCGTGGATTACATTTTGTCGCTGAAGAATACGGGCGCCGGGTTGCAGGCGCAGGGCACCCTCGTGCTGAAGGACCACATCGGCAAACCCGCCTCCGGCGTCTACCTGCTCCATGCCCGTTATACCGATGGCGGCGCCAATGGCATCGAGGCGCTGACGGGCCAGCAGTTCGTCATGCTCCGCCATCCGAAGCTGGAAGCGGAAGAGCGGGATGTAGACGGGAATATCCGTTTCCTGAATTATATCAATGAGCTCCTGAGCTACGGCGTAGCCCGCGACGGCAGCTATTTCATGTTCAAAAACATCGACCTCACCGGCGTAAAGCGCGCCCGCTTCCGCGTGATGCAGCAGGGCGCCGGCGGCACCCTGGAATTGCGGGTTGGGTCGAAAGACGGCCCCTGGGTCTGCGAGCTGAACGTACCCGCCGGGAATGGAGAATGGGTGGAGCTGACTGCTCCCGTACTGGAAAGCAACGCCCGCCTGGACCTCTGGTTCGTTTTCCGCAATCCCGGCAACCAGGGCCAGCTTTTCTGCATCGACTGGACACTTTTCGAGAATGTAAAATAAACCCCGGAGGTCACCCGCCTCCGCGCCTCAAGAGCTGAAAGCCGCCGTAACGGGCGGCTTTCTTTTTGGGAGGTGCTTTGCGGACAAACCGGATTAGGTAAACTTATTCACATTTATTAGTATATTTAATATGTTAATTAATAATTTGAGGCCAGTTTGATACATGACGTTCGCCTATGTGATTCGAGGGACTGGCCGGAACGGATTTAATAGTCGAACCCACTATGAAAGATGTCCCTTCAATTATCCCTTTGGTTTTACTGGCCGTGACAGGTATTTGGTTGATTTACAAACGTCATGAGCGTTTGCGTAAACGTAAAGCATATGAGGAGAAGGAAAGGGAGCTTGCCAGGCAAAGAAGCTATTCCTTCTTCAGGTCGAAAATCGGCGACATTACTTCCGCAGTAACAGCGTTTTCACAGCACCTGGACCACAATACGGGTTACTTCTCCAACTACCAATTGACAATCTGGAAAAACGAACAGAAGAACCTGTTTGATGAATTACAGGGCAAGTCCGTTGAAGCTATTCAATTGACTTCCGAGGAAGTAAAATCTATTAAAACATTCAACGAATATTTCCTGCATGCAGATAAATTGAGGACTGGTTTCAATGCTGCTTTTATTGCGAAAGAGCTTGAGCAATATCATATTTTTTTCGATAATGTTGAAGGTAGAAAGCTTGACGGGCAGCAGCGTACTGCCGTGGTGACGGATGAGGACAATAACCTGGTAATTGCGGGTGCTGGCTCTGGTAAAACAACCACCATCGTGGGTAAGGTAAATTATGTATTGGATCGCTATAAAGTATCACCGGATGAAATTCTGCTCATTTCATTCACGAATAAATCTGCCGCAACGCTCGCGGGCAGGATTAATATAAATGGCGTTGAAGCAAAAACATTTCACAAGTTTGGAAAAGATATTATTACAGGATGCGAAAATAAGCAACCCAGCATCTTTGATGAAAATCAATTCAAAACCTTTCTTTTAAATTGCTTTGAAACATTACTGAAGGATGGCCGTTTTCTGGATAAGGTGACGGCATATTTTACCGGGTTTCTCAAGCCTGAAAAGTCGCAGTTCGAATTTAACAACCAGGGCGAATATATACAGTATCTGAAAGACAAAAATTTCAGGAGCTATAAACTGAAGGAAACCCGGTTCAATGGGAGGCAGACCTACAAAATGGAAGTCGTGAAGAGTATCGAGGAGTGTAGGATAGCGAATTTTCTCTTGTTTAATAGTATAGAATATGAGTACGAATATCCCTATGAATTTGATACTGCGAACCTGGATTACCGTCGATACAAACCCGATTTTACGATTTTGCAGAATGGGAAAAAGGTGTATTTGGAACACTTTGC
>NZ_CALNBI010000204.1 GCF_937874145.1 uncultured Chitinophaga sp. | reverse complement strand
CATGAGCGCAATTTGAATGCGTTAAAAAACACGATTCAGATTATGGGGAGGTTGATGGATAATCACCGGTTGACGAATGATGAGTCTGCCGGGTTGATCAGTTTGCTAAATGATTACTCCTATGCCCTGGATGTACTTGACAAATATGATCACCAGCAGATTCCGGAAGAGCATACAAGTCGCAAAATTGTATATACGCCGACTTATGAGGACGCCATTCAAGTGGTTGCATTGTTAAAGAACAGGTATCCTTCGAACGCGCTGTTTGGGAACGAAAAAGACATGTCCTTCCGCAGTTCCCTTGCGTCTATTAATCAAACTTTTGACGGAAGAGACTTATACCCGAGCATTGAGGTGAAGGCGGCACATTTGTTATATTTCATCGTTAAAAACCACTCTTTTTCCGACGGGAACAAACGGATAGCCGCATTTTTACTGGTATGGTACATGGACAGGAACAATATCCTATACAAAAAAGACGGGAATCGGCGTATCTCCGATAATTCTCTGGTAGCGTTAACGCTGATGATAGCGGAAAGTGATCCTGCGGAGAAGGATGTATTCATTCAGGTGGTGGTCAGTTTGATCAATGGACATAACTAAGCCACTGTACAGAGATGGCAGCCGCATAAAAAAGGCCGTCCATCCGGACGGCCTTTCCATTATTTTCTGCCTGACGGTTATTTGCTTTTAGCGAGTTTCGCTTCGATGCTGAGGGTCGCATGCGGCACTGCTTTCAGACGGGCTTTTTCGATGAGCTTGCCGGTTTCGCGGCAGATGCCGTATGTTTTGTTTTCGATACGCACGAGTGCTTTCTCGAGGTGGTCGATAAACTGGATCTGTCGGCTGGCCATTTGGTTGAGCTGCTCACGTTCCTGGGAACCGGAGCCGTCTTCCATGCTCATGTATTTGTTCTCGGTATCATCGGTGCCGGCTTCGTCTTTCCGGGTGATGAGGCCCTGGAGGAACACCAGTTCTTTCTTGGCGGCTTCCAGTTTCTTCAGGATGATTTCCTTGAATTCCTGCAACTCGGGGTCGCTGTAGCGATATATCGGGCCAGTCGGGGCCTCGGGTTGATCGAGAACGGACTTGGTGAATTCCGGCACATATGCCACCGGTTTGGCGGAGGAAGAACGGGAGCTTCCGGCGGAGCGGGAAGTTGTTTTTCCTGCAGGTTTCTCAGCAACCCGTTTCGCAGGTTCTTCTGCTTTGGCCTTTTTTACCGGCTCTTTTTCTGATTTTTCCTGTTTGCTCTTTGCCATTATATCTACTTTTTCTACGGGTTTAGCAATAATCGGCCCATTCTGCGCAACCGGGGTTTTGGCCGCCGGCGCTTTCTTGGTTTTGGGTGCGGGTACCGGCACCGCTTTCACGGTTACGGCCTTCACCGATTTTTTTACGGGAGCTTTTGCGACTGGAGCAGGCTTCTTCGCGACAGGAGCTGCCTTAACAGCCGTCTTCTTCACGGGAGCTGCCGCTTTCTTCGCTACTGCAGCCGGCTTTTTGGCCGGTACGGCTTTCTTGGAAGAGGTTGCCTTCACTGCTGGTTTCTTGGCGGCTGCTTTCTTCGGAGCGGGTTTTACAACTTTAGCCGCGGGTTTCTTCGCTGCCGCCTTCTTAGGCGCAGCTACCGGCTTCTTCTTGGCAGGCGCAGCTTTGGCCGCTGCCTTCTTCGGCGCTGCCGCTTTCTTCGCTACCGCTTTCTTCGCAGGAGCCGCCTTCTTAGTAGTCTTACCAGCAACCTTCTTCTTTGTTGCCATGGGATTAGCTTTTTTTGTTAACTAATACGTTGAATTTAAATTCGTTAACTTCTACCTCCGTTCCTTCCTGCAATTGCGGCACTATTTCCAGGCTATCTGCCAAAATTTCCGTGCAAATATAGTCATTAAAGTTCATTAACGCCGATTTCAGGGACGGAACGTCCGGTACTTTCACGCTGATACGGTCAGTTAAATCAAAACCACTGTCCTTCCGTATCTTCTGAATGCGGTTCACCAGCTCTCTAGCATTGCCCTCGTCCAATAATTCAGGTGAAATGGTAATATCCAGGGCCACGGTTAACATACCCTTATTGGCTACTGTCCAACCCGGAATATCTTCCGAAATGATGTCAACATCTGTCAAAACAATCAGAACAGGTTCATTATCAATTGTCAAGCCAAATTCCCCGGACTTTTCCAATGTAGCGATATCGTGCTGCGTCATCCCTCCTATCGCGGCCGCCACAGCCTTCATTTTCGCACCCATCCTTGTACCCAGGGACTTGAAGTTCGGCTTAATCTTTTTCTTGATAAACCCTTCCGTTTCTGTAAGATACTCAATTGTTTTTACATTCACTTCACTTTTTATCAGGTGCTCCACAAGGCCGATTTGACCCCTCATATGCGGGTCCGTAACCGGAATGAGGATTTTCTGCAACGGCTGCCGCACCTTTATGTTGGTCTTTTTCCGCAGGCTCAAGACCAGCGACGAAATATCCTGCGCCAATTGCATCCTTTCTTCCAGCTCCGTATCCACCGCCCCTTCGTTGACTTCCGGGAAAGTTGACAGGTGCACGGATGTTTCCGGACGTAAACCGCTGACTGCGTTCAGGTTGCGATACAACCAGTCGGAGAAGAACGGCGATACCGGCGCCATCAGCTGCGACACCATCTCCAGGCATTCATACAGCGTCTGGAACGCACTGATCTTGTCGTGCTCATACTCCCCTTTCCAGAAACGGCGGCGGCAGAGCCTTACGTACCAGTTACTTAAGTGCTCGTCCACGAATTCCTGCACCGCACGGCCAGCCTGGGTAGGCTCATACTCGTCCATATTGCCCGTCACCTGCTTCACCAGCGAGTTCAGCACAGAAATGATCCAGCGGTCGATCTCGGGACGCTCTGCCAGCGGGATGTACTTTTCCTGGAAACGGAACCCGTCCAGATTGGCGTACATCGCGAAGAAGTTGTAAGTGTTGTAAAGGGTCCCGAACAGCTTGCGCTGCACTTCCTTGATACCCTCCACATTGAATTTCATGTTATCCCAGGGCGAGGCATTGGTAATCATGTACCAACGGGTGGCATCTGCGCCATATTGGTCGATGGTCTGGAACGGGTCCACCACATTGCCCAGGCGCTTGCTCATCTTGTTACCGTCTTTATCCAGCACCAGGCCGTTGGAAACCACGGTCTTATACGCTACATTATCAAACAGCATCACACCCAGCGCATGCAGGGTATAGAACCAACCGCGCGTCTGATCCACGCCCTCGGCAATGAAATCAGCCGGGAAGGCCTGACCGTTATCGATATTGGCTTTATTCTCAAATGGATAATGCCACTGCGCATAAGGCATGGCCCCGGAATCAAACCACACGTCCACCAGGTCGGGCTCGCGGCGCATGGGCTTGCCAGACGGGCTCACGAGTATGATCTCGTCCACATAAGGTTTGTGCAGGTCCAGGATGCCATCGTGCAGGTATGCCTTGTTCACATCCCCGCCCAGCACTTCATTGGCCTTGCGGATCCCCTCGTTCAGCTCCGCGATGGATCCGATGCAGATTTCTTCGGAACCGTCTTCCGTCCGCCAGATGGGCAGCGGCGTGCCCCAGTAACGGCTGCGGCTCAGGTTCCAGTCCACCATGTTTTCCAGCCACTGGCCGAAACGGCCCGTACCGGTAGCGGCGGGTTTCCACTGGATGGTCTTGTTCAGCTCCACCATACGGTCTTTCAGCGCGGTGGTGCGGATGAACCACGCGTCCAGCGGGTAATACAGCACCGGCTTGTCGGTCCGCCAGCAGTGGGGATAGGTGTGTTCGTATTTCTCCACGCGGAAGGCGCGGTTTTCTTTCTTCAGTTTTACGGCGATGTCTACGTCAACGTCTTTATAATCAGTTTCGTTCTTGTAGTTCTTCACGTATCGGCCGGAGAACTCGCCGACGCTGTCGGTGAATTTACCCTGGCGGTCGACCAGCGTGAGGATGCCGATGCCGTATTTTTTACCCACGCGGTTATCGTCTGCCCCGAAAGCGGGGGCGGTATGTACGATACCGGTACCGTCTTCGGTGGTTACGAAATCGCCGAGCAATACGCGGAAGGGGTCTCCTTCTTCGGGCTGGGCGAAGGGCAGCAGCTGTTCGTACCGGATGTTCTCCAACTGGCGGCCTTTGAAATTGGCCACTACGGTCCAGGGGATGATTTTATCTTCCGGCTTCCAGGCCGCGAAGTCGCCGTTTTCGCCGTCGGCTTTGAAATATTTGCCGGCGAGGTCTTTGGCCACCACTACATTTACCGGGAGGTGGGTGTAGGGGTTGAAGGTTTTGATGAGTTGATAGTCGATATTTTCGCCGACCGTGAGCCCGAGGTTGGACGGGAGGGTCCAGGGGGTGGTGGTCCAGGCGAGGAAAAACACTTCTTCCCCGGCGCCGGCGGCGTCGAAGAGGAACTGGGATTTGTCGGAGGCGATGGCTTTGAACATGGCTACGACGGTGGTGTCTTTCACATCTTTATAGGTGCCGGGCTGGTTCAGTTCGTGGGAGCTGAGGCCGGTGCCTGCGGCGGGGGAATAGGGCTGGATGGAAACGCTTTTATAGAGCAGGCCTTTTTTATAGAGCTGCTGCATGCACCACCAGAGGGATTCGATGTAATCGTTTTCGAAGGTGATGTAGGGGCGCTGGAGGTCGACCCAATAGCCCATTTTGCGGGTGAGGTCTTCCCAGCGGTCTTTATATTTAAGTACTTCCTTGCGGCAGGTTTCGTTGTATGCTGCGATGGATATTTTCTTCCCGATGTCTTCCTTGGTGATGCCGAGTGCTTTTTCGACGCCGAGCTCAACGGGCAGGCCGTGGGGATCCCATCCGCTTTTGCGTTTCACCTGGTAGCCTTTCATGGTTTTGTAGCGGCATACGAGGTCTTTCAGGGCGCGGGAGATTACGTGGTGGATACCGGGGAGGCCGTTGGCGCTGGGGGGGCCTTCATAAAATACGAAGGGGATGGCGCCGTCGCGGTTAGAGACGCTTTTTTCGAAGATCTGGTGCTGTTCCCATTCCTTCCGGATTTCCTGTTCTATCTGCGGTAAATTCAGCTGGTTATATTCCTTGTATTTGCTGGACATAATCTATACCCCACCTGGTTGTTAATGAAAGAAAATTAAAATTCTGCGAAGTTACGAAAATAGCCGGAGGATTCCCTGTGGGCCTGCCGTTCATAAAAAATAATGGAATTTTAAAAAAAATGCCGTCGAAATTGGGTAATTTACAATAAACTGTACTTACTTTGCGTTTTTGGCAAGGTTTTGGTACTGAAAGAGAAGACCGTATAACAGAGAAAAACCATATCTTTTATGAAAAGAGTAACGTTACTTCTTTGCGCTGCTATCTTCACTTCCAGCATAGCGTTTTCGCAACAGAAATCCACCAAAAAATCAAAGACTACAGCTAAGAAAGTAGAAGCTCCGGCTCCTGTAAAGGCCGCATTCGAGCAGAACGCCCAGTATGCGGGCACTACCGATGCCGCCTGGAACAAGACCGCCAGCGGTAACTGGATCGCCTCTTTCGACAGGGAGGGCATCAAGACCGCAGTAGAGTATAATGCCGAGGGCACATGGGTTGCCACCAGGAGCGAATACGTGAATGGCGCCGTACCCGAAACAGTTTTGGGAACTTTGAAGAACAAATATCCGTCCGCCGTTGTTAAAGAAGGGTGGAAAATCGAAAGAGCGGATGTTGCTTCTTACTACAAAGTTAGCATCGAAGAAAATGGTGCTGCCAAAACGGTACTCTTAAACGATGCTGGCACTATTGTTGATTAGTAGTACTCACAACACATAATTAAGTATTTCATAGGTATAGGGATAAATAGGACAGACCCTGCTCTTTTGGGCGGGGTTTTTCTTTTCCACCAACCCCCTCCCACGCTTATCCCATTCAACCTCATACGGATTCATTATCCAGCTGCCCATCCCTCCTATCCCGCTTCAGCCCCCATTCCTGTCATTTTAACAATTATTATTTTCATGTCCGCGGCGCAACAGCTGTAGATTATTTTCCCGACAGCCGCATTTTTACCGCAGCATTCCACAATTTGCCGCGCGGCTATCAGGATTCCTGAGAAAATATCAAGTGAAGAAATAAAAAAAGCCGTCACAGAAAAGTAACGGCTTTATGCAAATTACGGTGGAAAAACTTACGGATCGCAGCGCCCGCTCTTTGTCGTGAGTGGTGTTTGATAAGGCGCCGCTTTAATGGCTTTACTAACCGCAAGCCTTCCCGATTTAGGTCAAATCTGATAAGGAAGCTTATGAGGAAACCAGATAGATATCCAGCATCGTGATACAAAGATGCAATTATCTCCATCAACTGGATTATCGAATCGGGAAAAGAAATGATCGTACCGGGAAAAACGCCTTAGCGAAGCAGTAACTCACAGGGTTTCAGGCCTGTATGCTTTTTAAAGGCGGTAGAGAAATGTGAAATGCAGGAATACCCCATCATCATGGCCACTTCCGAAACAGACATCCCCTTTTCATACAGGAGACCGCGGGCCTTTTCCATTCTTTCCTTCTGGAAATAATCATAGATGGTGGTGCCGTACATGGCTTTGAAGCCTTTCTTGAGGTAACATTCGTTCATCGCCACCTTACGCGCCAGTTCACGGATCGTGATCGGCGCATCCAGCTGCTCCAGGAGAATAGAGCGCGCTTTCTCGATCTTCGAGCGGTCTTCCATCTGGGTGAGGAAACGGCAGCCGTAACGCTCTTCCGTGTCGTTCTGGATGAACTGGTCGGAACTGAAGAGCAGCAGCTCGAGGGATTTGCTCTGTAAAAAGATGTTTTTCAACACCCCTTCGTAGTTATGATGCACCATCTGCTCCAACACCGATTTCGATTTGGTGCAGGGCTGGATGGTTTTCATGAATGGTTTGCGGGACTGCAGTTCGAAAAGCGTACTGTTCGTATTGCTTTTCTGCAAAGACTGGATGAACCCGGGATGAAAACGCACCGTGATCAGATCGATCGACGGCAGCTTGTCGCTGCTGCAATCCGCCGCCTTATGCCCTTCCGCACATACGCGGTCATTGCAATTCGGCTTGCGGCAGTACTTGTTGCCCGCCACGCAATACCGCAGCTCGATGGCCGCGCTCTTGCCGCGCTTGGCAGGCTGGTAAACAACCATGGCCACATCTTCCACAGGAAGCGGGCGGTCGTACACATAACGTTGCAAAGTGTAATCCAGGCAATCGGGCACGGCTACCGTTTCGGTTACCGCCAGCTCCAGCTGATCGCTCATCGCGGGCTGGGCCATCGCCAATTGTAATATTTCCTGTATTTCTTTCATGTAAAGCCGGACAAAAGTAACGAATCATTGTTATTATCGCATCATCCTGGCAAAGTCCTTACAATTGTCAGACGCTCTGCGCGAATTGGTATAAATTTAGCAACAGTTGGTTACACATGAAAAAATCCTGGAAAATCATCCTTATAATGGCCGGCACGCTCATCGGCATCCTCACCATCGGGGGCTGGTACCTCAGCGTTCACTGGAAAAAGCTGCTCGACGCGGAACTGCGGAAATACGTGGCCGAAGGGTCTGATTCGCTCTACACCCTCGCCTACGGCAAGATCAACCTCAACCTGCTCACCGGCAGCGTAGCCATCGACAACGTCGCCTTTCTCCCCGATTCGGCCGTATATGAAAGGCTCCTCGCCGAACAACGCGCCCCGGAAGTCCTGTACAACGCCAAACTCGGGCGGATACAGGTGTCCGGGCTGAAAATATGGCGTTATTTCCTCGATAAGGAGGTAGACGCCGCCGCGTTCCGCCTCCGCGATCCCGAGCTCACCATCGTCCATGATATGCGCGCCAACGACACCACGCCCAAGCGCAGCTTCTACGAGACCATGTCTACCAATATCCGGCAATTCCGGATCGGGGAAATAGAACTGGCCAATACCAGCCTGCTGTTCACGCAGATCCGGAAAGACAGCAGCCGTAAGATCACGAAACTCGGTAATCTCGACGTGGTACTCCGAAATCTCGCCATCGATTCCATCAGCCAGAACGACCTTACCCGCGTCCTTTATGCCCAGGATTTCAAAGTCGATCTCAAAAAGTGGGAATACCGGACGCCAGACAGCCTTTACTGGCTCCGGGTCAATAATATATCTTACGACGCCGTGGCGCGGCAGATTTCCATCGGCCGACTGGAACTGGATCCCCGTTACACCAAGGCCCAGTTCGACAAGGTGATCGACGCCCAGAAGGACCGTTTTCAATTGGTTTTCAATAACATAGTGGCAGATGGCATCCAGCTCGGGCACATCCTGCAGCAGCAGGCCATCATCCGCAAGGCGAGTATCGACGGCGGGGAACTGCACGTCTACCGCAACCGCGGGTTGCCCATGCCGCCGGGCGATAAATACGGCCAGTTCCCCAACCAGCTGCTGATGAAACTAGAAATGCCCCTGCGGATCGATACAATGAAGGCTCAGGGCGTTGCCGTCAGCTATTCGGAAGTAAACCCCAGGAACGGGCAAACCGGGAAGGTCGAATTCCAGAACGCCGGGGGTACGTTCCGCAATATCACGAACCTGGACTCCCTGGTGAAGCAGAACCCTCACTGCACGGTAGACCTCCACGCCATCCTGATGCGTTCCGGCAAGCTGAAGGCCCATTTCGATTTCGCATTGGGCAGCGCCGCGGGCGCTTTCGCCGTCAGCGGCAAACTAAACGATATGGACGGCAGGGAGATGAACCCCGCCACGCGGCCCCTGGGCGAGGTGGCCATCCGGTCGATCCGGATACAGGAGCTGGATTTCAACATCAAGGGCAATGAGCGGGCCGCGTCCGGCACGGTGACCCTCCGGTATAACGATCTCAAGATTGAAATGCTGAAAGACGTAGAAGCCAAGGGGAAAAAGCGGAAAAAGGGCCTGATAAGCCTGCTGGCCAACCTCATGGCGCTCCATAACGAAAATCCATCCCCCGGCCAGCCCCTGCGGGTGGCCCATCCCAGGTTTACCCGCGACCCCCAGAAGTCGTTCTTCAACCTGGTCTGGAAAACCATCTTTACCGGGATCAAGGAGTCGGTGCTCACCGAGGTGGGGTCCAGCGCGCTGGGCTGACCTTTCCACAGGCTGTCCACACCCCTCAAATTATCCTTGTTTTTCATGGAATTCAGCCTGATTTTCCGTATTTTTGCTGGATATCTAACGGATTTGTTCAAAAAAGATTTTCAGCTAAAATATGAGTGAAGAATTAGTGCAAGCACCCCCTGCTAACAATAACTATGGGGCCGATAACATTCAGGTACTGGAAGGGCTGGAAGCGGTTCGCAAACGCCCGGCCATGTATATCGGGGATATCGGGACCAAAGGCCTTCACCACCTGGTGTACGAAGTAGTCGACAACTCCATCGACGAAGCCCTGGCAGGATATTGCAAGAACATTGAAGTAACCATCTGTGAAGACAATTCCATCCGCGTGAAGGACGACGGCCGTGGCATCCCCACGGGCATGCACCAGAAAGAGAAGCGTTCCGCCCTCGAAGTGGTGATGACCGTACTGCACGCCGGCGGTAAATTCGATAAAGACACCTATAAAGTGTCCGGCGGTTTGCACGGGGTGGGTGTTTCCTGCGTGAACGCACTCAGCGATCCCCTGCATGTTACGGTGCACCGCGAAGGCAAGATCTTCGAGCAGGAATACAGAATGGGGCATCCCCAGTATTCGGTTCGCGAGATCGGCGAAAGCGATATCACCGGCACCATCGTTCACTTCAAGCCGGACGGCACCATCTTCACCGACACGGTATATAACCGCGAAACCCTCGCAGGCCGCCTCCGTGAGCTCGCCTTCCTCAACCGCCGCATCCGCATCACGCTGAACGACGAGCGCGAGAAAGACGACAACGGCAACATCTTCAGCGAAACTTTCTACAGCGAAGGCGGTATCACCGAATTCGTACAACTGATCGACAAGAACGGCCGCCGCAACGCGCTGCTCCCCGATCCTATCTACATCGAAACGCACGACGCCAACGCCAACGTGGCGGTAGAAGTGGCCATGCTCTACAACGATTCGTTCAACGAGCACATCTTCTCTTACGTTAATAATATCAATACCATCGAAGGCGGTACGCACGTAGCCGGCTTCCGCAGGGCTATCACCCGCGTGTTCAAATCGTATGGCGATAAGAACAAGCTGTTTGAAAAGTCGAAAGTGGAAGTAACGGGCGACGACTTCCGGGAAGGCCTTTCCTGCATCGTGAGCGTGAAAGTTCCCGAGCCCCAGTTCGAAGGCCAGACCAAAACCAAGCTCGGCAACTCCGACGTGATGGGTATCGTGGACAGCGCCGTAGCCAACGTGCTCGACGCCTATCTCGAAGAGCATCCCAAGGAAGCCAAGCTGATCATTAATAAGGTGGTACTCGCAGCCCAGGCCCGTGAGGCAGCCCGCAAGGCCCGCCAGATGGTGCAGCGCAAGAGCGTGATGACCGGCAGCGGCCTCCCTGGTAAACTGGCGGACTGCTCCGACAACGATCCCAAGAAATGCGAGCTCTTCCTCGTCGAAGGTGATTCCGCAGGTGGTACGGCCAAACAGGGCCGTAACCGGAACTTCCAGGCCATCCTGCCGCTGCGTGGTAAGATCCTCAACGTGGAAAAAGCCCTCGAGCATAAGATCTACGAGAACGAAGAGATCAAAAATATCTTTACCGCCCTCGGCGTTACCATCGGTACCCCCGAAGACGATAAAGCCCTCAACCTCAGCAAGCTCCGTTATCACAAGCTGATCATCATGACGGATGCGGACGTGGACGGTAGCCACATCGCCACGCTCATCCTCACCTTCGTGTTCCGCTACATGCGCGAAATGGTGGAACAAGGGTACGTTTACCTCGCACAGCCCCCGCTGTACCTCGTGAAAAAAGGCAAGGAATTCCAGTACGCCTGGAACGAAGAACAGCGCAAGGCAGCCGTAACCCGGCTGGCAGGCGGCGGGAAGGAAGACAGCGTAACCATCCAGCGATATAAAGGTCTGGGTGAGATGAACGCCGAACAACTCTGGGACACTACTATGGACCCGGACGTTCGTACCCTCAAGCAAGTGTCTATCGACAACCTGCCCGAGGCCGACCGTGTGTTCACCATGCTCATGGGCGACGAAGTTCCCCCGCGCCGCGAATTCATCGAATCGCACGCCAAATACGCAAGAATCGACGCCTAATCCGCTCGAAACAAATAGCTTACAGCCAGCGGCCGCTCCCGGATTCCAGGAGCGGCCGCTTCGTTTTTTCCGTCTTCCCCCATCAACCCAAAATTTTATTTATAATTAATATTTATAATTTGTTTTTAAATCGTATATTGCAGCCGCTAGCATCACCTGTACCAAGAAACGTATACCTATGAAAATCGCAAGCATACTGCCGGCATTGGGCCTGGCGGCGGCTATCTGCCTGACCGCCTGCAAGAAGAAAGACATTTTCGAGGACAACCGCAGCGAAGGCCACATGTCCATGAAGCTCGACGGGCAAACGCTCTCCGTTTCCAAACAACTGACCGGCACCTATTACGACACCGCCAACGACTTCATGAGCCACCTCATCGTCAGCGGCCTCACGGCCGACAACCAGCTGATGACCGTCAACGTCGCCTTCCCCATGAAGGAATTGAAACCCGGCACCTACAGGCTTAACGATTTCGGATACAACACCATCGGCTGGATGCGCCGCCTCAGCGACGAATCGGGCTATTACGCCGCAGAAAAAAAATTCGGCGCCGATGCCATCATCGTTCTCGAATCCATCAGCGAAACCAAAGCGAAAGGAACCTTCAGCGGCCTGCTCATCGACGATGTGGACGCCGAGCTGACCAAAACGGTTACCGAGGGGCAGTTCGAGGTATCCGTCATCAAATACACGAAATAACTACTTGAAAAACCATCACAACATATTCCGTCCTATTTATCCCAACTTACCTGACTTCGGCAAGAGGCCGTTAGTAGCAAAATAGACTGAAAAGACAGTTAAAACGACAGTAGAATCAGACAACGTCATACGCCTTCAGGCGTCAGTGACAAACCATCAAGACATGAAAAGGGCTACCGGTTACGACCGGCAGCCCTTCTTCTTTTGCTGTTATTTTCTATTTCTTATTTGATCCCGAACACGGCGCGCACTTCTGCACGGATCTTGATCGTTTTGAAATCGATGTTGGAATCGGGAGCACCGCCCGCTGCATCATAAGCGGCAGCTTTGCGCACCATCATGTTCGCCATTTCAGGACGAACGTCGCTGTACTGGTCGGTGTTAAACTCCTGGATCTCGATGACGCCGCCCAGCTTTTCGTCTATGGCTTCCACCAGGTATTCGGCTTTGGCTTTGGCGGCTTTCAGCGCGGAGATTTTCACCTGTTTGCGGTATTCTTCCATTTTGCTGCTGCTGAAGGAAGCTACGTTGGCGCTTTCGATACCTTCTTCGTCCACCGCGGCGAGGATGCCGTTGATTTTATCCAGGCGGGTGAGTTTCAGGCGGTATTGTTTGCGGGCCATGAAATCAGGCGCGTCTTTCTTCTTTTTCCACCACTGGTCGTAGTTGTAACCGAATACGTTGGCGATGGTGAAATCGGCTTTCGGAATGCCTGCGGCCTCTACGGCTTTCTGCAGTTTCTGTTCCAGCTCGGTGATGCTTACTTTCTGCGTTTTATTTTTCATGTATTCGCGCAGGGTGATGTTGAAGTAAATCTCATCGGGCGTGATTTCCAGTTCTGCACTGCCGTTTACTTCGATCTTCTTTACCGGGGGCTTGGTGTCGGTGGTTTGTGCGAAAGAAGTTGCTGTCATAACAAGGGCCATTAAAAGTACGGTTAATCTTTTCATTGCTTTCAGTTTTAAATTCACCAGCAGGATGCGGGGTATGGAGGTGTTTCCATATGCCGTTGCCGGCTTTAACTTTTCTTTAAGTTTTATTCAGGTAAATGTTTTGTGTCGCCGGTGTAACGATCCAAACAAATATATGTTACAATCATTAATTGCGCGCGTCGGTCATTTTCCGAAGGAAGTCGTGCAGCTTCGTCATCGAGTCGATACGGTCCACGATCAGCATGAAGTTTTTGCCTACCTGTTTCAGCCTTGCGTTGTTCGTGCGTGTTTGAATGTAATGCAGGATATGCTGGAAGGTGGGCGATTCGAAATAGGGGCTGTCGGGGTTGTTGATGAAATAACAGCGGAGGGTTTCCTCTTTCAGGATCATTTTCTCGAAGCCCAGCGCTATCGCCATCCAGCGGCAGCGTATGGTGGTGTATAGGTCCAGCACGGGTTCGGGCGCGGCGCCGAAACGGTCTTCCAGCCCGGCGGCGAACTCCTGTAGTTTGGACTCCTGCGTAATATTGTCGAGCTCCTGGTAAAGGTTGAGCCTTTCCTGGATGCTTTCGATGTAAGTGTCGGGGATGAGGATTTCCAGGTCGGTATCGATCGTACAATCGGATACGTAATCTTTCTTTTCTTCCAGCTGGTCTTTGAACAGGTCTTTGAAATCGGTCTGTTTCAGTTCGCGGATGGCTTCGTCGAGGATTTTCTGGTACATGTCGAATCCGATCTCCGCGATAAACCCGCTTTGTTCGCCGCCCAGGAGGTTACCGGCACCGCGGATGTCGAGATCGCGCATCGCGATCTGGAAGCCGGAGCCCAGTTCGCTGTGCTGTTCCAGCGTTTGCAGGCGCTTGCGGCTGTCGGCCGGGAGCGTGCTCATCGGTGGCGCCATCAGGTAACAGAACGCTTTTTTATTGCTTCTTCCCACGCGGCCGCGCAGCTGGTGCAGATCGCTCAGGCCGAAGTGGTGGGCGTTATTGATGATGATGGTATTGGCGTTGGAAATGTCTACCCCGCTTTCTACGATATTGGTACACACCAGAACGTCGTATTTGCGGTCGATGAAGTCGAGGATCACTTCTTCCAGCTTATGCCCTTCCAGCTGGCCGTGTGCGGTGGCGATGCTAAGGTCGGGGCACAATTCCTGGATGAGGCCCGCCATTTCGCGGAGGCCATGCACCCGGTTGTGGATGAAATATACCTGCCCGCCGCGCTCCGTTTCGTAGTAGATCGCGTCGCGGATCTGCTCCTTGTCGAACACCAGCACTTCGGTTTCGATAGGCTGGCGGTTGGGTGGCGGCGTGTTGATGATGGACAGGTCACGCGCGCCCATGAGCGAGAACTGCAGCGTTCTCGGGATAGGCGTGGCCGTTAGCGTGAGGGTATCTACGTTCACCTTCATCGTCTTGAGCTTTTCTTTCGCCGTAACGCCGAATTTCTGCTCTTCGTCGACGATCATCACGCCGAGGTCTTTAAACTTCACTTCCTTGCCGAGCAGCGAATGCGTACCGATGATGATATCGATTTTCCCTTCCGCCAGTTTCTGCAAGGTTTCCTTTTTCTGTTTGGCGGATTTGAACCGGTTGATGTAATCCACGGTGCAGGGGAAATCTTTCAACCGCTCGGAAAACGTTTTCCAGTGCTGGAACGCCAGTATGGTAGTGGGCACCAGCACGGCGGCCTGTTTGCCATCCACTACGGTTTTGAATGCGGCGCGCACGGCTACTTCCGTTTTGCCGAAACCCACGTCGCCGCAAACGAGGCGGTCCATCGGCGAAGGGGATTCCATATCCCGCTTCACATCCGAAGTGGCTTTCGACTGATCGGGCGTGTCTTCGTAAATGAACGACGCTTCCAGTTCCGTTTGCAGGTAAGTATCGGGCGTATGCTGGAAGCCCTGTTGCGACTTGCGCGCGGCATACAGCTTGATGAGGTCTTTGGCGATGTCCTTTACTTCGGTCTTCGCTTTTTCCTTCAGCTTCTCCCAGGCGTCGCTGCCGAGCTTGTTGACTTTCGGCGTAACGCCTTCCTTGCCGGTGTATTTGCTGATCTTGTGCAGTGAGTT
>NZ_CALNBI010000203.1 GCF_937874145.1 uncultured Chitinophaga sp. | reverse complement strand
ATATCCGGAGCGCAAAATTCAAAGGAGATGTCGTCCACCGCGATGTCGTTACCACAACCACCCGGGTTCTCGTTCCGGATCTCTACGGTCACATCGGTAACACCCGGCGGTAACGTAACGGTTCCGCCGTACCGCTGCCAGCCGGTCAACCGGTGGGTGCCCGGGTCATTTCGGCGAAGGTCCATGGATACATCACCCGTATAGAACGAACCAATCGCTATGCCGGTGGCGGCATTTCTTACTATAAACGTTACTCCCGCATAGCGGTAATCGTCGTTATAGCTGGCGCAGGTATTATTTAATACCTGCAAGGAGTTCAGGTTGATGAACCAGGCGGAGAAGTTATATTTCGCACCGGGGCAGAGGTCGTTTACTTCTCTTTTATAGAATGTCTTTTTCTCGTGGGCGGAGTTTGCGATCAGCATACCTCCCAGGCGGCCATCATTGGTATGGTCATATATATCGCCCCATTCCGGGCGTCCGCCACGGATAGCATGATAGTAAACGGTATAATCGTTATCCTCGAGGGGCCAGTTGTTGGTATTGGCGCTTGTATAAGCGTTGCCATTGTATTCGTATTCGATCGTTCCGGTTGTAACCGGCCGGCGCGGGCCTCCTGCCACAAAATCCCCGAAATCTTCCACGAAGTTGGTCTGGGGCCTGTAGTTACCGAAGCATTCGGCCAGGGAGCAGTCGGTTACCACGATGTCCTTATATACAGTGCGCACATAGTTGGTGCCGCTTACACGGTCATGCAATGTTGCTGAAACCCTGTACGTACCCACCATGGTAATGTCAAGCATGATGGTCTGGCCATTGCCGTCGACCCAAAGAATGCTGGCAGGCCTGGGATCCGTTGCTCGGTTATAAGTGTAGGCTGGCCCGGTGGGCGGGGTGATGGTCCATACCACATTGTCAGGCGTTACAAAACTGTTGTCGCTCCCGACAACTTTGTTATCCCGGAAAAAAACGTGGATGGAAGCATACATTTCCAGTTCCGAGTCGAAGCAAACCGTGGCGGGCGCGGTCATCTTCGGGTCCCAGCGGCTCGATTGGCCGAGCGCCATGGAGGAGGCGGATAATAGTATAAATAGAATGCGTAAAAATCTTCTCATTGTCGCAAACAATTATGTGAATAAAATACCCGTACCCTGCGGCGGGGCAGGGGAGCGGAGGTGTCAGCGCCGGCGGGCCGGACTAACGACTTGATAACTTGTTTGAAACAATGAGCTGCGTTTCATACCGCGCTCTTTTTCATAGGCGTACAGGATCGATTTCATAGGCTTCGGTTAAATTCAGTCAATACCGATATGGACAAATTTTAAATATTCTGAAATTAAAATTAATGATAATATGGTTACATACAAAAATATAAATTTATCCGGACTCGCAAAATAGATATTAAAATAGGTTAATAGAGTATTGGCGGATTGAAACTCAAATCTTTATTGCGGTGGAAAAAATGTTAACTTTTTTTTATGCGAAGCGATAATATTTTAATTTTTTTAGCGCGTTTGTGCTTTTTGTAAAATAAATATATACCTTTGCAGACCAAATTCGTAGTAAGATGCCTAAAGTAAAGACTCATAGCCGTGCGAAGAAGACGTTTACGGTGACCGGCAGCGGAGCGATCAAACGCCCGAAAGCATACAAAAGTCACCTGTTGACTAAGAAGTCCAACAAAAGAAAACGCTCTCTGAGAGGAAGTAGCCTGGTGGCAGATGCCAATCTGAACCTGGTAAAGCGTATGCTTGTGCTTCGCTAGTTCTATCAATTTTGTTAAACAAGTTTTAAAAAGCATAACATGCCTCGTTCCGTAAACGCAGTTGCGTCCAGAGCCAGAAAGAAAAAGATCCTTAAACAAGCCAAAGGCTTCTATGGTAAACGTAAAAACGTATACACCGTAGCTAAGAACGTACTGGAGAAAGGGCTCACGTATAGCTATGTAGGTCGCAAACTGAAGAAAAGAGAATATCGCACCCTGTGGATCGCGCGTATCAACGCCGCCGCCCGTGCCGAAGGAATGACCTACTCACAGCTCATTCACAGACTGACCGAAAAGAATGTAGGTCTCAACCGCAAAGTTCTGGCTGACCTCGCCATGAACGAGCCTGAGACTTTCAAATCTCTCGTAGCTTCTGTAAAATAAGTCGATTCTAAATCGCTATAAACGAACCGGTTACATTGTAGCCGGTTTTTTTATGCCCTTACTTTACCTTCAAACCTCCCATCACCCTACACCTTAAACACCGCATACCCGTCCTTCCAAGCCAGGTCCGGCACCTTACCCGCCTCAAAAATCCCATACACCGCCGAACCACTCCCGCTCATACTCGCATATAATGCCCCGGCACCATACATCCTTTCCTTTATCGCGGCAATCTCCGGATATTTCGTAAACACCGGTCCCTCAAAATCATTCGTCAACCTCCCTTTCCAACCCGCCACATCCTTCCAGCCGATCTCTTCCAACCCCACATCCGGCGCCCCGGGCCGCAATTGCCCGAATGCCCAGCCCGTATTCACATGTATCCCCGGATGCACCAATAAAAACCCGTACCCCGACAAATCCAGCGCTACCGGCTCCAGAATTTCCCCGCGACCCTTGCCCACGCTCGGGCGGTTACGGATAAAATAAGGACAGTCGCTCCCCAGCCGCGCCGCATAAGCCTCCAGTTGGTCGTCATCCAGTCCCAGTTGATATTTTGTATTCAATAATTGCAAGGCAAATGCCCCGTCGGCCGATCCGCCGCCCAGTCCCGCACCCGTCGGGATCACCTTATGCAGGTGCATCCGTACCGCCGGCAAATCCGGAAAATCCGCTTTCAGCAGCTGGTATGCCTGTATGCACAGGTTGTTTGCCGCATCGCCGGGGATCGCAATGCCGGATTGGCTGAAATCCATAGCCGGCGCGGAAATCATTTCCAGTCCGTCGCGGACGGGCAGGGGATAGAAAACGGTTTCCAGGTCATGAAAACCATCCTCCCGCTTCCGCAGGATATGCAGGCCCAGGTTGATTTTACAGTTGGGAAAAACGATCACGTCCGGTTATTTGCTTTTACGGCTGTTGATCTCATCGCGGATGGCGATGGCGCGGATATAATCTTCCTGCTCCAGCACCTCCTGCAGCAGCGTGTTCAGCTCCTCCAGGTTCAGGGCTTTGAGATCGTCTTCCGCACCTTTCTCGTGCTCCGAAATGGAAGGGCTGCCGGCTGGCTTGGTGGTCTTCTTGCCGGCGGGATCGTCCAGCAGAATGCCGGCGCTGTTGAGGATATTTTCGTATGTATAGATGGGGCAACCGAACCGCACGGCCAGCGCCAGCGCATCGGAAGTCCGCGAATCGATTTCGATGGTATCGTCGTTATTGGAACAGATCAGCTTGGAATAGAAAATGCCTTCCTGGAGATTGCTGATCACGACTTCATGTAATTCAATATTAAATGCATTCATGAAGTTCTTCATAAGATCGTGGGTCAACGGCCGGCTCGGCTGCATTTTCTCCAGCGCTACCGCAATAGCTTGCGCTTCAAACCCTCCGATTACGATGGGGAGCCTTCTCAATCCGTTCACTTCTCCAAGTACAACGGCATAAGAATGAGTTTGTGTAATACTGTGCGACAGTGCGACTATTTCCAGTTCTATTTTTCTCATACGGTCATTATGCGTAAGCGCTCACAATTAAACGTGTATAAGACGTGAAGTTAGAAAAATATTCGATATAGAAAAAGCGTGAAGCCGCCGATCGCGCAGGAAGCCGGTTTTTATTTTTCCGGGCTCGGCTGCACGAAGCGGCGGCAGTCAGCACATTATCATTAGTTTCCTTTATATTTCTTTACAGCTTCGGTCAGTTTCGGCACTACTTCGAACGCATCGCCGACAATACCGTAGTCCGCTGCCTTGAAGAACGGCGCCTCGGCGTCTTTGTTGATCACCACGATGGTTTTACTGCCGTTCACGCCCGCCAGGTGCTGGATAGCGCCGGAAATACCGATGGCGATGTAGAGGTTGGGGCGCACGGTGAAGCCCGTCTGGCCCACGTGTTCATGATGCGGCCGCCAGCCGGAATCCGCAACCGGGCGGCTGCAGGCGGTGGCTGCGCCGAGCGCATGCGCCAGGTCTTCCACGATGCCCCAATGCTCAGGGCCCTTCAGCCCACGGCCGCCGCTCACCACGATCTCGGCTTCGGTCAAAGGCACTTCCCCGCTCACGGTCTCCACTTTCACCGTCTTGATTTTAAAATCAGCGTCGCCCAGTCCCGCTGCGAACGCTTCCACGGAAGCACTGCCGCCGCCGGGGTTCAGCGAGAATGTATTGGGCATAACCGATACGATCTTTTTACCGGTGGTAATGCTGACGTTGGCAAAAGCTTTCCCGGAGAATACGTTCTTCTTCACCACGAACCCTGCCGAAGTATCCGGCAGGCCGATGGCGCCGGCTACAAATCCCGCTTTCAGGCGGGCGGAGAGCTGCGGGGCAATGGAGCGCCCGGCGAAGTTGTGGGCAAACACGATCACGGCGCCGTTTTCTTTCGCTACCGCTTCGGCAACGATTTTAGTGACCGCGCCGGCTTCGGGCTCATTCAGCCGCGCGTCGGCTACATGCAAAACTTTGGTGGCGCCGTACTGGCCCAGGGCGGACAATTCCGCGCCGTCGATCTCACCCACCGCTACCGCAACGGCCGGAACACCCAGCTGCTGCGCGATCTGGGCGCCGTATTGCACGGCTTCGAGCGCTGATTTCTTAACTTTTCCCTGGAACTGATCGGCAAATATGATGACTGACATTTTCTTCTTTTTTAAATGATATTAAATGATGGAATAGGGGATGGGAAGCGGTTAGATCACTTTGGCTTCCTCGTGCAGCAGGCGGGCGAGCTCTTCCACCTGGTCGGCCGGGATCATCTTCACGCCCGCTTTGGCCGGCGGCAGCTCGAACGACACGATGGACGTCAGTGTTTCCGCTGCGGCGGGCTCCACCACTTTCAGGGGTTTGGTCCGCGCGGCCATGATGCCCCGCATATTCGGGATACGGGCTTCCGCCATGCCTTTCTGCGCACTGAGTACGAGCGGCAGGCTCACTTCCACAACTTCTTCTCCGCCTTCGATCTCGCGTTTCAGGGTGGCGGTGCCGCCGTTCACATCGAGCTTGCTGGCGATGGATACGAAGGGCAGGCCCAGCAGTTCGGCCACCATGCCGCCTACCGACGAGCCGTTATAATCGATCGTTTCCTTTCCGGTAAATATGATATCATATTGCTCCTGCTTAGCGATTTCCGCGATCTGCGAAGCGATGAAAAAACTATCCTGGCTGTCCGAATTCACCCGGAACGCCTCGTCGCCACCCAGCGCCAGCGCCTTGCGGATCACGGCTTCGGTATCTGCGCCGCCCACGGTGATCAGGTGAACCGTTGCGCCCTGCGCCTCTTTCAGTTCCAGCGCCCTCACCAGCGCGTACCATTCGTCGTACGGGTTGATGATGAACTGCACTCCCGCCTCACTGAATTTCGTGTTGTTGTCCGTGAAAGCTATTTTTGCAGTTGTGTCGGGCGTTTTACTGATGCATACTAAGATCTTCATATCCGTTTTTCTGGTTTTGGTGAAAAATGCAGTATTTACAAATATATGGGATTTAGGGGTACAGCCATCAGATGCCACCATACGTTTAACATTTGCTTAGAACATCTTTTGCATGGATAGAATCGCACAAATAAAGTCATTTCTCGAGAGCTCCCCGGCCGACAGCTTCCTGCTGCACGCCCTGGCGCTCGAGTACGTTAAAACCGGCAACGACACGGCCGCCCGGGAAACGTTCGAGCGCCTCCTCGCCGCCGATCCGAATTACGTTGGGTCATACTACCACCTCGGCAAAACCCTCGAACGCCTCGGCGAACGTGACGCCGCTTCCGCCGCATACGAAAAAGGGATGGAAGTAGCCCGCCAGCTGCGGGACATGCATGCTTACAACGAACTCCAGGCCGCGCATGAAGACCTTTAACCCTTTCGACCCCGCCGCCTTCCGTGCCGCTTTGCGTGCTTATATAGACCGCGAATCGCTGCTGCCCGCCGGGGCTGCCATGCTCGTGGCCGTGAGCGGCGGCGCCGATTCCGTGG
>NZ_CALNBI010000202.1 GCF_937874145.1 uncultured Chitinophaga sp. | reverse complement strand
CGCTACCGCCTGCGCCCTGGAAAGCGCCGGCGGAAAGGAGCAGGCCATCCTGCTGTCCATCGATCTCATCTGGTGCCCCGCCGCGCTGCTCGCCGCACTGAAAGAAATGCTGCCTTCCCGGATACCTGATTTCAATCCCCGGTTTCTCCTCGTTCATGCCACCCACACCCATTCCGCACCGGAACCGGCTGTGCACTCGGCATACGGACAACTCCTCCTCGAAAAGCTTTCCGCCGCCGCCGTCTCCGCCTGGCAGCAACGCAAACCCGCATCGGTGGGCCGCGCGCTGGCGTATGCCGTGGCGGGCCATAACAGGAGAGTGCGCTATGCAGACGGTTCCGCCGAAATGTACGGCGCTACCGGCCGCCCGGACTTTAGGGGTATCGAAGGCCCGTCCGACAGTGCGGTGGATCTCCTCTACTGCTGGAACGATGCCGGCGCGATCACCGGCGTTATCATGAACGTGCCTTGCCCCGCGCAGGTAACCGAAGCGAAATATTTTGTATCCGCCGATTTCTGGAGCGTGGTGAAAAAACGCCTGCAGGAACACTTCGGGCAAGATGTACAGCTGCTGGCGCAATGCGGCGCCGCGGGCGATATTTCGCCCCGCAACCTCCTCCGCCCTTATACGCCCGACGAACCCAATATGTGGGACCTGCCGGGGATGGTGGAAGTCGGCGAACGCCTGGCCCGCGCCGCCATCGCGGCTTTCCCGGATGCGGAAAAGAACCGGCAGCAGCAACCTGTTTTCAAACACCGTGCTGAAACGGTGCAAATTCCCTACAGGACCATCTCCCCGCAGGAATACGAAACTGCAAAGTCGCTCGTAGCTGAGATACGCTCCCGCGAGCCCCTCGATCCCGCATCCCCCGGCACGGCTTTCAACCGCTTCCTCGCAGATGTCAAATCCAACGAAACCACCCGCCAGTACGGCCCCTGGGATAATAAATCAAGCGACTACGGCATCCTGCGCAAGCAGGAAATCATCATCGAACAATATACACGGCACCGGGAAGTGCCCTTTTACCCCGCGCCCGTTCACGTGCTCCGGATCGGTGATGCTGTGATAGCTACCAATCCTTTCGAATTGTTCGTGGATTACGGCGCGCGCATCAAATGCCAGAGTAAAGCCGCGCAAACATTCGTCGTGCAGTTGTGCGATGATTATGGAGATTACCTGCCCACGCAAACCGCCATCGAAGGCGGGGGATACAGCGCCATGGCCACTCCCATAGGGCCAGACGGCGGAGACGTACTCACCCGCGAAACCATTCGGCTCATCAACGGATTATTGTAACAGTGAAACTGATTTCATGATACGGCGCAGCACTGCAAACGGTGCTGCGCTTTTGCTTTCATGCGGGGAAGCGATAATTACTAATATAGTGTCGTGATATGAAACTATAGTGGCTGATTAAATCCTTGTGCAGCGATACTTTTGTTTGCATAGGACAGTAACGCTTATGCAACAACCAATGAATGATGTAAACGGTATCGGTAAGAACAGGAAGTGCCTGGTAACCGGCGGTGCGGGCGGGCTCGGATCTGCGATTTGTGCAACGTTTTGCCTGGCGGGTCACCGTGTGTTCATGCACGATCTGCCAACATCGGCAGGCGCGGAAGTAGCGGCGCAGATCAATGCGGAGGCAGGGGAGGAGCGGGTTACTTTCCTCCCGGGCGACCTCGCCGATCTCAATGGTTTACGCAACACGGCGGCGAAATTGCTGGAAGAAGAAGGTGGGATCGATGTGCTGGTCAATAATGGCGGCATTGATACGCTTGGTGAGCTGGAAGGCGTGTCGTTACAGGAGTTCCTGGATACGCAGGCCATCAACTCCAGCGCCGCGTTCGTGTTGTCGCAGGCGATCAGTCCTGCCATGAAACAGCGCGGCGGCGGGCAGATCGTGAATATCATGAGCATTATTCTCAGCGGGGGATGGAACGGGCGGGTGCCCTACGCCATGTCGAAAGGCTCGCTGCTGGGCCTCACCCGCGCGCTCGCACGCGAGCTGGGGCCATTCAACATCCGCGTGAACGCAGTGAGCCCCGGCGCCATTCCCACCAATATCGAACGCAAATTCTGGACAGACAGCCGGGAGGAACTGGACCGTTTCATCCTCGATAAGCAGGCGCTGAAGTTCCGCGCTACGCCGCAGGATGTGGCCGATGCGGTATTCTTCCTTGTGTCTGACCAAAGCCGCTTCATCACCGGGCACGAGCTGCATGTGAATGGCGGGTGGTATATGGGTTGATATTTTAATTCTTGCAATAATGAAAATTACGAAGATAGAAACGGTGCACGTTTCGCACCTGCTCATGCTGCGGGTGCATACCGACGCGGGTATCATTGGCAACGGGGAAACCTTTTACGCACCCACGGCGGTAGCCGCGCTGCTGCACGACTGGATGTCGGAAAGGCTGCTGGGCGCCAACCCGCTCGATATCGAAAAACACTGGCGCTTCTTTTACCAGCGGTTCATGAACTTCGGCGGCCGCGGTGCGGAAATGCGCGCCATCTCCGCGCTGGACCTCGCACTCTGGGATATCCTCGCGCAATCCTGCAACCAGCCGGTGTGGCAACTCCTGGGCGGGTGCACGCAAAGCATCCTGCCTACTTACAACAGCGCAGGCGGCACAGGTTACGGCGTTCCGGTAACGGGCCCCAACGACAGGAGTTCGACGGCCCGCTGGAAGACAACTGGGCCAGCATCAACCGCCCCGCGGAATACGCTGAAGAATTACTCAAAGAAGGCTATAACGCCATGAAGATGTGGGCCCTCGATCCCCTGGCGCACCGCCCCGGCGGCACGCTGCACCTGGGTTGGAAGGAATTGAAAGCCGCCCTGGCGCCGTTGTTTAAAGTCCGGGAAAGGGTAGGGTATGATATCGAGATCATGCTGGACGGGCATGGTTTTTTCCAATGGCCCGCCGCCATGCGCATCGCGGAAGTGATGCGGGATATCCGGCCACTGTGGATGGAAGACGTGCTGCGCACCGATAACATGGACGCATTGAAAAAGTTCCGCGACGAAGCCGGCGTGCCCATCGCCGTGAGCGAAATGCTTACGGTGCGCGACGATTACCGGCAGATACTGGAGAAGGGCGGCGCCGATTACATCATGATCGATCCCACCTGGGTGGGCGGCATTTCTGAAACGCGCCGCATCACCGAAATGGCGATACCGTATAATATTCCCGTTACCATGCACGATTGCACGGGCCCGCTTACTTTGCTCGCCGGTGTGCAGGTAGGCATCGCCAATCACAACGTTGTGTTCCAGGAGAGCGTGCGCGCGCATTTGCGCGTGGCGTACAAGCAACTGATCGATACCGACATAGTGGTGGAGAACGGTGCAATACCGGCACCGCTGCGCCCGGGCATCGGTGCGGCCTGGCGGCCGGAATTATTCAGCGAAAATGCGCCTTCCTACAGGGCCACCGTGTGGAAATCATAACCAACCATCATGAAACATTTACATTCGGAACAATTGTATAAAGAAGCCTGCGGGGTGATACCCTGTGGCGTATCCAGCTCGATGCGGAAGAACGTGCAGCCGCTGCAATTTTTCGAGCGGGCGGACGGGCCGTACTTCTTTGATGTGGACGGCAACCGCTTCCTGGATTACACCCTGGCCTGGGGGCCCCTCATCGCGGGCAGTAATCACCTCGTCATCAATAAAGCGGTAACGGAGCAGTTGCAGAAGAGTTATACCCTTGGCGCGCAGCACCCGCTGGAAGTGACGCTGGCCAAACGCCTGGTGGAAGTGCTGCCGGGAGTGGAGCAGGTCGCGTTCAGCAATACGGGCAGCGAGGCGGTGCAGTCCGCCATCCGCATCGCGCGGGCGTACACGGGCAGAACGAAGATCGTGAAGTTCGAGGGGCATTACCATGGCTGGCTGAACAATGTGCTCGTAAGTTATAAACCCCAGGCCGCGCAGTTGGGATCCCCGGCGCCGGGATGCGGCGGCCAGCCGGTTTCGGAATTCGGGGAAACCCTTGTGCTGCCCTGGAACAACCTGTCGGCTTTGAAATCGTTACTGGCCGAAAGGGGCCACGAAATCGCCTGTGTGATCACCGAGCCGGTGCTGGCCAACTCCGGCTGCTGCATGCCGCTGGAAGGCTTCCTGGAAGGCGTTATGGACAGCTGCCGCGAGCATGGCGCCGTATCCATCTTCGATGAAGTGATCACGGGATTCAGGCTGGCATTGGGCGGCGCGCGCGAATACTTCGGCCTGCAACCGGATATCTCGGTGTACGCCAAAGCCATCGCCGGCGGGTTTACCATGGCCGCACTGGGCGGCCGCAGGGAGATTTTCGATGTGCTCCGGGAAGGGAAAACGATCCATGCCGGCACTTATAACGGCGCTTCCATCAACCTGGCGGCGGCGTTGGCTACGATTGGATTGCTGTCAGAACGAGGTCGCTACGATCATTTGCATGCATACGGCCATGCCCTGCGGGAGTGCCTGCAGCAGGCTGCCGATAAAGCCGGCGTAACAATGGTGACATCCGGCACCGGCAGCGTATTCGGCATACACTTCGGCCTGCGTCAAACGCCGCTGAATTATGAAGAAACACTGCAGGCGGATACCGCCATGTTCGCCCGCTTCCGGGGGCTCATGCTGGAAGAAGGCATCCTCCTCCTGCCGGACGGGCGCTGGTATGTCGGCATTACCCACGGCGCGGAGGAACTGGCGGCTACCCGCGGGGCCATCGAAAGAACCTTTGCCAAATTGTGACAATGCACCAGCCATCTCCCACGGTATTTGTATCCGGCTTTTTTCATGAAACGCATACGTTCCTGCGTGAGCGCACCGGCCTCGGCGCTTTCCGCGACCTGGCGCTGCACCACGGCAGCGAGATCCTTTCGCGCAACGAAGGCAACGGTTCGCCGATGGACGGCTTCCTCAGTTACGCCGCTGCGGCAGGCTGGAAAGTGATCCCCGGTATCCAAATGGCCGCTATGCCATCGGGCATGGCCGAAGACGCAGTGTTCGACTACTTCCGCGAACATTTCTTCGCCGCGCTGGAAGTGCATTGGCAACAAATCGATGCCGTGTACCTGGTGGTGCACGGCGCCATGGTTTGCGAAAGCACGCCCGACGTGGAAGGCCGGCTGCTGGAAGAGTTGCAGTTCTTCTTCTCCCGCCGCGGGAAGCAGGTGCCCGTGGTGGCGGTGCTCGACCTGCATGCCAACGTCTCCCAAAAAATGATCGATAACAGTACCTGTCTGTACGGTTACCGCGAGAACCCCCATACCGATGCCCGCGAAGCCGCCGTGAAAGCCGCCGCTTTTCTGCAGGAGATATGGGAACAGCCCGGTGTGCGGCAGGTATTTCATGCTACTCCATACATCGCGCCGCCCGCCGGGCAAGGTTCCGCGGCTGATCCGATGCGCGCCCTGCTGCGCAGGGCCGCCGCTATCGAAGCAGCGAACCCTCATGTCCTCTGCATAAATATCTGGGCAGGTTTCGCCTACGCCGATATCCCAGACTGCGGATTCAGCTTTTCCTGCTGCACCCGCGGCAGCGCCGCAGAAGCCGCCACATGGCTCGAATCACTCGGCCAGGAACTGGAAACACACCTGTCTTCGGCTTACCCGTACGAACACACGCTGGAAGCAGTGTTGACGCTCCCCGGGCTCCAGGCTCCCGTTCTCCTCATAGAAGCCTCCGACAACATCGGCGGCGGCACACCCGGCGATGGCACCGGCATCCTCGCCCCGCTGCTCGCCACCACGGAAACAGGGATCGTTGCGGTTATCAATGATCCGGAAGCCGTGCAAGATTGCATCTATGTGGGCATCGGCGCCACCTGCACCCTGGCCGTCGGAGGAAAAACGGATAGCTTTCACGGAGAGCCGGTGGCCTTCACCGGCACCGTCATCAACCTCACCAACGGCCGCTTCGAACTGGAAAACAAAAATTCCCACCTGGCATCCATCACGGGAGCATTCGTTAACATGGGCCCCTGTGCCGTCGTCCAAAACAGGCAGGCCACGGTGCTGCTCACCACTTTCAAAACCCCGCCCATGGATCTCGGCCAGCTCCGCTCACAGGGCATCACGCCCGAAACGGCGCAATTCATCATCGTAAAAGCGGCCGTATCGCACAAGCAGGCATATGATCCCATCGCGGGCGATGCTTTTTATATCGACAGTCCGGGCCTTTGCACCAGCAACCTCCTCCGCCTGCCTTACCGGCACATCGGGCACAAAAGGATCGGCCCGGATGCAACTGAAAATTCATCCACGATGCAAATATGATGTCATACTTTGAAAACCATGTGT
>NZ_CALNBI010000201.1 GCF_937874145.1 uncultured Chitinophaga sp. | reverse complement strand
GCATGCGCGTGCTCCTGGCCAAACTCATCCTGCAGCAGCCCGTCGTGCTCATGCTCGACGAACCGACGAACCACCTCGACCTTCCCTCCATCGAATGGCTGGAAAGATACCTCAGCAACTACGACGGCGCCGTGATCATCGTATCGCACGACCGTTACTTCCTCGACCGCATGGTCAACAAGATCGTGGAACTGTACCAGCAGGAACTGCACCACTACGCCGGCAACTACGAGGATTATGAAGAGGAGAAATCACTCCGCCGCGAATTGCAGCAGCGCGCCTTCGAAAACCAGCAGGATTACATCCGCCAGCAGGAACGCTTTATCGAACGCTTCAAGGCCAAGGCTTCCAAAGCCGCGCAGGCACAATCGATCATGAAACGCCTCGACCGCCTGGAGCGCGTGGAGCAGGTTGATAATGGCCCTTCGAAGATCCGGATGAACTTCAGTGTCGACAAAATCCCGGGCAAGATACTTTGTACGCTGAATGGCGTATCGAAGTCGTACGGCCCGATTAAAATATTAGAGAACGCCCGCGCGGAGATCAACCGGGGCGACAAGATCGCCCTCATCGGTGCGAACGGTAAAGGGAAATCCACCCTGCTCCGCGTGATTGATGGTTCTGACAGCTACGAAGGCGACCGCCAGCCGGGACACAACGTGGTGACGAGCTTCTACGCCCAGCACCAGCTGGAATCGCTGCATCTCGACAACGAGATCCTGGAGGAACTGAAGAGCTGCGCCAGCGGGAACACCGAAATGGAGCTCCGCGGTTTGCTCGGGGCCTTCCTGTTCCAGGGCGACGATGTTTTCAAGAAGATCCGCATCCTTTCCGGCGGTGAGAAAGCGCGCGTGGCGCTGGCGAAGGTGATCATCAGCAAGGCCAACTTCCTGCTGCTCGACGAACCGACGAACCACCTGGATATGAACTCGGTGGACATGCTGATTGACGCTTTGGGTAAATATGAAGGCAGCCTCGTGCTGGTGAGCCACGACCGTTATTTTGTGAGCCGCACGGCCAACAAGATCTGGGAGATCGTGGACGGAGAGATCAAGGAGTTCGACGGCACCTACACCGAGTGGGAAGAATGGAAGAAGCGCATGGCCGCCAATGCGCAGCCGGCGAAAGCAGAGAAAGAAAAGAAGGCTGCCCCCGCTCCCGTTCAGCAACAAAAAGCCCCGGTCGATAATACCCTGAAGAAGGAATTACAGAAGCAACAGCGCCAGGTGCAAAACCTGGAAAAGCAGCTTGGCGACCTGAAAGCCAAAGTGCAGCAGCTGGAAGCCGACATGGCGAACCCGGACATCTATGCCGACAAGAACAAGTTCAAATCCGTGGAGGCGAGCTATAAAACGGCATCCGCCGAACTGGCGAAATCCATGGCGGAATATGAGTCGGCGTTTGAAAAAGTAATGGAACTGGAAGAGAAGATGCAGGGATAGAAGAAGATCGAATGCAAATCGTTGTCCCCCGGCGAAATCCGGGGGGATTTTTTTTGCCCTGCTATGACGTGACGGTGCACTTCATGTAGCAAATCCCGCAGATGGTGTAAAAAGCAATTCGGGGGGAATGCTTACATTTATATTGAACCGGGTATGGATATCCTGAAGACAATCACGCGCCTGCGGTTGCATCATGTTTTATTTTGGGCCGCCTTCTTTGTGGTGTGGATCACATTGCGGATCGACGATTACCCCGACCTCATGCCCACGGTGCTGGCAGGCTTGCTGAAGGTGGTGTCTCTCGCGGGAGCTGTGTATTTTACCAATTACGTGTTGATCCCGAAGTTCCTGTATAAGAAGCGCTATTGGGCGTTTGCCTTAAGTTTTACGGCGCTGGTGGGGGTAACGGGGTTTGTGGTCATTAAGATATTGCACTGGATCCTCCTGCCCTATGCTTCCACGATTACGCATTGGCCCAACGCGACCTTGAACAGCCAGTTGTACGACGTGTATATTCCCTTGTTTTTCATGGTGGGCGCGGCGGCGGGGATCAAGTTTTACATCGACCAGATCCGGACGCTGCATCATTTGCAGAGCGCCCTGCGCGCGGGGGCCGAAACAGAGCTCCAGTTCCTCCGTTCCCAGATCAACCCGCATTCGCTCTTCAATTCCCTCAACACCATTTACTTCCTGAT
>NZ_CALNBI010000200.1 GCF_937874145.1 uncultured Chitinophaga sp. | reverse complement strand
ACGAAAGAGAAGGCCGTATTCACGGAACCCGCACCGGAGAAGCCCGGCGCCGTCACGGAAAGGATCACTTTCTTTTCCGGGATGGAGTCCTTCATGAATTCGACCAGGTTCACCACATAATCGTCCATCGCATCATAAGAAGTGCCTTCCGGCGCGGTGATGGACAGGCGGAACATGCTCCTGTCTTCAATCGGCGCCAGCTCGGACTGTATATTGATGAACAGGACGTAGATCATAGCGATACAGGCCGCGATGATCACCCAGGCGAACCAGCGTACCTGCACGAAACCTGCGAGCGTGTTCTTGTAGCTTCTTTCCATCCACTGGAAGAAGGGCTCGGTTTTTTCGTAGAACCAGGAATGCTTGTGCGTTTTGCGGGCCAGTTTCACGTTGAGCACCGGCGTAAGCGTGAGCGATACGAACGCGGAAATGAGTACCGCGCCTGCCACCACGATCCCGAATTCCCGGAACAGGCTTCCCACGAAGCCCTGGAGGAAGATGATGGGGAGGAACACGAACGCGAGCGTTACCGACGTGGCGATCACCGCGAAGAAGATCTCTTCCGATCCTTCCTTGGCGGCGCGCATACGGGGCATGCCCAATTCAATCTTTTTATAAATATTTTCCGTGACCACGATACCGTCGTCCACCACGAGCCCCGTAGCCAGTACGATCGCCAGCAGGGTGAGGATATTGATGGTGAACCCGCAGACGTACATGATGAAGAACGCGCCGATCAGCGACACGGGGATGTCGACGATCGGGCGGAGCGCCATGAGCCAGTCGCGGAAGAACAGGTATACGATGAGGATCACCAGCACGAGTGCGATAATGAGGGTTTCCTGCACCTCATGGATACTCTTCTTGATGAAGGCGGTATTGTCCATGGCGATGTTCAGGGAGAAATCCTCCGGCACCTCCTGCTTCAGCTGGTCATATCTTTTATAGAACTCTTCAGCGATGGCCACATAGTTGGAGCCCGGCTGCGGGATGAGGGCCAGGGCGATCTGGGGAATGCCGGATTCCTTCAGCTGCGTTTCCTCGTTTTCCGGTCCGAGTACGGCCTGCCCTACGTCGCGCAGGCGGATTTCGGCGCCGTTGACGTTTTTGATGATCAGTTCATTGAATTCCTCCTCCGTATCCAGCCGGCCGAAGGTGCGCACCGTCAGCTCCGTGGCGTTGCCCGCGATCTTGCCTGAAGGCAGTTCCACGTTCTCGCGCTGGAGGGCGAGCTGCACGTCGCCGGGGGTGAGGGAATAGGCGGAAAGGCGGGCGGGGTCCATCCAGATACGCATGGCGTATTTCTTTTCGCCCCAGACCTGAATGGCGGAAACGCCGGGAATGGTCTGCAGCCGTTCGAGGAGCACGTTGGTGGCATACTCTGTGATTTCCAGCTGGTTGCGGGTGTTGGACTGGACGGTCATGGAGATGATGGCGTCCGAGTTGGCGTCGGCTTTGGAAACGACGGGCGGGGCTTCCAGGTCGTTGGGCAGGTTGCGCTGGGCCTGGGAAACTTTGTCACGGACGTCGTTGGCCGCTGCTTCGAGGTCTTCGCTCAGTTCGAACTCCACGGTGATGTTGCTGGAGCCCTGGGAGCTGAGGGAGGAGATATTTTTGATACCGGCCACACCGTTGATCGCTTTTTCGAGCGGTTCGGTGATCTGGGTTTCGATGATATCGGAGTTGGCGCCGGGGTAGGACGTGCGGACGTTCACGACCGGCGGATCGATGGCGGGGAAGTCGCGCACCCCGAGGAAGGTGAAGCCCACCAGGCCGAAGATCACGATGATGATGTTCATCACGATGGCGAGGACGGGCCGTTTGAGTGATATGGAGGGTAAGCTCATAATGTCGTTATTAAGTTCTGGTAACCGCTGTTGTTGTTGGAACAGCGCACTATTGCACCTTATTATATTTGAAGGTCATACCCGGTTTAAGGGAGAGTATGCCTGTGGTAATAACGGTGTCTCCGATTTCCAGGCCGCTGGTGATCTGTACGTTGTTTTCGTTCCGGATGCCTGTTTCCACATTTACGAATTTGGCTTTGCCGCTGTCTGCGATGATGACCTGTTTGAACCGCGTTCCGGGAATCACGGCCTGGGAGGGGATCATGATGGCGTTTGGATTGTCTTTCAGCTGTATGGAGGTGCGGGCGAAGGATCCGGGGAACAGGATGCCGTTGGGATTGGGCACGATGGCGCGGATCTTTACGCTGCGGGTGGCCAGGTCGATTTTGGGATCGATGGCGTAGATGGAGCCGCGGTAGCGGTTGGTGTCGCCGGTCACGGAGAAGGTGACGGGGTCGCCTTTGCGGATGGCGTTGCGGTATTTTTCGGGCGAAGCGAAGTCGACCTTGAGGGGATCGAGCTGCTGCAGGGTGGTCATAATGGTGGTGGGGCCTACGATGGCGCCTTCGGAGACGTTGCGGAGGCCGATGGTGCCGCTGAAGGGCGCGCGGATCTCCGTTTTCTGGAGCTGCGCTTTATTGAATTCGATATCTGCGCCGTAGGCGGCTACCTGGTTGGTGGTTACGTCCACATCCTGGCGGCTGATACCGTTGATCTTCAGGAGGGATTCCTGGCGGGCGAGGGTGGTACGGGCGAGTTCGCGCTGGAGCTCCAGTTTGCGGAGGGTGGCGAGGATGTCGCCATCGTACAGTTTGATGAGGAGGGTGCCTTTGGCAACTTTGGCGCCTTCTTTAAAATATATATTAGTGATCCTGCCGGTGATTTCCGGTTTGAGTTCTACTTCTTCGTTGCTCTGGAGGGTGCCGGAGGCTTCGATGATTTCGTCGAGTTTCACAGGTTTCACTACATAGGCGTCGGCCATGATGGGCCTGCCGGCCGGCCGGGCTCCGCCTGCTGCGGGCGCTCCGCCTGGCGTGGCATCGCTTTTTGCGGTCAGCTTATAGATAAAGAAGCCGGCCACCGCCAGTACCAGGAAGAGAATAACAATTCGTAAGGTCTTATTTCGCATGTTTCAGTCTATATAAAGTTTAAATACCGTTTAGGCCCGGGACAAACAACGTGGAAGCTGTACCCCGCAAGTTAAGGGATTTCGAAGCCGGACAAATTTAATAATTGGACGTTATCGCGGTCCTGTTCCGGTTT
>NZ_CALNBI010000199.1 GCF_937874145.1 uncultured Chitinophaga sp. | reverse complement strand
AAGGAACGCTGGAACAGGGCTTTTGAAGCTGCTGAAGAACTGATAAATACCGGATGGTACAACCTGGTTGAAAACAATGCCACACCGGGCAGAGGGTTCTACGAACTGTTCATCACCCGCAAAAACGCCGAATACATTTTCCCGGCCATGGCCGGATCCAACCGCACGATGGAAGCCAACTTCCTCCCCCGTTCCCGCAACGGAAACGTGAACGGTTGCCCGAGCCTGAATGCAGCCAGGCGGTTCGGTACCAACAAGGGCCTGCCCATCACCGATCCCTCATCCGGGTATAATGCGGCCGATCCGTTCAAAAACCGCGATCCCCGCTTCACCTACACGATCCTCAATAACGGCGACAAATGGCGCACCAACGCCAGCGGCACCGCCACCACCGTTTGGACGCACATCGGCGCGGAAACCGACGGCGTGGACGCCAGCCTTGTGTACACCGGCATGTTCTTCCGGAAATTCTGTAACGAAACATCCACCGCCAACGCCGGCACCAACACCGACCGTGTAATGCCCATCATCCGCTTCGCCGACATCCTGCTCATGCACGCTGAAGCCGCGATAGAAAAGCCCACACCCGATTACGCCGCCGCGGCGGAAGATATCATCCGCATCCGCAAACGTGCCGGCATCCAGCCCGGTGCTGATAACCTGTATGGACTGAAAAACGACAATACCGTCGAATACTGGCGCGGGATCATCCGCAACGAGCGCGCCGTGGAACTTTGCCTGGAAGACTCCCGATTCTGGGATGTCCGCCGCTGGAAAACGGCGCCGGTGGAACTGAACACCACGATCATGCGCCTCATGATCACCAAAGTGGCCGATAACCAGTTCACTTACGCGGAAGCGCCGGTGGATAAAAACCCGATCCGGGTGTTCCAGCCGCATCACTACTTCTTCCCACTGCCCATGACCGAAGTCATGAAAAACAGGGAGATGCTGCAGAACCCCGGCTACTAAGCCTGCTGTCACATCCAAACATAAAAAAGACCGGCTCCCCAGGGATGCCGGTCATTTTTATTTTACAACAGCAGTCAGTTTTTCGATATGGATTGATGCGCCTGGCCCCAGGCATCGAGGGCTTTGATCACGGGTTTTAGCTTGAGGCCGATGGGCGTTAGCTCATATTCCACCCGCGGCGGGATTTCCGCGAAAACGGTGCGCTTCACGATCCCGTTTTCCTCCAGCCTGCGTAACTGCAGCGTGAGCATGCGTTCGGTGATGTTGGGCATGCATTTCCGGAGCTCACCGAACCGCAACTTCCCCTTCAACAGGTAACAACAGATCGCCAGCGACCATTGGTTGCCGATGATCCCGGCCGCATATACCTCGAAACACTCCTCCGCCATCTGTTTACGGTTGGCGTAATTGGTCGAAGTTTCCTTTATTCTAGCCATTACTTACCTTTTTTATAGTACCGTACAATTAGCGGCCAATATACAAAATCATCGTGACCTTCGTAATTTGTACCGTACAAATAAACCGCCCGGAAATGAAAACACTCGTGATCGTAACCCACCCCAACATCGAAACTTCCGTCATCAACAAAAGATGGATCGCCGAAATGCAAAAGCATCCGGATCAATATCATATCCATGAACTTTACAAAGCTTACCCCGACGGGAAGATCGACGTCCCGCGCGAGCAGGCCCTCATCGAAGCGCACGACCGCATTATCTTCCAGTTCCCGTTTTACTGGTTCAGCAGTCCGCCCCTGCTGAAACAATGGCAGGACGAAGTGCTGACCTACGGCTGGGCT
This sequence comes from uncultured Chitinophaga sp., assembly GCF_937874145.1. GTDB lineage: Bacteria > Bacteroidota > Bacteroidia > Chitinophagales > Chitinophagaceae > Chitinophaga. The sequence goes on along the minus strand of NZ_CALNBI010000199.1, from coordinate 11,522 downwards.
TACGGCAGCAAAAGCGGGTACAAAGCCGGCGGCAAAAAGATCGCGCTGGCCATTACCGCGGGAATCGACGAGGACGAATACCAGCCCGGCGCGAAATACAAATACACCCTGCAGGAACTGACGCGGCCCTTCGAGCTCACGTTCGAATACATCCGGGCCGATTACCGGGGCTTCCATGCTTTTTACGGCATCGAACTGAACGCATCTGAAGCCTGGATCGACAGCAGCGTAGCGCCTTTCATGGATTTCCTGGAATCCTTTGCGGACAAAAAAAAGCCCGCCTCATGTGAAGCGGACTTTTGCTTATAGTGTTGCGGCCATCAGGATGCGGGCGGTACTTTCACCGCCTGCCGGCCGATGAGTTTCCAGTCTTTCCCTGATTTCACCCACACAGTCATCACATGGAGATGTACTTTCCCGGGTTTGCCGCCGTCGTTGGTATCGCCTTTCAGCGTATGCCGGACGATGGCCGTATTGCCGGTAATGACGATCGTTTGGTCAGAAAGCTCCATCGTCACGAAATCCCCTTTCCCGCTTACGAGATAATCCACGAACTCCGCCCTGTTTTCCAGGCGGGCGTTGGAATGGCCGTAAGTGAGTGCGGGACCGGTCAGCGCTTCCAGCGCGGTTTTATCGGCGTCCAGCATGGCGGCGCGTAGTTTGGAAACGGCCGCGGCCACGTCTTTTTCGTCTTTGGATTGCGCCTGCGCAAACTGGCAACAGGCCAGTAGCACAAAAAGGGATAGCAGTTTTTTCATGTTTTCATATTTGTGGAAGTCTCATCAAAATACAAAATCTTCCACATAAAAATCATTCCGGCGGGAAGTTGAAGGGCATCCATTGCGGGAGTGCCGACAAATCCTTCTCCACAGCGTCGCTGATGGGAATGCCCCATTTCTCGAAGAACGGCGCGATGTTGCGGCCGCTTACTTTAGAGAAGGTGCTGGCCCAGAGGTCGCGTTTTTTCTGATCACCGCGCGCATATGCACCCGTAGGATCGGCGACTGCGAATGCCTGGTATTCGCGGAAGAACTTCTTATACGTTTCCCAGCCGAAGGCTTCCTGCAGCTGGCGGAACATGATGAGGCCGAGGAAGGGATCTTTCTGCCATTTGGCGTACTCCGGCCCTTCGGCAAAGTATTTTATCATGGCCGAGTGCGTTTGTTCGTTGGAAACGCCGGTGTGGGCGTCGTCGCGGCCGCCGCAAAGGCGGTCGAACATGTACAGGGAAAAGAAATTGCAGCTCACTTCCGTGGTGCCGCCGAATACCCAATCGTAATTCTGCATATTATGGCCGATTTCGTGGAAGAAGCCCCAGTTGGCGCCGCCCTTGCTGCCTTTCATCAGCTTTGCCGGGTCTGCGATCACATCGGCCGACAGCATATTCCGCGAGGGCGAATGATGGATCATGATGGGATACCCGCTGTGCATGAACCCTCCGCCGATGTGCTCGTCGATCACCATGCGCTGCGGCCGGTAAAAAGGCTGGGGAATCTGCGCCAGCTCCATTTCCCCGCCCACAATCAAGTCCCACAGTTTGAGCACATAATCCGGGTCATTTACTCCCCGCAGGATGGAATCAGGTATGGTGAGGACTACTCTATCGGTAGCCAGTTCTCCCCAGGGTGCTTTGCTTTCGGCCAGTTGTTTTGCCCAGTCTTCCGGCGTGGTTTTACCGGCGATGAAGAGCGGCGCTTTCACGGCGCGGGAGATTTTCACCGGTGCCGACCAGGAATCGGATTTGGGGCCTGCGGTAACGTAGATCAATCCGCCGAAAGGCGATGTGATACGGGTGGTTTTCTTGCGGAGGGTATCTACCCGCACGATATCGGGCAGGCGCCGCCAGTCTTCGCCGCCAGCCACCCATTGGTTCAGGTTGTCGGAATGCGCCCCGATCTGGAGACAGATGTTTTTATCGAGCAGTTCTTCGGCTATCGTTACCTCGATATATTCCCCCGCCACCGCGTACAACCCGGTGCTGTACATATTATTGCGCCAGGGCTGCGAAAACCGCAGGGTGTTGACCACGGGCGCCAGGGCGTCGCTTATCTTTCTGTGAGTTATCGTAACGGTTTCGGACACACGTACCGCGCTTTTGTCTACACTCCCGGGAAATACGGCTGCGGAAGGATGCGCCGGGATTTTGGCGTAATCCGTGGAGGCGAGTTGGGCTTTGCTCCAATCGCGGACGGCATTGCGCATGTCCTTGTCTTTTACGGAAAGCCGGTTTTCCGGCGTAATGAGGAGCTTGTCCGGCGTGAGCTGTTGCGCGCCGGCAGACAGTGCGGCACATAACAGTGCGCAGCAGAATGAGGTTTGCCTTATCATAAGAGTAGTTAACTTTCAGGTAAGATAATAAGCAGCGGCATCGGTTGCATTTTTTTCCGGATGAGCGGCAAAAAAAACCGGCCTCCCGATATGGGAAGCCGGCGTATGGCACAGCAATTCAGGAAAATCAGATTTTAGCGAAGGCCTGCGCCAGGTCGCCCTTGATATCTTCGATATGCTCGATACCGAGGGAGATGCGCAGCAACCCGGGTTCCACGCCTGCCTTGCGTTGCTCTTCTTCGCTGAGCTGCTGGTGGGTAGTGGTGGCGGGATGGATGATGAGCGTTTTGCTGTCGCCCACGTTAGCGAGGTGGTAGATGAGTTTGAGGCTCTGCACCACGGTGTCCGCCGCGTCTTTACCGCCTTTCACCTTGAAGGAAAGCACGCCGCCGGCGCCTTTTTTCAGGTATTTTTTGGCTACTTCATGGTATTTGTTGCCGGGGAGGCCGGGGTAGTTCACGAATTCGACCTGGGGCTGCTTTTGAAGCCACTCGGCCAGGGCCTGGGTGTTTTCGATGGTGCGGTCGACGCGCAGGCTGAGGGTTTCCACGCCCTGCAGGAACAGGAATGCGTTCTGCGGCGACAGCGACGGGCCGAGGCTGCGCAAGCCGGTTACCCGTGCGCGGATAATGTAGGCGATGTTGCCGAACGGGCTATCCGCTCCGAACACTTCCCAGAATTTCATGCCGTGATAGGCTTCGTCGGGCTCGCTGAACTGGGAGAACTTGCCGTTGCCCCAGTTGTAGTTGCCACCGTCCACGATCACGCCGCCGATGCTGTTACCGTGGCCGCCGATCCATTTGGTAGCTGCCTCCACTACGATATTGGCGCCGTGTTCCAGCGGGCGGAACAGGTAGCCGCCCGCGCCGAAGGTATTGTCGACCACGAGGGGAAGGTCATGTTTTTTGGCGATGGCGCTGATGGCTTCGAAATCAGGGATGGCGAAGCCGGGGTTGCCGATCGTTTCCATGTATATGGCTTTGGTCCTGTCGTCGATGAGGGCTTCGAAGCTGGAGGGATTATCGAGGTCCGCGAAGCGCGCTTCCACCCCTACCCGCTTGAAACTTACTTTAAACTGGTTGTAAGTGCCGCCGTAGAGATAGGAAGAAGTCACGAAGTTGTCGCCCGGGAGGAGGATATTATGCAGGGCGATGAACTGCGCCGCCTGTCCGGAAGCCACTGCCAGCGCGCCTACGCCGCCTTCCAGGGCCGCGATGCGTTTCTCGAACACGTCGGTAGTGGGATTCATGATACGGGTGTAAATGTTGCCGAACTGCTTCAGCTGGAAGAGGTCCGCCGCGTGGGCCGCATCGTCGAACGTATAGGAAGTGGTCTGGTAAATGGGGACCGCCGCTGCGTGCGTGGTGGGGTCAGGCTGGTAGCCTGCGTGCACCTGGAGCGTTTCAAAACGTAAGGAGTTGTTTGACATGATGTATGCTTTTTGTAGTCTACAAAGTAGCTAGACTATTTTGATTATCAAAATAAAAAAGAAGAAATCATCCCGTTCGTCAAGCCGGGTTGGCGGAACATCAAAGGCTTTTGCGCGGCAGCGGGGGATTTGCGTGTTTTGGGGTGTGGAAGATATTTCATCATTAAAACAATACCCATGCAACACAAAATCCTTTCCGGCGCGGTGATGGCCCTGCTGGGCCTGTTCGCCGTCGTTTCCCTGGGGGCTGGCCGCGGGACGGACTCCTTCAAGGTGTATCTCAACAATAAGCTGATCCACGAGCAGTACGTGGAGGAAAAAGTACCGCTGGACCTGCTGCAGCTCGATGAAAGCAATATCAACGACCGGCTGACGTTCCATTACAGCCACTGCGGGCGCATCGGCACGGGCCGGAAGCTGGCCGTGAAAGATGCGGCGGGGAAAACGCTGCGCGAATGGAAATACGCCGATGCGCAGGGCAAGCAATCGGGTATGGCGATACCGGTGAAGGAAGTGCTTCAGCTGCGCCAGCAGAATGTTTCCTTCTTCTATACCGCCACCGAGCTCCCGAAAGGGCAGCAAATGGCCTCCTTCCGCCTCCATTCTTCAACTACTTCCTGGGTGCCCGGCGAACCGGTTCTGGCATTATTGTGCTAGATTTAGGGTATGTCGCGTACGTACCGAATCCGTAAAACACAGGAATTGCCGGTTAGATTGGACAGGGCCTGGGAATTTTTCAGCGACCCTTCCAACCTGCAGCACATCACACCGCCCCGGATGGGCTTCACCGTTGTCAGTGAGCCGCATCAGGGGCGGATCTATGCCGGCCAGATCATCGAATACCGCCTCAAACCTTTGCTGGGCATCCCGATGTACTGGATGACCGAAATCACCCGGGTAGAGCCGGGCAAGATGTTCATCGACGAACAGCGCTTCGGCCCCTACAGCTTCTGGCACCACCAGCACCACTTCGAGCCCCGGGGCGAAAGCACCCTCATGACCGACATCGTACACTACCGCATCCCGCTCGGCTGGCTCAGTCTTTATTTTTGCTTCGGCTGGGCGGCTTCGCCAACAGCCTGTTCGTTGGCCGCCAACTCAGCCTGCTTTTCGATTTCCGCACCACCGCCGTAGAACAATTACTGCTAAACAAAGGCGGCTAATGCTGGCATTTTCAGAATGAATTGAGTACTTTAATGGCCCTTAGTACCAGAAAAACTGAAAGTATGCTTCGTTCCCTGTTGGCTTTGTCCCTACTTGCCTGCGCTCCGGCCTTCGGCCAGGATGTGGTTCCGCAGATGCACACCCGCATTTTCGTCATGGAAACGCCGAATGTCCCGGAAGTCCACGCTTCCACCATCGTAGAACTGGATAAGGACCGGCTCATGGCCGCCTGGTTCGGCGGCACCCAGGAAGGGAAAAAGGATGTGGGCATCTGGACTTCCGTCTACCAGGATGGCGCCTGGAGCCAGCCCGTGGAAATCGTTAACGGCGTGGTAAACGAAAACCTCCGCTATCCCAGCTGGAATCCCGTATTGTTCAAAACGAAAGCCGGGAAACTGTTCCTGTATTATAAGGTAGGGCCCAACCCGCGCGAGTGGTGGGGCATGATGATGTACTCCACCAACAACGGGAAGTCGTGGAGCAAACCGGAGCGCCTGCCCGGCACCATGCTGGGGCCCATCAAAAACAAGCCCTTCCAGCTGGAGAACGGCGACATCCTCTACCCTACCAGCACAGAAAGCGTGGATAAGAACATCTGGAAGATCCACCTCGAAAAATCAGATAAAAACGGCCGCAACTGGACGCACATCGATATCCCCAACGATACTTTCCAGGCCATCCAGCCCAGCATCCTCCGGTACGGGCACGACAGCCTTCAACTCCTTTGCCGCAGCAAAAACAACGTGGTGGTGCAATCCTGGTCGGCCGACAACGGTAAATCCTGGAGCCCCGTGACCGCCACTTCCCTGCCCAATCCCAATTCCGGCACCGACGCATTGACGCTGGCCAACGGCTACAAACTCATTGTATTCAACCCCACCCAGCGCGGCGATAAATGGTCGGACGGGCGCGCCAAACTTTACGTCGCCATCAGCCGCGACGGCCAGGAATGGAAAAACGTTGGCATCCTCGAAAACGGGGATAAAGGCGAATACAGCTACCCCGCGGTGATCCAGGGGAAAGACGGGCGCATCCACATCACCTACACAGCCGACCGCAAGAATATCCGGTACGTGATGATGCGGCTGGAGCCATTGACAAGAGAATAGATTGTAATGAACCGATAAGCGGACGGCGCATTTTCCTTACGGAAGGTGCGCCGTTTGCATGATAGGGTTACCTGCGGAACGACGGGCTTTGCCTCGTGCTTTTCCAGCGGTCCTTTATTTTCCACAGGGCGCGGAGGTAACATGCTACGACACGACCGCCTCCGACCATTGTTTGCGGATGCGGAAAGAGTTGATGATGACGATGACCAGCACAGCCGCATTCACCATCGTGTTACCCACACCTGCCACCCTATCCATATTGTTTGTAAAATGCCCCACGAGGGAAAAGATGCTTAGTAACAGGGATATGATGAGAAGCGGGATGCCCATGGTAATGGCATGCTTCCATTGAAAGCGGTAAAGGACGCAAATAATGAGCGCCAGGCCCGAAACCAGAAAATACGCCGCGTACACCAGGGTTACGATGGGGTTGCCCATGCTGTCCGTTTCAATTATATCTGTGTACAGATATATCCGGCCTATGCCCCAGAGTTCCCTGAAGTGCGTGAAAATGAGTACGGTAAGACTGATTTTGAACCAGGTGGGCAGCAATTCAGCACGGGTAGCTACGTGGCTGACGTCTTCGTCGTGCAGAAGATCCTCGGGAGGGTGCTTATCGTGCATAGCGATCAGGTATAAGGGATGTTGCGGAACTGAAGTTACACAATTACGACTTCAATTCCCATATCCTCGAGCAATTTTACCATGTGTTCGGAGATGCCTTTGTCGGTGATGATCTGGTCTACTTCTTCGAGCCGGCAGATGCGCCCGAAGCCGCGTTTCCCGAATTTGGAGGAATCGGCCAGCACGATGGTTTTTTGCGCGGCGCGGATCATTTGCTGGTTGAGGTGGGCTTCGGCGATGCTGGTGGTGGTGAGGCCAAACTCGACATCGATGCCGTCGACACCCAGGAAGAGTTTGGAGCAGGAGAAGTCTTCCAGGATTTTTTCGGCGTAGGGGCCGGCTACGGACGAGGAATTATTGCGGATGACGCCGCCGAGCTGCACGACTTCAATTTCATGATAGCGGTTCAGTTCGAGGGCTACGTTCAGTGCGGAAGTGATGATCATGAGCGGGCCCCTGGGCTGGATGTGCTTGGCCAGGGCCAGGACGGTGGTGCCGGAGGCGATGATGATCGCATCGCCGGGAACGATGAGGGAAGCGGCCATTTTGCCGATGCTGTGCTTCTCTTCTCGCTGGATCTTCTCTTTTTCGTTGACGGGCTTGTCGTTCGTATAGGGGTTCTGGATAGTGGCGCCGCCATGGGAGCGGTAGAGCAGGGATTTATCTTCCAGCAGCTTCAGATCCTTTCGGATCGTTACACCTGAAACATCCAGTTCTTTACACAATTCCACAACATTCACGTATCCTTTTTCATACAATCTGCTTAAAATGAATTTGTGCCGCTCCGCGATATTAATCATTGACATTGGGTATTTATATTTCGGTTAAACGTAGAATTTACGGTGCCGTTCAATTGAAAATCAATCTCTTTTCCTCCGATAGCTGTTTGGCGATCTCCTAAAATACGGCAGTTTTTCCGAATTCCTTACAGTAGTTCTGCCGCGTAAGATAGCTTAATATTTTATTAACCCAGCGAAATCAATCACTTACATCACCCAACTTCCACCCGTAAATCTTTAAACGGCCGCGATCCGGCTTTCCGTGTGGCGCCTGCAGGAAATTTCAATATTTAGTTTCAATTAGTTTGCTTTTGTTTTATTTTTATTAGTTTTGAAGCGAAACGAAACAACACAAAAGCCAAAATCGATATATAACAAAACACTGATACAATCATCCAGGTAAAAATGAGCGTACCACGTTTGCAGGTCCGGAGCGTTCCGGGCCGGTATATCATCAACCAAAGCAGACCACTTAAAAAAACACGTTAAAACTCATGCAAATGAAGCTTGTCAAACGATCCCTCCTTCGCGGGCTCTTCGCCCTCGGGATCTTCTGCACCGCGACTGCGCCGCTTTCCGCGCAGGACGTGCCCCTTACCGGGAAAGTCACTTCCGCCGCAGACGGCACTCCCCTCATGGGCGTCAGCGTCCAGATCCAGGGAACATCCAAAGGAACCGCCACCGACGTCAGCGGCGAATTCAAAATCTCCGCCCCTGTTGGCGCTACCCTCAAATTCTCCTTCATCGGCCACCTCCCCTTCGAGTTGAAAGTGAGCAAAGCCGCCGCCATTAATGTGCAGCTGCTGGAAGACGTCCAGAAACTCAACGAAACCGTGGTCGTAGGGTACGGCACCAAGAAGAAAGCCACCCTCACCGGCGCCGTTTCCATGCTCGACGCGGCCCAGATCGAAAACAGGCCCGTCACCAACGTCTCCAACGCACTCTCCGGAACACCCGGCCTCTTCGTAAACCTCGGCAACTCCCAACCCGGCGTCGACCGCTCCACCATCCGCATCCGCGGCGTTGGAACGCTCAACAATAATAACCCGCTGGTGCTGGTAGACGGTATCGAATATTCCATGGACGAGCTCAACCCGAACGATATCGAGTCCATCTCCGTCCTGAAAGACGCGGCGGCCGCCATTTACGGTTCCCGCGGCGCCAATGGCGTTATCATGGTCACCACCAAGAAAGGGAAAGGCAAATCCAAAGTGAATTACGGTTACTACCGCGGTCTACATAAAGCCACCTTCCTCCCCGACGCCATCAACGACCCGATCGTATACATGCGCACCAAAAACCAGGCGCTTCTCAACATCGGCAAAGCCGCGGAATATTCCGACGCCAATATCAAGGAATACGAGGAAAATATGGCGAAAGACCCCTTCACCTATCCCGCTAACGATTGGTATAAAATCGCCGTAGACAATGGTTCTATTCAGAAACACGATGTCAGCATCTCGGGAAGCACTGAAGAATACCAATACCGCCTCTCCCTCGGTTTCCTGGACCGCGATGGGATCATGTTCGGCCCCGCCAACCATAACAAAAACTACTCCGTTGGCCTGAATGCCTCCATGAACGTGACCAAACGCCTCAAAGCCGGCATCACGCTGGATGGCTACTACCGCAATTACACGCAGCCTACCTACAATACTTTCTGGCAGGCCATGAGCCGTACGCTGCCCATCCTCACCGATACGCTGGCAGACGGCCGCTACGGCAACTCCTGGATGCGTACCGAAGGGCGTAACAACTGGGAACATCCCCGCCTGCACGCCTACGGCGCCCTCACCACCAAGCTGGTGCAGCGTTTCCTGGCCACCGTGTTCGCGGAATACCAGCTGCCGTTCGACATCAAATACACGATCAAGTTCGGTGCAGACAAATACGACGGGCTGCTGACCACCAACACGCCCCGCCTCCAGACCTTCAACCCGAAGACCGGAGCCGCCACCAACTGGAACTCGCCCGCAACGGCGCCACGCAACGCCAAAACGGATGAAAACGACCTGGTGATCCACTTCTATAACACCCTCGACTGGAATAAAACCTTCAACAAACACCTGGTGAAAGTGATGGTGGGTTCCAGCTACGACAACTTCGACAGGGACCAGTTCAATGCCAGCATGACGGGCTATCTCGACAATACCATCACCGCACTCAACGGCGGCCTGGTTTGGAACGGCACCGGCGGCAATACTACGCGTGACGTGCTGATGTCTTACTTCGGCCGCGCCGAATATGAATACGACGAAAAATACCTGTTCGAATTCACGATGCGCGCAGATGGTTCTTCCCGCTTCACAAAAAAACACCGCTGGTCCAGCTTCCCTTCAGCGTCCGCTGGCTGGCGCATAGACAGGGAGCCTTTCTTCAACAGCAAATTCGTAAACCAGCTGAAGCTCCGTGTTTCGGCAGGCGCTTTGGGCAACCAGGCCGCGGATTTATATAACAACTACCCCACCGTGGCGCTCGGTCAGGACTACAGCTTCGGCGGCACACGGGTTCCCGGCGCGGCAGTGACCGGCGCGGTGGATCCCACCATGCACTGGGAAACCGCATACACTTACAATGGCGGTGTGGACCTCAACATCTGGAATAACCGCGTGGGCGTTACGCTGGACGCATATTTAAGGCGCACCAATGATATCCTGTACCGGACCAATCTCCCCGCACAGGTAGGCAACCTCGCCGGCCCGATCCGGAACATTGCCACGGTAGACAACAAGGGTATCGAACTTACGCTTCAATACAGGAACAACTTCCGCAGCCTGAATTATAACATCTGGGGAAATGTCTCTTATAACAAGAATGAAGTGGTGAGCGTAAATGACGAGAACCGGATTTCGGGCAGCACCATCACCAAGGCGGGCTACGCGATGAACTCGTTCTATGTTTTACAATCCGACGGTTACTTCCAAAACCAGGACGAAATCGACAAGCATGCTGAACAGCCCGGCAATCCCCGTCCCGGTTTCATCCGGTACAAGGACCAAAACGGCGATGGCGTGATCAACGGCGACGACCGTGTGATCGTGAACGCATCCGGCATCGTTCCGAAATACAACTTCTCTTTTGGATTCAACCTGGACTGGAAAGGGATCTCGCTGACTTCCGCCTGGCAGGGCGTGGCCGGCATCAAAGTGTATCCGCGCGCCAACCTGGCCGTTCCCTTCAACAACGGCGCCAATGCCACCTGGGAATGGACCCGCGACACCTGGACGCCGGAGAACCCGAACGCCCGCCTGCCCTTGCTGACCATCGGCGACCAGGCCAACTTCACGCAGCTGAGTGACTTCTGGCTGCGCAGCGGCAACTACCTGCGCCTTAAAAACCTGCAACTGGCCTACTCCATCCCGAAATCGCTCATGGACAGGCTGAAAATGACGAAGATTACCGTTTACGCCAATGCTGAAAACCTGGTTACCATCAGCAAGTACAAAGACATGGACCCGGAATCGCTCGTCAACAGAAACGATTTGTACACCTACCCGATGATGAAAACTTTCACCGCGGGTGTTAACGTAACCTTCTAATCCATATTAAAAACGATACAATGCAACAGTTGAAAATATGGGCGCTCGGAGGAATGATAGCGGTCGCGGCTGCCGCCTGTAATACATCGCTCCTCGACGTGAATCCCACCGACAGATATCTTCAAAATACTTTCTGGCAGAACATGGACCAGGCAAACGCCGGTCTGAACGGGTGTTACAGCATTCTCCGCAACGACGGCATCTACGGCGGGAAAGGCTCCAACAACGCCACGCCCCTCTGGGAAGAATGCGCCACGCCTAACCAGTACGGCAACACGATGAACTTCGGGACGATGGCCCGCAGCGATCACAGCGCCGCCACCGGTGGTATCATCACTGCCCGCTGGGCGGATGCTTACGGCGGGATCGGGCGTTGCAATACATTCCTGGATAATGCGGCTTCGGTGCCTGGCATGTCGCAGGCCAACCTGGAGCGCATGAGCGCACAGGCCCTGTTCCTCCGCGCCTTATACTATTCGTTCCTCACCACCTACTATGGCGACGCGCCGCTCATCCTCCACACACCCGATCCGAATAAAGACGGCACGCT
>NZ_CALNBI010000198.1 GCF_937874145.1 uncultured Chitinophaga sp. | reverse complement strand
TTTACCGGTCAGTTCTTCCATCTGCTCGAGCATACGGGTGTTCATATCTTCGGTAAAGCGCTTCTCGATCCGGCCGTACCGCACGTGGCTCAGGTTCTTCAGCCATTCGAAGTACGATACGGTGACGCCGCCCGCGTTCAGGTAGATGTCCGGCACCACCAGGGTGCCTTTGCGGGCGAGAATTTCGTCTGCCGTCGAAGAAACCGGACCGTTGGCGGCTTCCCCGATGATCTTCGCCTGGATGCGGTGCGCGTTGTCGGCGGTGATCACCATTTCCAGCGCGGCGGGGATCAGGATGTCGCAAGGGTATTCCAGTGCATCCGTGGAGTTGTGAAAATGCCGGGCGGAAGGAAAGTGCAGGATGGACCGGGTGGCGTTGCGATGGGCGGCCACGGCATCCACGTCCAGGCCGCTTTCGTTGTAGATGGCGCCTTCGCATTCTGCGATCGCCACAATAACGGCGCCTGCATTTTGGAGGTATTTCGCGGCGTGGTAGCCTACGTTCCCCAGTCCCTGCACCACTACTTTCTTCCCCACGATCCCAGGTTCCAGGCCGATGCGTTCCATCACGGCGGGCATCCGGCAGATTTCCTGCAGGCCATAAAACACACCGAGCCCCGTGGCTTCCTTGCGGCCGCGGACGCCTCCCTGTGCCAGGGGCTTACCGGTTACGGCGCCCAAAGCATTGATCTCGCCCGGGTGCAATCCCTGGAAAGTATCCGCCATCCAGGCCATTTCCCGCGCGCCGGTGCCGTAATCCGGGGCGGGCACGTCGATACCCGGACCGATAAAATTCTTCCTCACCAGCTCCGCGGTATACCGCCGGGTGATCCGCTCCAGTTCTTCCACCGAATATTGCTTCGGGTCGATTTTGATGCCGCCTTTCCCGCCGCCGAAAGGCACGTTGGCGATAGCGCATTTGTAGGTCATGAGGGATGCGAGTGCAACCACCTCGTCCTGGTTCACTTCCGCGGCAAAGCGGATGCCGCCTTTGCTGGGCGTTTTATGCTGGGAATGCTGCGCCCGGTACGCCTCGATCACTTGGATCTGCCCGTTATCGCGGCGGATGGGGAATTTCATGCTGTACACGGCGTTGCAGGCTTTGATCTGTGCCAGGATGCCGGGGTCCCAGTCCGTAAATTCCGCGGCTTTGTCAAAGCAGTTGCCCACGCTTTGCATAAAACCTTGCTCGTTGTCTGTCATTATTGATGTAGTTTATTGAACGTCGGTGTTGTGAAGGGGAATCATCATTTCGTCGGCCAGGTAGAGGATCGATGTATAGTTGGCTTTGACGGCCGCCGATAAGGCCATCTCGCAGGTTTTGGTAGAAGAATAGTAGCCGTCATACGGTCCGCGGCAGACTTCCCCGGCTTCCTGCTGCGTGGCCGATTGCGTAAGCTGCGGAAAGAGGAACCCGCGGTCGCCCGCCATGCCGCAGCATCCGGCGGATTTCGGCACCGTCACCTCCCGTGCGAAATGCTGCGCCACGCGGATGAACTTGTCCTGCGTTTTCATTTTTTCCAGCGAGCAAACCGGGTGCAGCACGATGTTACGCGTGTTTTCCCGCGCGCCCGCCACCGGCACCACCATGTCGTGCAGGAAGTCCACGGAGTCGAGGATGGTCAACTGGTCGAAACGGATTTTATCCCCTTCATCCAATATGCTGCGCATCGTTTTCAGGGTGTAAGCGCAGGAGCTGACGTCGGTCACGACCGGCAGCGCCCCCTGCCGGGTGCTGTGCCATAATTGTTGCATGATCTTGCGGGCGGTAAAGGCGTAAGCAGGTTGGAAGCCTTTGGAGGAGAAGATCTGCCCGCAGCAGCTGCCGTAAATATCTTCCGGAACGATCATGTCAATCCCCGCTTTGGCGCAGACGCTGGCGAAAGTTTCCAGGATATCTTTTTTTTCT
>NZ_CALNBI010000197.1 GCF_937874145.1 uncultured Chitinophaga sp. | reverse complement strand
TGACATGGGGCTGGGGGCAGGGGCGCTCGCTGGAGCCCACCACCACGTGGAATGGCACGGCCACGCCCCGCTTGCCCGCCTCGTCCAGCGCGCGCCGCGACAGGTCGGGCAGATGGACGGTGAAATCCGGGCCGTCGCCCGAACCGTTGCCGGAGGGCACCACCACGCAGGTTTCCTGCACGATCTGGCCGACAAAGGTAATGGTGCCCTGCTGGGCATGCACGGCATTGGTTGCGCACAGCAGCGCGATGACGATGGCGATGTTCCGGCTCTTGCGGCCGCGGAGGCTGCTGGCGTAAGGGTTGGGGGTGTATTCCAGCCGCGCGGCCAGCTCCAGCACCCTGCGCTTGGTGGCTTCGCTGATCTCATGGCTGTCCCGCAACGCTTTCGAGATCGTTGATACCGAGAGCCGCAGCTCCCGGGCAAGGGCTTTTATGGTGACCTGCCGCATATTTTTACGAAACCGGTTTCGTAAATAAAGAAAGGAGAATCAATACCTATATCTGCAGAATAGCCGAAATTATAGACCAGATTCCACTCTCTTAAACTACAAAAAATATTGCCATGGCTACCCAACATTCATTTAAACCCTCGGAAATCAATCCCCTCAACTCCCTGGATGAATGGGAAGACGCTGTCCTCAACCGGTACCCGGACCCCGACAGCATCGCCAAAGACAAATCCACCGACGCCTACCGCAATTACGATACCCCCGAGCGCGACACCGTCCGGGAATTCTACCGCCTCAACCATACTTACCAGACTTATGATTTCGTCCAGGAAAAACGGGCGCATTTCCTGCAGTTCGATAAAAAGGAAATGCCCGTCTGGCAGGCGTTCGATTTCCTCAACCAGCTGGTGGACGACTCCGACCCGGATACTGACCTCGACCAGTTCCAGCACCTGCTGCAAACTTCAGAAGCCATCCGGGCAGACGGCCACCCCGACTGGATGGTGCTCGTCGGCCTCATGCACGACATGGGGAAGGTACTTTGCCTGTTCGGTGAGCCGCAATGGGCGGTGGTAGGGGATACTTTTCCCGTGGGCTGCGCCTATTCCGATAAAGTGGTGTACCCTGAATTCTTCAAAAACAACCCCGATTATACCGATCAGCGGTTCCAGTCGCCCACCGGCGTCTATGAAAAGGGCTGCGGGCTCCGGAATGTGCATATGTCCTGGGGGCACGATGAATATGTATACCAGATGATGAAAGATTACCTGCCGGAGCAGGGGCTCTATATGTTACGGTACCATTCCTTCTACGCCTGGCACCGCGAAGGCGCTTACAGCCAGCTGCTCGACGATCACGACCGCGAGATGCTCCGCTGGGTGAAGTTGTTCAATCCATACGATCTGTATTCCAAGAACCCCGAACCGCCCGATTGGAAGAAGCTGCGGCCGTATTATGAAGACCTGGTGGCCAAATATTTACCCGCCACCCTGAAATTCTGATTCCCGCCGCAACATACAAACCCATTCCACGCGTATGAATAAACTGCAGTTCGCCGACTATGTAGTTTTCTTTATCTATTTCTTTATTGTTGCCGCATACGGATATTATATCTACCGCAGGAAACGTGCTGCGGATGCCAGTTCGAAGGATTTTTTCCTCGCGGAAGGCTCGCTGACCTGGTGGGCGATCGGGGCTTCCCTGATTGCCTCCAATATTTCGGCGGAGCATTTCATCGGGATGTCGGGATCCGGGTTTGCGTTGGGGCTGGCTATTTCTACTTATGAGTGGATGGCGGCCGCTACGCTGATCATCGTGGCGGTGGTGCTGATCCCGATTTACCTGAAAAACAAGATCTACACCATGCCGCAGTTCCTGGCGAAGCGGTATAATGATAAGGTCAGTACCGTGATGGCGGTTTTCTGGTTGCTGGTGTATGTGTTCGTGAATCTCACGTCCATCATTTATTTAGGCGCGCTGGCGATCACTTCCATTTCGACATTGCCTTTTGAATGGTGCATAGCGGGACTGAGCATTTTCGCGGTGATCGTGACGCTGGGCGGGATGAAAGTGATCGGGTATACGGATGTGGTGCAGGTGCTGGTGCTGATTGTGGGGGGATTGGTGACCACTTACCTGTCGTTGTCGCTGTTGTCGGAGCAGTTCGGGTATGATGGGAATATCTGGCAGGGGCTGTCGGTGTTGCGCAAGGAAGCGCCGACGCATTTTCATATGATTTTCGATGAAAGCAATCCCTATTACAAGGATCTCCCCGGGCTTTCCGTGTTGGTGGGCGGCATGTGGATCAACAAC
The DNA here is from genome assembly GCF_937874145.1 of uncultured Chitinophaga sp. Taxonomy (GTDB): domain Bacteria; phylum Bacteroidota; class Bacteroidia; order Chitinophagales; family Chitinophagaceae; genus Chitinophaga. The sequence continues at coordinate 3,367 of NZ_CALNBI010000197.1, read as the reverse complement.
CTGGCGTATTGGGGATGCAATCAATACATAACGCAGCGGGCGTTGGGGGCTGATTTGAAGACGGCCCGCAACGGGATACTCTTCGCGGCTTTCCTGAAGCTCCTGGTACCGGTGATCGCCGTGTTGCCGGGGATCGTGATGTTCGTGCTGCACAAAAACGGCATGTTCCAACAGGAGATGCGGGATGCGGCGGGGCATGTCAAACCGGACCATGCTTACCCGACGCTGATGAACCTTTTACCGCCGGGGCTCAAGGGCGTGGCATTCGCGGCTTTGACGGCAGCTATTGTCGCTTCCCTGGCCGGTAAGGCCAACAGTATCTCCACGATCTTCTCCCTCGATATTTACCAGAAATTCTTTCACAAATCGGCTACGGAACGGCAGCTGGTGCGCGCGGGCAAATGGGCGGTGATCGTGTCGATGCTCATCGCAGCATTAGTGACCCCGGCCTTGCGTTCCCTCGACCAGGCCTACCAGTTCATCCAGGAGTACGTCGGGTTTATTTCTCCGGGCGTGCTGGCGATTTTCCTGCTGGGCTTCTTCTGGAAGCGCACAACGGCTTCCGCGGCGCTCGCGGGGGCTTTGCTGACGATTCCCATCTCCACGGTATTAAAATTTTTACCGGAATGGACGAAAGGCGCTTTCCCGGATTTTCCTTTCCTCGACCGGATGTCCATCACATTCGGATTGCTGATCGCCGTGATGGTGGTGATGAGCCTGATGCGGCCGAAAGGGGAGGCCGGTTCTCCCATCGAAATCGATGCTTCCATGTTCAGGACGACTACGGCTTTCAAGATTGGGGCGGTAATCATCCTGGGGATATTGGCGGCGTTGTATACGGTTTTCTGGTGATCGAGGATAGTGGTCAATATCCGGCAAGAACCGGGTAAATCCTATGATGGTGCTGCCTGTTGCAACCGGTAACTTTAGATAAATTTCCGTTATGCAACAATTGAACTGGAAAGGCGTCTACCCCGCACTGCTGACCCCTTTCACCGCCAACGACCAGGTAGACCTGGATATGTGGCGCACCAACCTCGCCGCCCAGCTGGGAGCCGGGGTCGACGGGATCATTATCGGTGGTTCCCTCGGCGAAGCGAGCACCCTCACCAACACCGAGAAAAAGCAACTTTATGATGCGGCCAGGGAATTCCTGCCCAAAGGGTTTCCCATCATCGTCAACATCGCCGAACAAACCACCCGCGACGCCGTGGCCCTGGCTGCCGATGCGGAATCCTGGGGCGCGAATGGACTGATGCTCCTGCCGCCTATGCGCTATTACGCGGATAACGCGGAAACGCTGGCTTTCTTCAAAGCCGTGGCCGGCGCCACGCGGCTCCCCATCATGCTGTACAACAACCCGGTGGATTACAAGATCGCCGTCACGCCGGAGATGTTCGAGGCACTGCTGCCCTATGAAAATATCCAGGCGGTGAAGGAATCTTCCCGGGACGTGATCAACATCACCCGCATGATTAACCGCTTCGGCGGCCGCTACAAAATCCTCACCGGCGTAGACCCCCTCGCGCTGGAAAGCCTCGTCCTCGGCGCCGATGGCTGGGTAGCCGGACTGGTGGACGCCTTCCCGCGGGAAACCGTCGCCATTTACCGGCTCGTCAAATCCGGCGATATAGCCGCGGCGCTGAAGATCTACCGCTGGTTCATGCCGCTGCTGGAGCTGGACATCCATCCCAAACTCGTGCAATACATCAAACTGGCGGCTGCCGCCACCGGCATCGGTTCCGAATACGTGCGCGCGCCGCGGCTGCCGCTCGAAGGGAAGGAGCGCGCCGCCGTGCAAAAGGTAATTGACGATGGCCTGGCCACGCGCCCCCAACTCCCGGAATACCTTCACCTCCCAGCAACTGCCGGTGTATGAAAGCAAAAACATTTTTCTGCGTGGATGCCCACACCTGCGGCAATCCCGTGAGGCTGGTGGCCGGCGGCGGGCCGGTGCTGGAGGGCAAAAACATGAGCGAAAAGCGCCAGCATTTCCTGAAGGAATACGACTGGATCCGTACCGGGCTGATGTTCGAACCGAGGGGCCACGATATGATGTCGGGCAGTATCCTGTATCCGCCGCATGATCCCTCCAACGACGTGGCGGTATTGTTCATCGAAACCAGCGGATGCCTGCCCATGTGCGGCCACGGCACCATCGGCACCATCACCATCGCGATCGAGGAAGGATTGCTGCAGCCGAAAACGCCGGGCATCGTGCGGATGGAAGCGCCTGCGGGGCTGATCCTTATCGAATACCGGCAGGCAGGCGGGAAAGTGAAATCGGTGAAGCTGAAGAACGTACCGGCTTACCTGGCGGCCGAAAATTTGGAGGTGGAATGCCCCGGCCTGGGAAGGCTCCGCTTCGATGTAGCCTACGGCGGGAATTTCTACGCCATCATCGATCCCCAGGAAAATTTCCGGGGGCTGGAACACCATACCGCCGCGGAGCTGATTGCCTGGAGCCAGGTAATGCGCAGGCGCATCAACGAGGCATACACCTTCATCCACCCGCTCGACGAAACGATCCGGGGTTGCAGCCACGTCCAATGGACGGGCGCGCCCCTCGATCCCGCATCCTCCGGCCGCAACGCCGTTTTTTACGGGGATAAGGCGATCGACCGTTCCCCTTGCGGAACGGGCACTTCCGCCCGCATGGCGCAATGGTTCGCGAAAGGAAAACTGCGCGAAGGCGAGGCTTTCGTGCACGAAAGCTTCATCGGCAGCAAGTTCACCGGCAGGGTGGAAAGCGTGACGGAACTGGCGGGTAAGCCGGCGATCGTGCCCAGCATCGAAGGATGGGCGCGGGTGTACGGATACAACACCATCCGCATCGATGAAAGCGACGACCCCTACGCATTCGGATTCCAGGTAATTTAACAACGAAACATGGCAGACATCGTCATCATCGGCGGCGGCATCATCGGGCTGAGCGCCGCTTATTTTCTTCATCACGACGGCCACCGCATTACCCTGCTCGACAAAGGCGATATCACCGGCAACTGCTCATACGGCAACGCCGGCATGATCGTACCCAGTCACTTCGTGCCGCTGGCTTCGCCGGGCATGATCAGCAGGGGCATCCGCTGGATGTTCGACAGCAGGAGCCCGTTTTATGTACGGCCCTCGCTCAGCCGGGCGCTTATCAGCTGGGGCTGGCAGTTCATGCGGCATGCCAATGCACGGCATGTGCAGGCATCCGCCCTGCCGCTGCGCGACCTGTCGCTGCTGAGCCGGCAATTGTATACCGGACTGGCGGCGCAGCCGGGGCTTGACGTAGGGTTGCGGGACCGCGGGATTCTCGCGTTCTACAAAACGGAAAAGGCCGCGGAAGATGAAGCGGAACTGGTGAAAGCAGCCGCCGGCC
>NZ_CALNBI010000196.1 GCF_937874145.1 uncultured Chitinophaga sp. | reverse complement strand
GGGCGGAACGATCCGTTTCCAGGAACATCGTTTGCCCCTGCGGGCGGGCACGCATACCTACCGGGTGCGCATCCGGCCGGACGCGCGAAACACCGGCAGGCAGGCCGTTCTTATGCCGGATTACATCGGCGAAGTATTGCCGTTCCGGTATGTGGAACTGAGCGGGTATAAAGGTAAAATCGGGAAGGACGCGCTCATCCGTTCGATGGTGCATTATCCGTTCAACGATGAGGCCGCGCGCTTCGAATCGTCGGACAGCACATTAAATGCCGTGTGGGAACTTTGCAAATACAGCATGAAGGCGACCACCTTCGCGGGCGTGTACGTAGACGGCGACCGGGAACGGATCCCTTATGAAGCCGACGCCTACATCAACCAGCTGGGCCATTATGCGGCCGACCGCGAATTTTCACTGGCCCGGCATTCCCACGAATACCTGTTGCACCACGCCACCTGGCCTACCGAATGGATTTTGCAGTCGGTGCTCATGGCCTGGCACGATTACCTCTATACCGGCGACATCCGTTCTGCCCGCCACCATTATACCGATCTTACCGCCAAACTCCTCATCCCGCTGGAAGATGCCAACGGCCTCGTCAGCACCCGCACCCGCAAACAGGAACCCACCTTGCTGCAATCCATCCATTTCAAAGGTGACGGCATCCGCGATATCGTAGACTGGCCGCATACTGGCATCCTCGGATTGGGTAAAGCGGAAGGCGGGGAGACGGATGGATTTGTGTTCGGCCGCTATAACGCCGTCGTGAATGCCTGGTACTTCCATGCGCTGCGTGCCATGTCCAGGATGGCGGAGGCGATGGGAAAAGCGGAAGATGCCAAAGCACTGGCGGCACGCGCAGCCAATGTGCGCAAAGCTTTCCGCAAAACGTTCTTCGATCCCAAAAGAAAAATCTTCCGCGATGGCGACAGTACGCAGCACGCTTCGCTGCATGCGAACATGTTTGCAATGGCGTTCGGATTGGCGGATGAAACAGACCTTCCATCCGTTGCGGCTTTCATCCGCTCCCGAGGCATGGCTTGCAGCGTGTACGGCAGCCAGTTTCTCATGGATGCGGTGTATGACGCGGGCGATGAGGAATATGGTTTATCCTTGCTGGCATCCCGCGCGGAACGCAGCTGGTACAACATGATCCGTGCCGGCAGCACGATCACCATGGAAGCATGGGACGATAAATACAAACCGAACCAGGACTGGAACCATGCCTGGGGCGCGGTGCCCGCCAACATCATTCCGCGCAAGCTCATGGGCATAGAGCCCCTGGAGCCTGGCTTCTCCACTTTCCGCGTGAAGCCCATGCCCGGCGGTTTGCAGCATGCATCGCTGCAACTGCCGACTGTCCGCGGGAATATCCGGATAGCGTTCAGGCAGGAGGGAGGAAAGTTTTCCCTCGACCTGGAAGTGCCCGGCAATTCTGTTGCGGAAGTGCACATCCCAAAATCCTATACGGGGAAAAATTTCAAAATAATGGTAAACGGAACAGCGATAAAACCCACCCGCAACGGGGCTTTCATGTTACCCAGCGGAACATATGCCATAGAAGCCCTGCAGTAAAGTAATCAGCGCACGAAAGACTGGGGAAGACAGTTTCAAGTAGGCCTAGTGGCAATGACCAATGCCAGATCGTAGCCGGGGAGATGGGTTTAAAGAACCCGGGCGGGGTAGAACTTTGCATAAAATGGCAAGGGCGGAAAAAGGAAGTCTCATCCTCTTCCGCCCCTGCGGCAATGGTTTGAATAGTCAGGTTATGCGGCCACGGCTACCGGCACTCTTCTGTTCGCCGGCCGGAAATACCAGGAAATCACGGTGAGGATCACGGCGAAAAGCGAAGGGAAAATCTGCGCCATCGGGTCGCCGCAAATAACGTGTGAAATCACCGCGCCCGACATGGCGAAGAAGAAACCCGCATAGGCCCATTCTTTTACCACGGGATAGCCCGGCACCAGCAGGGCGATCACCCCAAAGATTTTCCATACGCCGAGGAGAGATACGAAGTACGCAGGATAACCCAGGTGCATAATGCCATCTACCGACGCTTTCACCTGCAATAATTGGAAAATACCGCCGGAAAGCATGCCCAATGCGAGCCAGATAGTGGCGATCCAGTAGATGATTTTGTGTGACTTTTTCATAGTAATGCTGTGTGTAAGTGTGTGTTTGAGAGTGATTTGATAGTTAGATCAAATGGAAAGGCGGTCAGTCATCGATCCCTTTGCCGTCCAGTATTTGCGGGATGTATTTCT
>NZ_CALNBI010000195.1 GCF_937874145.1 uncultured Chitinophaga sp. | reverse complement strand
CCGTGGCGCAAAGGATATGTGAATAAGCCGTGAAATCCCCCAGTTCCAATATCTGCTCACATCCCGCCGCGCCTTCGGCATTGCCGCCCCCTTCCGGGATGATAAACGCCCCATCCGTAACAGCGCGCAATTCTCCCGGAATCTCGCCTTTCTTCGCCCTGTCGTATGCCTCCCGGGAAACATGCATGATCCGTATCCCCAGTCCCGCCGCATCCGCAAGCGTTTGCGAAGGCTCCCGCGGCGCCTCGCCCCGCACGATCCCCGTGACAGGAACGCCCAATAACCGGCAGGCCGCCGCCGTGGCATGCAGGTGGTTCGACCAGGGACCCCCGAACGTCACCACGGGCAAACCGCCCGCCGCTGCCAGGTTGCGCTTCAACTTAAACCATTTGTTGCCCTGCACCAGCGGATGGATACGGTCCAAACGCAACATGGCTGCCCGGATGTTCCCCGGCAGCCATGTCGTATCAAAATTTTGCAATAAGTCCTTAGTGGAAAAGCGCATTCCGCAAGTTAAGGCTTTGTTTGCCTTTCACGCCGATATTGATTTTCAGCATATCGCCGCCGCCCGCGTCGAAGTACTGCACTTTAATGCGGTGGTAGCCCCTGCGCAGGGGCACGATACCCGTTTGGGTGGTGGGCGCATGCTCGCCGTCGTTCTGCACGATCTCTTCTCCGTCGATGCTCACGATGGAGCCGTCGTCTGAAGTGGAAGCGATCTCATACAAGCCGTCTTCCTCCACTTTCACGAATCCTTCGAAGATGGCGCCAAAAGCAGGGTGCCGCTGGAACGCGCGGATCGAGAAATCATTCATTACGCCGCTGGTATCCGCCGTACCGCTCACTTTCGCCGCCGCCGTAAACGTTTTGAAATACCCCTGGAATTTAATCCCCCTGCCGGCCGGCGTTACGCTCACCGCGGGCTTGTAAGACTTCCGGGTGTAAGTATTGCTGTAAACCCCGCTGCTGCGGCCCGATTCAGGCAAAGTCACAATGTATTTCAGGGTGATGGTTTCATCCCGTTTCGGTGCAATGATAATCGGTGCACCTGCTACCGGACTTTTCACCGTCGGCTCCGACCCGTCGAGCGTGTAATGGATCACGGCGCCTGCCATGGGCGGTTCCAGTTTCACCACGGAGCGCTGCGCCGCGTTCTGGATCGTGGACGCGCCCACGCCTTCGCCACCACCGCCGGAAGGATCGGCGATCACGGTGTTTTCGGCACCGATGGCTTCGGGGATACGGAAGTTCACGCCGCGCTTGTCGAGGTCGTACAACACGCCGCGCATGCGCTTGCGGAAGTCGGTGTAATTCTTCTTCGATTTCGGGCTCCAGGTGATCTCCGCCAGCGCCAGGGCGCGGGGGAAAGTGAAGTAATCCGAAACGGGGCCGGAAGGAATGTATTCCGTCCACACATTGCCCTGCACGCCGATGATATGTTTCTGTTCTTCGGGCGTGAGGTCGGCGGGGAACGGTTCGTAGCTGTACACTTTATCCAGCGGGAGATATCCGCCGATGGCGAGGGGCTCGCCGGACGGTGCGCCCTGGTAGTAATCGAGATAGAGGTAAGTATTCGGCGTCATGATCACGTCGTGGCGCTGGCGGGCGGCTTCCTTGCCACCAGCTTCGCCGCGCCAGCTCATCACAGTGGCGTCGGGCGCGAGGCCGCCTTCGAGGATCTCATCCCAGCCAATGATCTTGCGGCCTTTGGCGTTGAGGAATTTTTCCATGCGGGAGATGAAATAACTCTGCAGCTCATGCTCGTCTTTCAGCCCCAGCGCCTTGATGCGCGACTGGCATTTGGCGCATTGCTTCCAGCGGTCCTTCGGGCATTCGTCGCCGCCGATGTGGATGTACTGGCTGGGGAAGAGGGGCAGGATTTCGGTGAGCACGTCTTCCAGGAACGTAAACGTTTCCTCGTTGCCCGCGCAGAAAACTTCTTTGTGAACGCCCCATTTGGTGGACACTTCATACGGCCCGCCGGTGCAACCCAGCTGGGGGTAGGAGGCGAGCGCCGCGGTGGCGTGGCCCGGCATTTCGATCTCGGGGACCACCGTCACGAAGCGTTCCGCGGCGTAGGCCACGATGTCTTTCACTTCTTCCTGTGTATAAAAACCGCCGTGCGGCGTTCCGTCGAATTTATTTTCGCTGAGATGGCCTTTGGACGTCTCCTTCCGCTGCGATCCCACGGTGGTGAGGCGCGGGTATTTCTTGATCTCGATGCGCCAGCCCTGGTCTTCGGTCAGGTGCCAGTGGAAGCGGTTAAGCTTCAGCGAGGCGATCACGTCGATATACTGCTTGATGTAATTCACCGGCAGGTAATATCTTCCTACGTCGAGCATCACGCCGCGATAACCGAAGCGCGGCTGGTCTTTGATGGTGACCTGCGGCAGCACGAGCCCCAGCTTGGTCTTGTTCCGCGAGATCTGCTGCAGGGTTTGCAGGCCGTAGAACAATCCGGCTTCGTGCCCTTGCAGCACGGCTTTGCGGTTGGTGACGGTGAGCTGGTAACCTTCGGCGGGCAAATGGTCGTCGTCCGAAAAGATCACCTGCGCGTCCTGCATGGTGCCTTTCTGCAGTTTCAGGCCGAAGTTGGCGTCGAGATAAGCGGCATAGAGTTTAGCCATGCGCTCGGCGGATTCGCTGTTGGCGAAATACCGGGCTTTGGCGCCCTGCAGGATCAGTGTTCCCGTTTTTTCCTCGATGGAGGCCGGCACGGGCACCACATTCACCTGGGGCCTGGCCGTCAGCTGCGCCTTCGTGGCGAACGTCAGGCACAGGGCTAAAGCGGATAGGAGCGTTTTTTTCATCTGTGCGTTTTTATATACGTGGGTTTTTAGGCATGGTCTATCCCTGCAATCCACCCTTCCCGCGGTACAGTTTCACGGGCTTGTCGAGCTTCAGTTCCAAAACGGTCATATACTGATCGAGGACGGTTTCGGGCACATTGATGTAGACGATCCCGGGCACAGGGCTCCAGCTGATCTTGCCTACGATCTTGTGCTTCAGTTTTGTTCCGTTCCCCACAACCGTGATTTCTTTGATCGCGTTATCAAGCCCTTTCACCATGATCTCGCCGGATTGTCTGGCGGGCAGGAAGAGGTAGAGTGTGGAAGAATCTTTACTTAAAGTAGTAGGCCCGTAGAAGTGCCCCTGCGGGATGCCGCCGAGCGTACCGAAAATGGCGGTCTCATGCTTCTTGTTCCATTTGCCCAGTTCGCGGAGTACGTTCTCTTCCTCGGGAGGAATGGTGCCGTCTTCCCTGGGACCGATGTCCAGCAGCATATTGCCGCCGTTGCCGATAGCGTCCGCGAATATGGTGATCACTTCGTAAGGCGTTTTCCAGTTGGTGTCCTGCGGCTGCCATCCCCAGTTGTTGTTGATGGTCATGCAAAGCTCCCACCAGTGGAAGTTCGGGCGCTGCACGGGGAAGTTCTGCTCCGGCGTGTCGTAGTCGCCATATCCCATAAGGCGGCCGTTGATGATGGTGTTGGGATTGTGCGTGGTGAGCATCTTGCGCACTTTCTGCGCTTCCCACTCATCGGCGCTGTGTTCCCAGTCGCCGTCGAACCACCAGAGGTCGGGGTTGAACTGGGTCATAACCTCGGCCATCTGTCCCTGGTAAAATTTGCGGAAGCGTTCCCAGCGGGCGGTGTCGTCTTTGATCTGGTAGCGGCTGCTGTCTTTGAGGTAACCGGGGTAATCGTCGCTGGTCCAGTCGATCAGCGAGAAGTATGCGCCGGCTTTAATGCCGCGTTGGCGGATGGCTTCGAAGAAGGGTGTGAGCACGTCGCGTTTGGCCGGTGTGGCTTTGGCCGTGCTGAGGTCGTTGAGTTTGGTATCCCAGAGGGCCACGCCGTCGTGGTGTTTGGTGGTGATCACGGTGTAGCGGGCGCCGGAGGCGGCGATGAGGTCGGCCCAGGCCTGGGGATCGTATTTGCTGGCTGTGAAGCCTTTTATCTGCGCCATGTAATCGGCGTGTGAAATCTTTTTGTTGTGGAAGCTCCAGCTTTCATCGATCCCGTTCACGGAATAGATGCCCCAGTGGATGAAGATCCCGAGCTTGGCGTCGGCGAACCATTGCATTTTCTCTTTGATCTCTTCCGGGTTCGTTTTTTGTTGCTGCTGAAGCGGCTGCTCCTGCTGCGGCCCCTTTTGTGCGCAGGAGACAAGTAGCGACGCCATGGCTCCCGCCAGTACTAGTTTTTTCATTTGAAGTTGTTTGTTAACAAGAAATTCATGAACACTGTTTCTCAATTCCCCGTTGCTTATCATACTTGGTGTTGGCATGAGCGGGGTGGATGCTCCCGTAGGGGGCAAGGTCACAAAAATAGACGGATTCAATAAAAACGGCGCTTTTTTTGTATAACCGGTCGAAAAAATAACGGATTATAACGGTTTGGGAAAAATTTAATGTTTACTTTTAGCCCCCGATATTAATTCGACCTGACAATTAAAACTAATATCAGCAATGCAACCGACTTTATTGATCCTGGCGGCCGGTATGGCCAGCCGGTACGGAAGTTTGAAACAGATCCAGCAATTTGGCCCCAGCGGTGAAACGATCATCGACTATTCCATTTATGACGCTATCCGCGCAGGTTTTGGAAAAATCGTGTTCATTATCCGTGAAAATTTCGCTGAAGAATTCAAAGAGATTTTTGAGCCGAAACTGAAAGGCAAGGTAGAAACGGCTTACGTTTTTCAAAATATGAACGCATTCACCGACGGGTTCGAAGTTCCGGCCGATCGTACGAAGCCCTGGGGCACAGCTCATGCGGTACTTTGCGCGAAAGACGCCATCAGCGAACCTTTCGCCGTGATCAATGCGGATGACTTCTATGGCCGCGATGCTTTCGAGAAAATGGCCGAGTTCCTCCGCAACGAATGCGATTCCAACCGCTACAGCGTGGTAGGTTATGAACTGGGCAAAACCGTGAGCGATTACGGCTCCGTATCCCGCGGCGTTTGCGAAGTGAATGCAGAAGGCAACCTGGCCGGTATCGTTGAGCGCACCAAGATCGCCGTGGAAGACGGTAAGATCGTGTATGAAGACGGCGACCAGAAAGTGGAACTGGGCCCCAAAACGCCTGTGTCCATGAACTTCTGGGGCTTCGACCCTTCCGTGTTCGAAGTAAGCGAGAAACTGTTCACCCAGTTCCTCGAGCAGAACCTCTCCAATCCCAAGTCCGAATTCTTCATCCCCATCGTGGTGGACTCCTTCATCGCTGCGGGCCTCGGTTCCGTAAAAGTGATCCCCACCAGCTCGCAATGGTTCGGTGTTACCTATAAGGAAGACGCTCCGGGCGTACAGGCCTCCCTGTCCGCACTCGTGAACGGCGGAGAATATCCCGACAACCTCTGGAAATAAGCAGCATTAATGGTACATACCGACATTATCAGCGCATTCGGGCTTCAGCCCGGCGAATTCAGCATACAAAAATTCGGGAGCGGGCACATCAACAACACGTTCCTGCTCACCGGGCCCAATTATAAGCGTTACATCCTCCAACGGATCAACACCTACGTTTTCCGCGAGCCCGATGTCATCGCCCGCAATCTCAAACTGGCAGGCGATTACCTCGACAAGCACCATCCGGAATATCTCTTCATCAAAGCCATCCCCACGGTGGCGGGAGAGGAGATGTACCAGCATGGCGATGAATTCTGGCGGATGATCCCCTTTATCGCCGATTCTACGTCGGTAGACCAGGCGGACAATACCCGGCAGGCATATGAAGCCGCGAAGCAGTTCGGCCTGATGGCGCGGATGTTCCACGGCATCGACCTGCACGACTTCAGGGCTTCTATTCCCAACTTCCACAACCTCACCCTGCGTTACGCTTCCTTCCAGGAGGCCATCCGCACGGCGAAGGAAGACAGGAAACAGTTCGCCGAGTCGCTGGTGGAGGAATTCCTCCGGCACAGCGATATCGCGGTAACTTTCGAGTCGCTGAAAACCAACCCGGAATTCACCGACCGCCTGATGCACCACGATACGAAGATCAACAACGTACTGCTGAAGAAGGGCACCTTCGAAGGCATCTGTGTCTGCGACCTCGATACCCTCATGCCCGGCAAGGTAATCTCCGACCTGGGCGATATGGTGCGCACGTATGTGTGCCCCGTGAGCGAAGAGGAACGCGATTTCAGCCAGATCGAAGTGCGCGACGAATATTACGAAGCCCTCATGAAAGGGTATCTTTCCGAAGTAGGGAGCACCCTCACCGAAACGGAGAAGCAACACCTCTTCTATGCCGGCAAGTTCATGATCTATATGCAGGGCATCCGCTTCCTGACCGATTACCTGAACGGCGACGTATATTACCCGATCAAGTATCCCGAGCATAATTACAACCGCGCGAAGAACCAGCTGACGCTGCTGCAGCAGCTCATCAATAAAGAGCCGCAGCTCCAGGCGATCATCGGCAAATGCCTCGCTTCCTGACGGAAACGTACATATTATGGAAAGCCCCCGGCACCGGGGGCTTTTTTATTGTTAGACAGCGTGCCGGTATATAGCAGTATTCTTGAAATTTTTCCAAAATTGACCGGTTTTGTTTCGATTTTATTAAAAAACGGAAGCTGGATTGATTTTTCACGAAATATCGCTTCGGGGTTTGTTTTTTATTTTGATCGCTTATACATTTGTATCGATAACAAAAAATCACAGCACCTCCATGTGGGTAAATAAAGACAATAACAAAATCAATCACATCGTAGCGCAGCTCAACTGGGCCATTACGCTCGTCGTGATCGTCGTTGTCATTATTACCCGCCAGCCAATTGGAGGATAGACAAGCGTGTATAATCACAACGAATAATAAACGCCTTCCTCCACCGGGAAGGCTTTTTTTTTGGGTACGCAAATTCCAATTTTTATGTATAGCTATTACAACGAAAACACGATTCTTTACTACAACGGTGAGTTTTTAAAAGCCACCGAGGCCAAAATCGACCTGTACGGCCAGTCGCTGCACTACGGATACGCAGTATTTGAAGGGATCCGCGCATACAAGACCGCCAGCGGGGAAGTGAAGATCTTCAAGGCGAAGGAGCACTTCGACCGTTTCAAGCGCTCCTGCGAACTGATCCACATGCCGTACGATTTCAATAACGAAGAATTGATCGCAGCATGCTATAAAGTATTGGAACTGAACAACATGACCGAAGCGTACATCCGTCCGCTCGCCATTTGTCCTCCCAACATGACGCTGAAGGCTGCTGACGAAACCCATGTTCTCATCTGTGCATGGGAATGGGGCGCGTACCTGGGCGAGAAGCTCCTGCGCGTAATGCTTTCTTCCTACCAGCGCCCGAACCCCAAAGCGTTCAAGATCGAATCCAAAGCCGCCGGCCTGTACGTGAACTCCATCCTCGCCTCCCAGGAAGCGAAGAGCAAAGGTTACGACGAAGCCCTGCTGCTGGATATCGACGGTTTCGTGGCCGAAGGCCCCGGCGCCAACCTCTTCTATGAGAAAGACGGCACTATCTATACACCCGCCAAAGGCAATATCCTGCCCGGCATCACCCGCGCTACCGTGATCGAGATCTGCCAGGAACTGGGTATCCCCCTGGTGGAAAAGCAAATCACCGTAGACGAGCTGTATGAAGCGGATTGCGTATTCTACTGCGGTACCGCTGCCGAAGTCGTAGGCTGGGACAGCTTCAACGACAAAGGATTCGCCAAACCCTGGGCCCAATCCCTCGGTAAAGTCATTCAGCAGGCTTACAAAGCGAAAGTGCTGGAGAAAGAATTTGACAGAGCGGCTATTCCTGCCTGATATTAAAGGAGATACCCCCTGCCTCCGGGGCCCCGGAGGCAGGGGAAACTTCCCCTCCCTAAAAAGCGTCCATGGCCGTTGAATGGCGTAAACGCTTTTCCCTCCAATCCTCACCCACAGCGGTTTTTGGCTCTCAATGCCACCTTTTGAAGACCGGGAGCAGCCAAATTATAGGTTTGAATTTCACGCGCCCCGGGTATAATTTCAACGATAATTCAACATTTCAGACTGCCGACAACGGTATTTTAACCGATAGATCATGGAGTTAAACAAATACAGCAAAACGATTACGCAAGACCAGACGCAGCCCGCCGCACAGGCGATGCTGTACGGGATTGGACTGACCGAAGGTGACCTGAAGAAAGCGCAAGTGGGCATCGTGAGCATGGGCTACGACGGCAACACCTGCAACATGCACCTGAACGACCTGGCGAAGAAAGTGAAAGACAGCGTTTGGGCCAACGACCTCGTGGGCCTCATGTTCCACACCATCGGCGTGAGCGACGGGATTAGCAACGGTACCGACGGTATGCGTTATTCCCTCGTGAGCCGCGATCTGATTGCAGACTCCATTGAAACCGTTTGCGGCGCACAATATTATGACGGCCTGATCACCGTTCCGGGATGCGATAAAAACATGCCCGGCTCCCTCATCGCCATGGGCAGGCTGAACCGCCCCGCCATCATGGTGTACGGCGGCTCCATCGCCCCCGGCAAATGGAGAGGGCAGGACCTCAACATCATCTCCGCCTTCGAAGCCCTCGGGCAAAAGATGGCCGGCAACCTCGACGATTCCGATTTCAAGGAAATCATCCAACATAGCTGCCCCGGCGCGGGCGCCTGCGGCGGAATGTACACGGCCAATACCATGAGCTCCGCCATCGAAGCCATGGGTATGAGCCTCCCGTACAGCTCCTCCAACCCCGCCACCAGCAAAGAAAAGCATGAAGAATGCGCCGCGGCCGGCAAAGCTATCCGCCTGCTGCTGGAAAAAGACATCAAACCGCGCGACATCATGACCTTCGAAGCGTTCGAAAACGCCATCGTAGTGATCATGGCCCTCGGCGGCAGCACCAACGCCGTGCTCCACCTCATCGCCATCGCGAAATCGGTGGGCGTAAACCTCACCATGGACGACTTCCAGCGCCTGAGTGACTCCACTCCGCTGATCGCGGACCTCAAGCCCAGTGGCCGTTTCATGATGCAGGACCTCCACGAGATCGGCGGCGTTCCCTTAGTCATGAAATACCTGCTGAAGAAAGGTATGCTCCACGGCAATTGCCTCACCGTAACCGGCAAAACCATCGCGGAGAACCTGGAAGCGGTACCCGATATCGAATTCGAGCAGCAGCCCATCATCGTGCCGCTCGAAAAACCACTCAAAGCCAACGGCCACATCCAGATCCTGTACGGCAACCTCGCCGAACTGGGCTCCGTGGCCAAAATCACCGGCAAAGAGGGCGAGCGCTTCACCGGCCCCGCCCGTGTATTTGACGGAGAGTTCGAACTGATCGCAGGGATACAAAACGGTCGCGTGAAAGCAGGCGACGTCGTCGTTATCCGCTACGTAGGCCCCAAAGGCGGACCCGGCATGCCGGAGATGCTCAAGCCTACCAGCGCGATCATGGGCGTTGGCCTGGGCAAGAGCGTTGCGCTCATCACCGACGGCCGTTTCTCCGGCGGTACTCACGGTTTCGTGGTTGGGCACATTTGTCCTGAAGCCTACGACGGCGGCACCATCGCGCTGGTGAACGACGACGATATCATCGAGATCGATGCGGTGAACAACGTAATCAAAGTGAACGTGTCGGACGAAGAGCTGGCAAAACGGAAGGCGGCCTGGAAACAGCCTGCCCTCAAAGCAACGAAAGGAATCTTATTTAAATACGCTAAACAAGTTAAAAATGCAACAGAAGGATGTGTTACCGATGAAGAGTGAAGACTCTGACAAGCGGACTGCCGCCGCACCCGAAATCATCACCGGTGCGGAAGCCGTGATACGGTCGCTGATTGCCGAAGACGTGGACACCATTTTCGGTTACCCCGGTGGTGCTATCATGCCTATCTATGACGCCCTGTATGATTTTCAGGATAAAGTCCACCATATTCTCGTTCGTCACGAACAAGGCGCTACCCACGCCGCACAGGGTTACACCCGTGCAGGCGGTAAGACCGGCGTTGTGTTCGCCACTTCCGGCCCCGGCGCCACCAACCTGGTGACCGGCCTGGCAGACGCTTATATGGACTCGACCCCCATGGTCTGCATCACCGGCCAGGTAGCCGCGGTGCTCCTCGGAACAGACGCTTTCCAGGAAACGGACGTGATCGGTATCACCACGCCCATCACCAAATGGAATATCCAGGTGACCCGTCCGGAAGATATTCCGGGTGCCATCGCCAAAGCCTTTTACGTAGCGAAGAGCGGCCGCCCCGGGCCCGTACTGGTAGACATTACCAAGAACGCGCAGGTGGGCAAGCTCGACTTCCAGTATAAAGCCTGCGATTACATCCGCAGCTACAAACCCGTACCGGTGCTCGACATCGAACAGGTGAAGAAAGCCGCGGAAGTGATCAACAGCGCGAAGAAGCCTTACATACTGGCCGGCCACGGCATCCTGATCTCCGGCGCGGAGAAGGAACTGGTGGCGCTGTCGGAGAAGGCGCAGATCCCTGTGGCGTCTACGCTGCTGGGGCTGTCCGCCATGTCTACCTCGCACGCCAACTACGTGGGTATGCTGGGCATGCACGGGAACTACGGTCCGAATATAAACACCCTTGAAGCAGACGTGATCATCGCCATCGGCATGCGGTTCGACGACCGGGTGACCGGCGAGGTGGCCTCATACGCCCGTCAGGCAAAGATCATCCACTTCGAAATCGATAAAGCGGAGATCAACAAGATCATCAATGCCGACGTGGCGGTGCATGCCGACGCGAAGGAAGCCCTCACCGCATTGCTCCCCCTCATCAACAAGGCGGATCATGCCGAATGGCTGGAAACCTTCCGCGCGGCCGACCGTAAAGAAGAGGAGATGGTGACGAAGAAAGAGTTGTACCCCACCGAAGGCCAGCTGAAAATGGCGGAAGTGGTAAGGCTCATTTCCGAGCAGACCGACGGCCGTGCGATCCTCGTGACCGACGTAGGGCAGCACCAGATGATCGCCAGCAGGTATTACCGTTTCAAGGACCCGAACACCAACATCACCAGCGGCGGTATGGGCACAATGGGCTTCAGCCTGCCGGCGGCCATGGGCGCCAAAGTAGGCGCTCCCGACAAAACGGTGGTGGCCGTGATCGGCGACGGTTGCTTCCAGATGACGCTCCAGGAACTGGGCACCATCTACCAGACGCAGATCGGCGTGAAGATCGTGATCCTCAACAACAACTTCCTCGGGATGGTGCGGCAATGGCAGCAGCTGTTCTTCGACAAGCGTTACTCTTCCACCGAAATGATCAACCCCGACTTCGTGCAGATCGCGAAAGGGTTTTATGTTCCGGGCCGGAAAGTGACGGAGCGCAGCGAAATCGCGGCCGCCGTGAAGGAAATGCTCGATACGCCCGGCGCTTATTTGCTGGAAGTGGTGGTGGAACAGGAAGATAACGTATTCCCGATGGTGCCCGCAGGCGCACCGCTTTCCGCCATCCGCCTCGCGTAGTCATTAACCATTAACAGGACCAAACAATGCAAAAAGAATATACCGTTACGGTGTATACGGAAGACCGGATCGGGATCACCAACCGCATCACGGTAATCTTCACCCGCCGTGGCATCAATATCACCAGCCTTACCACCGCCGAAACGGAGGTGCCGGGCGTATATAAGTTTGTCATCACCGTACTCAGCACCCGCGACCTGCTGGAGAAAGTAGTAGGGCAGATCGAGCGGCTCATTGAGATCCACCGCGCGTTCGTTCATGAAGAAGACGAAGTGGTGTACCAGGAACTGGCGCTGTACAAGATCTCCACCAAAGCGCTCCACCAGGGCGATATCGAGAAGATCATCCGCGACAACAACGCCCGCATCCTCACCATCACCCCGGATTATTTCGTGCTGGAGAAAACGGGCCATCAGCAGGAGCTGATCGGCATGCTGCAAAAACTGGAGCCGTACGGCCTCATAGAATATACCAAGAGCGGGCGCGTAGCCATTGTGAAATGGAGCCGCCGCTTCCACGAACATCTGAAGGATTTAAGCCTGCAGGAAGCAGACAACCTGAAAGATTAATTTATCAGTATTACGAACAACATTAAAACTTTTAAAACAACACTATCACAACATGGCAACCATCAATTTTGGCGGGGTTCTGGAAGACGTAGTAACCAGAGAAGAATTCCCCATGGAAAAGGCAAGAGAAGTGCTGAAGAATGAAACGATCGCTATCATCGGTTACGGCGTACAGGGCCCCGGCCAGGCGCTGAACCTGAAAGACAACGGTTTCAACGTTATCATTGGTCAGCGCAAGAATTCCAAAACCTGGGATAAAGCCGTTGCTGACGGATGGGTACCGGGCGAAACGCTCTTCGAAATCGAGGAAGCCGCTGAAAAAGGCACCATCATTCAATACCTCCTCAGCGACGCCGGCCAGATCACACTGTGGCCGACCCTGAAGCCGTTCCTCACCAAAGGTAAAGCCCTGTATTTCTCCCATGGCTTCGGTATCACTTATAAAGAGCAAACCAATATCATTCCCCCGGCAGACGTGGACGTGATCCTGGTAGCCCCCAAAGGCTCCGGTACTTCCCTCCGCCGCCTGTTCCTCGCAGGTCAGGGCCTGAACTCTTCCTTCGCTATCTTCCAGGACGCAACCGGCCACGCACGTGACCGCGTTATCGCCCTCGGTATCGGCGTAGGTTCCGGTTACCTCTTCGAAACCGACTTCAAAAAAGAAGTATTCTCCGACCTCACCGGCGAGCGTGGAACCCTGATGGGTTGCATCCAGGGCATCTTTGCCGCGCAGTATAAAACCCTCCGCGACAACGGCCACTCTCCCTCCGAAGCGTTCAACGAAACCGTGGAAGAGCTCACCCAGTCCCTCATGCCCCTCGTAGCCGAGAACGGTATGGACTGGATGTACGCCAACTGCTCCACTACAGCCCAGCGCGGTGCGCTCGACTGGTGGAAGAAATTCCGCGACGCTACCCAACCGGTGTTCGACGAGCTGTATGCTTCCGTAGCCGCTGGTAAAGAAGCGCAACGTTCCATCGACCTCAACAGCCAGGCGGATTACCGCGAGAAGCTGAATGCGGAGCTGGAAGAGCTGCGTAACAGCGAAATGTGGCAGGCAGGTGCAGCAGTGCGCAAGCTTCGCCCCGGCAAATAATAAAGCCACAAAAAAATAGAAAAGAAAAGTGCCACCTCCCCGGTACGGTACTTTTCTTTTTTATTTTTTAACCAATCATTACAATGTCTCAAGTACTCCATACAATCGATACGCAACAAATCCTCGCAGCAGCAAACCGGCTTAAAGGCGTTGTAACCCGCACGCCGCTTACGTACAATTCCAACCTCAGCAGAAGATACCAGGCCAACGTCTACCTCAAAAGGGAAGATATGCAGGTCGTACGTTCCTACAAGCTCCGCGGAGCTTACAACATGATGAGCACCCTCGCCCCCGAACTCCTCGCCAACGGCGTAACATGCGCCAGCGCAGGGAACCACGCGCAGGGATTCGCCTGGTCGTGCCGCCGCCTCAACGTTAAAGGCGTCGTGTTCATGCCCATCATCACACCCAAACAGAAAGTGAACCAGGTGAAAATGCACGGCGGCGACAGCATAGAAATCCGCCTCGTCGGCGATACCTTCGACGACTGCTCCGCCGAAGCGCAGGCCTTCACCCGCGAACATAAAATGACCTTCATCCCGCCGTTCGACGATCCCCGGATCATCGAAGGGCAGGGTACCGTAGGCCTCGAGATCCTCGAAGACCAGCCCAAAGTGGATTACATCTTTATGCCCATAGGCGGCGGCGGACTCGCCTCCGGCGTGGGTAGTTACTTCCGCACTTTCAGTCCCGATACAAAGATTATCGGCGTGGAGCCGGAAGGCGCCCCCTCCATGCTAAAAGCCCTGGAAAACGGCGGGCCCGTTACGCTTCCGGAGATCGACCGCTTCGTAGACGGCGCCGCCGTGAAACGGGTGGGTGACCTCAACTACCAGATCTGCCGCGACGTGCTCGACAAAATGAGCCTCGTTCCCGAAGGGCGCATCTGCTCCACCATCCTGCGGCTTTATAACGAAGACGCCATCGTGGTGGAACCCGCCGGCGCGCTTTCCATGGCGGCGCTCGACGATTACGCCGAAGAGATCAAAGGGAAAACGGTGGTGTGCGTGGTGAGCGGCAGCAACAACGACATCGACCGGATGCAGGAAATCAAAGAACGCTCGCTGCTGTACGAAGGCCTCAAACATTACTTCATCGTCCGCTTCGCGCAGCGCCCCGGCGCACTGAAGGAATTCGTGAACCACGTGCTGGGCCCCGACGATGATATCACGCGCTTCGAGTTCATCCAGAAGCATAACAAGGAAACCGGTCCTGCCCTGGTAGGCGTGGAGCTGAAATTCCGCGAGGATTACGACAAGCTCCTGGCGAACCTTGCGCGTTACAACATTCATTATACCGAGCTGAATAAAGACGACAACCTGTTCGGTTACCTCGTTTAGTATTGGTTCAACCTATAGTAGTAGTGTTAAGTCCCCGGTTGTATGACCGGGGCTTTTTTTTAATTACATTCGTGCTATGCTCAGTTACTGGGAACAGCAAAGCCTTATCGCTTACGATTGCATTGTGATCGGCAGCGGGATTGTGGGATTGTCGGCGGCTATCAGCCTGAAGGAGAAATCCCCCCGCCGCAGGATCGCCGTGCTGGAGCGGGGGCTGCTGCCAGTGGGAGCGAGCACCCGGAACGCGGGCTTCGCCTGTATCGGGAGCCTCACCGAAATTCTCGACGACCTGGGCCATATGCCGCCGGAAGACGTGGTGAGCCTGGTGAATCTCCGCCGCAGAGGTTTACAGCTCCTGCGCGCCCGCATCGGCGATGAACGGATGGATTACCGGGAAAACGGCAGTTACGAGCTTATTTCGGCCGCGGAGGCGCCTGCTTTGGCGCGCCTGGACGAAGTCAACGAACTGCTCGGCGGCATTCTCCCCGGACCGGCCTTTTCCCTGGCCGACGGCAAGCTCGCTCAAACGGGTATTGTGGCCGAACACCTGGTGCAGAATAATTACGAAGGTGAACTCAATACCGGCAAAATGATGCGCACCCTCATCGATCTCGCCATCGAAAGGGGGATAGAGATCAAAACAGGGTGCGAGGTACTGGGGATCGATGAGTCCGCCGGCACCGTGACCGTCCGCATCGCCGGAGGGCTTTCCCTTACGGCGGCGCAAGTGGCAGTGTGCACCAACGCCTTCACGCCGGACTTGCTCCCGGGGCTCGATATCAAACCCGGGCGCGGGCAGGTGTTAGTCACTGAGCTTGTGAAGGGGTTGCCGTTCAAAGGCATTTACCATTTCGATAAAGGATATTATTATTTCCGTGAACTGCAGGGCCGCATACTTTTCGGCGGCGGCCGCAACCTCGATTTCGAAGGAGAAACATCAACCGAACTGACGCTGAACGAAACCATCCAGGCAGACCTGGAAGAAAAACTGCGCACGATTATCCTGCCCGGCAGGGAAGTGGCCATCGCACACCGCTGGTCGGGCATCATGGCTTTCGGCGGCACGAAGCAGCCCATCATCCAGGCGCATTCACAACGTATATTCCTGGCCGTGAGGATGGGCGGCATGGGCATCGCAATCGGATCCGAAGCGGGGCGCATGCTGGCGGGACTGGTGCCGGCATAACATATTCTCGTTTACTGGTATTTAATTCGCTGCGGCTTGTAATCGCCGCAGCCTTGCAGTATATTGTTCAAGCAACGTTTACGGTTATGAAAAAGATCCTTGTACTCATGATGGTGCTGGGGAATTCGGCCCTGGCGCAACAATCACCGCTCACACTTTGGTATGCGAAGCCGGCAGGCCGCTGGTGGAGTACGGGCGGATTTCCTTCGCCGTCTGGATGAAGCTCTCGATGTCCTTGTAGAACAGGCCCAGACCAACCATCGCGCCTTCGTTGAAGTACCACTCAAAGCCCAGGTCCACGTTGGTGGCGCGGATCG
>NZ_CALNBI010000194.1 GCF_937874145.1 uncultured Chitinophaga sp. | reverse complement strand
GGCGGCGTGCCTGCGCGGGCATGTGTGCTGAAAGACAAGCCGATCTGGGCTTTCCATAATGCAGATGATATGACGGTGAGCGTTCAGCAGTCGCGGGACATGGTGAAGGCGATCCGGGATTGTGGCGGAACATTGGTGAAATACACGGAAAACCCCACAGGCGGCCATGATTCGTGGACGAAGGCCTATAATGACCCGGCGTTGTACACCTGGTTAAACCAGTATACCATAAAATAGCAGTAAAAAAGCAAACGATATTTACCCGCGGCCATTGGCCCGCGGGTTTTTTCATGCCTTTACGCGTAGGCGGCGGGCCGTATGTCGATGGCTTTCAGCTGTAGGGTGGTATTGCCGTTCCATTCGTTTTCCTCCACGGTAAACACCATATCAAAAGGTTTTTTGCCGGCGATGTAGTCGAATTTATCGGCCATGAAAAATCCGATGCCTGAAAACGGGGTGCCGTTGCGCTGGCGGACGGAAAGCTTGATGTGCTCGTCTTTCACGATGCGGGAAAACCCGGTGTCGGTGAGGTTGCGGGCCAGGAATATGGGCCGCAGGTTTTCGGGGCCCAGCGGTTCGAACTGGCGGAGGATATTATAGAAAGCGGGTGTGAGGTCGGAAAGCCACACTTCGGAATCTATGACGATTTCGGGAATGAGGAGGTCGGGGCTGATGGTAGCGGAAACCACGGCCTCGAAGCGTTCCTGGAAGGCAGGGACATTCTCGGGTTTGAGGGTCATGCCGGCGGCGTAGAAGTGCCCGCCGTAGTTTTCCAGGAGGTCTTTGCACTGGTGGATCGCTTCGTACACGTTGAACCCGGATACGGAGCGGGCAGAGCCGGCCACTTTATCGTTGCTCTGGGTGAGGATGATGGTGGGCCGGTAGAAATATTTATCGATAAGCCGCGACGCTACGATGCCGACCACGCCTTTGTGCCAGTGTGGCTGGAAGAGGACGGTGGACTTCCGTGCGATCATGCCGGCGTCGTTCTGGATGATGCTTACGGCTTCCTGGGTGATGCTCATGTCGATGCCTTTCCTTTCCTGGTTGTCCCCATGTAGCATTTCTGCGATGGCGAGGGCCTTTTCATCGTCTTTTTCCATGAAGAGGTTGACGGCTTTGCGGGCATCGTCCATCCTTCCTGCGGCGTTTACGCGCGGGGCGATTACGAATACGAGGTTGGAAGTGGTGAGTTTTTCCTTCAGGTTGCTGAGGGAGAGGAGGGCTTTGATGCCGGGCGAGGGCAGTTCGTTGACTTGTTTAAGGCCATGGAAGGCGAGCACGCGGTTTTCGCCGGTCATGGGCACGATGTCGGCCGCGATGCTGGTGGCAACGAGGTCGAGGTACTGGTACACATCGGCCATGGGGAGGCCTTTTTTTTGTGCGAGGGCGCTGATGAGTTTAAACCCGATCCCGCAGCCGGAGAGCTCCTTGTAAGGATAGGGGCAGTCTTCCTGCTTGGGATTGAGAATGGCCACGGCCGGGGGCAGGATGGCATCCGGGAGGTGGTGGTCGCAGATGATGAAATCGATGCCGAGTTCCGCGGCGTGCGCGATATAATCGATGGATTTGATGCCGCAGTCGAGCGCGATGATCAGGCTGAAGTCGTTATCGCGCGCATATTCGATGCCCTGCATGGAGATGCCGTATCCCTCGCGGTATCGGTGCGGTATATAGAATTCGATATTGTCGTACAGTTGTTGGAGGAAGCCGTATACGGTGGCGACGGCGGTGGTGCCGTCCACGTCGTAATCGCCGTACACGAGGATTTTTTCGCGGCGGAAGAAAGCTTCTTCGAGCCGGGAAACTGCTTTGTCCATATCCTTCATGAGCCAGGGATCGTGGAGATCGTCCAGCGACGGCCTGAAGAAATGGCGTGCTTCTTCAAATTTCAGAATCCCTCTTTGTACCAGTAAGCGGCATAGTATGGGATGGATTTTTAAAGCTGCCTGGAGCTGCTGCTCCTGTGATGGTTGATATTTCTTTACTGTCCAGCGTTTCTGCATGCAATTGTATTATAGGGAAGAATCCCGCGGATCTGGCTGAATCCGGTTGTAATATAATGATGATTGCCGTATTTCTGCCAAATGCGGGAAATTCTCCGAAAAAAGGAGAAAGCGGAACTAGAATTTGCGATCTGTGGTAAAGCGTACGAGGGATTCCAGTCCTTTCCGGATGTCGTTATCCGGGAAAGTGTGCAGGATGGCGAGGGCTTCGTCGCGGTACTGGAACATTTTTTCGCGGGTGTATTCGATGCCGCCGCTTTCGTTGACCATGGCGATGACTTCGTTGACGCGTTCCTTATCTTTATTGTGATTTTTCACAATGTTGATGATTTTCCTTCTTTTTTCGGGGGATGCGTGCTGGAGGGTGTAGATGAGGGGGAGGGTCATTTTCTTTTCCCGGATATCGATGCCGGTGGGTTTGCCGATGTTGGCGGTACCGTAATCGAAGAGGTCGTCCTTGATCTGGAAGGCGACGCCGACTTTTTCGCCGAAGAGGCGCATTTGTTCGGTGGTGTGATCGTCGGCCGTGGTGCTCCAGGCGCCGGCTGCGCAGGCGGAGGCGAGGAGGGATGCGGTTTTGCGGCGGATGATTTCGAAGTAGATATCTTCTTTAATATCGAGTTTGCGGGTTTTTTCGATCTGGAGGAGTTCGCCTTCCGACATTTCCTTCACGGCCTGGGAGAGGATCTCGAGGCTGCGGAATTCTTTGTTGGTAACGGAGAGGAGGAGACCTTTGGAGAGGAGGTAATCTCCGACTAGGACGGCTATCTTATTCTTCCATAAAGCGTTGATAGAGAAGAAGCCGCGGCGTTCCAGGGAGTCATCTACGACGTCGTCGTGCACGAGTGTGGCGGTATGGAGTAATTCTACCAGTGCGGCTGCGCGGTAGGTGTTTTCATTGATGCTTTCGGCGAACAGCCTTGCGGAGAGGAGGACGAACATCGGCCGGATCTGTTTGCCTTTTCGCTTTACGATATAGTGCATGATCCGGTCGAGGAGGGGAACATGACTTTTTACGGCCTCTGCAAACTTACCCTCGAAATCGTGTAATTCCTTTCCAATCAGTTGTTTAATTTCCTCCATGCTATTAATAAAAAGGTACGCTAAGCTAGGCCTAAAATCGGACATTTTGCAAATTTGGCCCCGAATTTGTATACATTAGCTGGATGTTCTTTAAATTAGCGTTTAATATTGAAGCAGTTATCAATGCAAATAAAATCGCAAGAAAAATTTGTATATTCATTTAGGATTTTTACCTTTGCTTGGTAAAAAACGCGTTAATTGTAAAATCTTTAACAGTTTTTAAATAAAAAACAATTATGGCAAGCAAAAAGTACTTACTACTGGCAGGTGCAATGTCCGCTCTGGCTGCATCTCCTGGTTTTGCGCAGGTTAAGCCCACATATGATGCCCTGGACTCCTCAAAAGTTTCGGCTAAGAATATGGCGCAATTCAACAGCTTCAGAAACAACCAGTCTGACTACCCCGCAAAACCCCGTAGCATGTGGGAACTCGGTTTCCATGGCGGCTACCACTTCATTCAAGGCGACGTATCCGCTCTGCCTGGTTTCGGTGGCGGTATCTCTCTGAGAAAAGCCCTCGGCCACACGTTCTCCGTGAGAGCTGAATATACCGGTTCTTTCGATTACGGTCTGGACTATCAGCTGAAACCGACAATCGCAGCTGGCGGTATCAATCCCTGGGGCGCAACTGCAGCTGCAAACGGCGGCAGAATCGTTCCGAACTACAAAACGGCAACCCACCAGGTATCTCTGGACTTCATCGCCTCCCTCAGCAACATCCTGTTCTACAAGGCACAGCCTAAAGTTAACTGGTATGTACTCGCTGGTTACGGCCTGATGCTGGCAGACGTTGACGTTGACGCGCTGAACGAAAGCGGTGCAGCTTACAACTACGGCTCCATCGACTTCACCCGTAAGAAGAAAGACATCCGTAAAGACCTGAAGGACTTCTACGACCGCAAATACGAGCAAAACGCTCCGAACCAGGGTAACCGCGTTCAGATCGGCCGTAAAGACGAAAACCAACTCCTCCGTCACGCACTGAACGTAGGTACTGGTATCGCCTTCAAAGTGTCTAAACGCTTTAACATCGGTATCGAAGAAAAAATCACCCTGCCCTTCGACGATTATCTGGACGGTTACACCGCAGGTGCGTACGACAAGAGCAACGATTTCTTCTCTTACACCAGCGTTCGCCTGAACTTCAACCTGGGTAATCCCAACAAACGCGTAGAACCGCTCTGGTGGGTTAACCCGCTGGATTTCGCCTACAACGAGCTGAACAGCCCCCGTCGTATGAAACTGCCGGCTCCCGTACTGCCTGATGCTGATGGCGACGGCGTAACCGACCAGTTCGACCGCGAACCCAACACCCCCGCCGGTGCTCCTGTTGACACTCACGGTGTAGCTAAAGATACCGATGGTGACGGCGTTCCCGACTACAAAGACAAACAACTCATCACTCCGACCTACTGCTTCCCTGTTGACGCTGACGGTGTAGGCAAATGCCCGGATCCTGAGTGCTGCAAAAACCTTCCCACTGTAACCTGCGCAACCCTGGTATTCCCCAGCGTTTCCTTCAAAGGTTCCACTACCAAGGTTTCTTCTGAAAACGAAGCTATCCTGAGCAGCGTGGCTAACACCCTCCGTTCCAACCCCTCCTGCAACATCCTGGTTACCGGCCACGCTGGTGCCAAAGGCAAGAAAGGTGGTGTTGACCTGAGCAGCCGCCGCGTTGACGCAGTGATCGACTACCTCGCTGAAAAACAAGGTATCGACCGCGGTCGCTTCATCAAACAAAACACTCCTGGCGACGCTGGTACCGTGGATCTGAATCCCGCTAACTAATACCTCGCCAAGGTAAATAACGAAAAGAGGCTGTCTGCAAAGACAGCCTCTTTTTTTATTGCTGTTTTCCCCGTTATTTTTTTCCCGCCGTGAACCCCCGGGCCCCCATCCCCGTTTTATTTACAACGCGTTTTTTACTTCTTGCAAATCCTGATTATTTATCACTAAATTTGACCAGCCTAAACTTCATATCGTATTTAGCGTGGTAAAAGATTTCAATAAAGCTACCCTCGCAGGCATTATCGTCGCGCTGGGTATCATCTACGGCGATATCGGTACTTCTCCGCTCTACGTATTCAAAGCCATTGTCGGAACCAACGAAATCGAAGAACTGCTCGTCATCGGCGGTATCTCCTGCATTATCTGGACCCTCACCCTCCAAACCACCGTTAAATACGTTATCCTTACCCTCAAGGCGGATAACAAAGGCGAAGGAGGCATCTTTTCCCTCTACGCCCTCGTCCGGCGGCACGGCAAATGGACCGTCATCTTCGGCATGATCGGCGGCGCGGCCCTCCTGGCAGACGGCATCATCACACCGCCCATTACCGTCACATCGGCCGTCGAAGGTTTGCGAACGCTACCTGTTTTCAAAGACCTGGGCACCAATACCATCGTCGAAATCGTTGTGCTGATCATTTCCGGCCTGTTCTTCATGCAACAGTTCGGCACCAAATCGATCGGCAAACTCTTCGGCCCGATCATGGTGATCTGGTTCGGGATGCTCGCCATCCTGGGCATCATGCACATCGCCGACGACCTCTCCGTACTTAAAGCCTTCAATCCATATTACGCCGTCAAGCTCCTGATGCAGTATCCCCACGGATTCCTGCTGCTGGGGGCCGTATTCCTCTGTACCACCGGGGCCGAGGCGCTCTATTCCGACCTCGGGCACGTGGGCCGCGGCAATATCCGCGTTTCCTGGATCTGGGTGAAAGCTTCCCTCATCCTCAACTACCTCGGGCAGGGCGCCTGGCTGCTCACACAGGAAGGCAAAACCCTCAATGGTGAGAACCCCTTTTTCCTCATCATGCCCGAAGGGTTCGTGATTTTCGGCGTGCTCATCGCCACCATCGCATCCGTGATCGCATCTCAGGCCCTCATTTCAGGCTCTTTTACCCTGATCTCGGAAGCCATGCGCCTCAACCTCTGGCCCAAACTCAAAATCAACTACCCGACCGAACAGCGCGGCCAACTCTTTATACCCGGCATCAACCTCATGCTGTTTGTGGGTTGTATTTCCATTGTATTGATATTCAGGGAGTCCGGGAAGATGGAGGCGGCTTATGGACTGTCCATCACGCTATGCATGCTCATGACCTCCTGCCTGTTCGCATTTTACCTCTACACCCGCCGGGTGAAGCTTTGGTGGATCGGGATATACCTGGCCGTTTATCTCACCATCGAGTTTTCCTTCCTTTTCGCCAACCTTACCAAATTCACGCACGGCGGCTATGTTACGGTGATAGTGGGCGGCGCGCTGTTCCTCGTCATGTATGCCTGGTTCCGCTCCCGGAAGATCAAGAACCGGTATGTGGAATTCGTGCGGCTTGAAGATTACCTGCCGATCCTGCAGGAGCTCAGTAACGACTCGTCCATCCCGAAATACGCCACGCACCTCGTATACATGAGCAGCGCCGATAACCCGAAGGAAATCGAGCATAAAATCATCTATTCCGTCCTTAATAAAAAGCCCAAACGTGCTGATATTTACTGGTTTGTGCATGTGGACGTGGTGGATGAGCCCTATCTCAGCGAATACACCGTGCAAACCATCATCCCCAACGAAGTGATCCGCGTGGAATTCCGCCTGGGTTTCAGGGTGGAGCAGCGTATCAACCTCATGTTCAGAATGGTGGTGGAAGATATGGTACGCAACAAGGAAGTGAATATCACCAGCCGCTACGAATCGCTCAGCAAAAACAATGTGGTGGGGGATTTCCAGTTTATCGTCATGGAGAAATTCCTCTCGCACGACAACGATTTGCCCCTGCACGAGCGGATTATCATGCGTATCTATTTCATGCTGAAGAAGATAGGGCTGTCGGAAGAACGGGGTTTTGGCCTGGATTCCAGCTACGTGACCATCGAGAAGTTCCCGCTGGTAGTGGCCCCTGTTACCAATCTGCAGCTGAAAAGAGTGGCCGACCGGTATAGATTTGATGACTGACGGTTTGCATCGATGAGAAGCGCGTCTTATATTGTGAGCTTGCTTCAATCTGCAATTCGTCAATGTTATGATAAGACAACTACTCGCTGCCGGGTTCCTGGTGGCAACTTCCATTACCGCGTTCGGTCAGAACGGTATTTCATCCGATTTTACGGAGATTAAAGACTGGCGGCAGGTAGACCCTGCGGCCTGGAGCGGCATCCGCCCCGGCACCCATGTTCAGTTCGGCAGCGCCGACCTCCGGTACGACAAGCTTTTCGCCCCCGAAGCTTCCAGCCTCAGCTCGTCCTGGAGCGGTCACGCCTGGAAAAACGAAAAGATCCACACCCAGTTCGTGATCTACACCACCCAGGCGCAACCCGGCGTCACCATCAGTTCATCCGCTCTTTCAGACGGGAAAGGCAACACCATCCCCGCTACTGCCGTTTCCACCGGTTTCCTGCGGTATGTGATGACCGACGAGCTAAACAGCGAGGGCGGCGGTTGCGGACATCGCAATCCCGCAGACTTCGACTCTTCCCTGGTGGCCGACGCGATAGATTTCAAATCTTCCATGAATATCGCGGCCAATACCACCCAGCCCGTATGGCTCAGCATCAAGGTGCCGGCCCAGGCCGCCGCAGGTACTTACAAGGGCACCGTGACCGTTAAAAACAACAAAGGCGTCTCCCTCAAGACCCTCGCATACAACGTTACCGTCAACTCCCGCACGCTCCCCGACGCCAAAGACTGGAGCTACCACCTGGACCTCTGGCAGAGCCCATACGCCGTATCGCGCTACTACAATGTAAAACCCTTCAGCAAAGAGCATTTCGACGCCATGCGGCCTTATATGACCCAATTGGCGGGCATCGGGCAGAAGGTGATCACCGCCAGCATCATCTACGACCCATGGAACAGCCAGACCGAAGATATTTACGGCGATATGGTGAAGTGGACCAGGAAGCGCGACGGCTCCTGGACATACGATTACACCGAGTTCGACAAATGGGTGGAATTCATGATGGATTGCGGTGTCACCAAACAGATCGCCTGTTACAGCATGATCCCCTGGAACCTGAAATTCTACTATTACGACGAAGCCACCGGCAAAATGACCCACATCGTCGCCAAACCCGGCTCCGCTGAATACGACGCCCACTGGCGCCCCATGCTGGCCGATTTTGCAAAGCACCTGAAGCAAAAAGGCTGGTTCGATATCACCTGCATCGCGATGGACGAACGCCCCATGGAAGCCATGCAGGCCGCCATCAAGCTGATCCGCAGCGTGGACAAGGATTTCAAAGTATCGCTGGCGGGCAACTACCACAAAGAGCTCGTGAACGATATTTACGATTACTGCGTGGCGATCGGGCAGGACTTCACCGCCGAAGAGCGCGCTATGCGCTTCAGCAAAGGCTGGCCTACCACGTATTACACCTGTTGCACCGAAGGCTTCCCGAATACCTTCACTTTCTCCCCGCCGGCGGAATCCGCATGGCTGGGCTGGTATGCGGCGGCTAAAGATTACAAAGGCTACCTCCGCTGGGCGTACAACTGCTGGGTGAAAGATCCGCTCCGCGATTCCCGCTTCCGCACCTGGGCCGCCGGCGACACATACCTGGTTTACCCCGGTCCCCGTACGTCCATCCGTTTAGAGCGGCTGACGGAAGGCATCCAGACGTATGAGAAAATCCAGATCCTGAAAAAGGAAGGCAAAGGCCCTCAGCTGGAGAAAGTGCTGAAGACGTTCGAATGGAACCGCCTGAAGCAGAAATCCGCGGCCGATATGGTGAATACCGCCGCTGCTGTGCTGAACAGCCTGTAAGTTTTGCAGAAGATATATCCGCATAAAAAAATCCTCCGAAGAATCGGAGGATTTTTTTTAACACAACTAAAAAACAATCAAACTAATATCATCTTAAAATTCATCAATCGGGCTTTTTCCCGTCGAGAAAAGTGTTAATCGTATTGATTTCGGCCTGGTTTTCACCGTTCTGGCCGATGGTGTAGCTGGAGTAGAAGTGCTCGGCGGAGCCGGCGCCATTGTCCAGGTCGATGTTCCGGCGCAGGTAAGCGGGGATGTTTTCGATTTCCTGGTTGTTATCCATGTTCTTCACGTTGAAGCTGATGCTGCGGAGCTTGGCTACGCGCTCGAGCTGTTTTCTCTTCTGCTCGTCGGCCTGGTCGTCGTGCAGCTGTTGGGGCTGCGGGGGAGGAGCGGGCGTTTCGGCTGCTTCTTCCTTATACACCATTTTCATTTCATCCTGCTGGTTGTTGGTGCTCACCGGTTCCACGTAGATGTTGGAAGGGCGGTTGAGGTAACCACCGGAGCCTGCGTTGGTAGCGGGTTTCGGCTGTACGGGCTGCGGTTGCGGTTGCGGCTGGGGTGCTGCCTGGGCTTGCGGTGCGGCGGGCTCTACGGGCTCGATGTTGAGCGTGTAGGTCTCGCGCTCCGGTTGCTGGGGAGCCGGGGGCAGGAAGGATGCGGCACTGGCCGGGTGGGTAACCGTAGGTTCCACGAGGCGGGGCGCCATTACGTCGAGGATTTCAGGTTCGTCGTCGGAAAAAAGCGTAGCCTGGTTGTGCATCTTCTTTTCTTCGCCGTCGCCGCCGAGGGTCATCACGATTTTAGGTTCTTCTTTCGGTTCGGCCGAAGGAGTCGCCTGTTGTTGTTGCTTCGCCTGGCGGATGGGGTTTTGCTCAAAGCCGGTGGCGATGATCGTAACGCCGAGATTCTGATCAAGCGACTGGTCGTAACCCACACCGAGGATCACGTCGCAATCTTCGCCGGCCATGCTTTGCACGTATGCCTGGATGATATCCATTTCATCGAGCGTATGCTCGAATTCGCCTTCGGCGGAAGAGATATTGATAAGGATCCATTTGGCGCCTTTGATATCGTTGTCGTTCAGCAGCGGGGAAGTCAGCGCGTCTTCGATCGCTCTCTGCGCGCGGTTTTCGCCGTCAGCCACGGCAGAGCCGAGGATGGCTACGCCGCCGTTGCGCATCACCGTGCATACATCGGCGAAATCGACGTTGATCTGGCCGGTGGAGTTGATAACGTCGGTGATACATTTGGCTGCCGTTGCCAGGACGTTATCCGCTTTTTCGAATGCGGCCTTGAATTTCAGGTCGCCGAATTTCTGGCGGAGCTTGTCGTTGGATATGATCAGCAATGTGTCTACGTAATCTTTCAGGCGGTTGATGCCTTCTTCGGCCTGCAGCATTCTCTTTTTCCCTTCGTAAGAAAAAGGAGTGGTGACGATGCCCACGGTGAGGATGCCCAGTTCCTTGCATATTTTGGCGATAATGGGAGCGCCGCCGGTGCCGGTGCCGCCGCCCATACCTGCGGTGATGAACGCCATTTTGGTGTTCACCTCCAGTATTTTTTTAATTTCTTCAAATGATTCTTCCGTTGCCTGCTCGCCGATCCGGGGATTGGCGCCGGCTCCGAGCCCCTGCGTCAGATGCGGTCCCAGCTGTACCTTGTTGGGTACGGGGCTGTTTGCAATAGCCTGTGCGTCGGTATTGCAAATAATGAAGTTCACCCCTTCGATGTTCTGACTGAACATGTGGTTGACCGCATTGCTTCCTCCGCCACCAATGCCTATCACCTTGATGATGGAAGATTTTTCCTTTGGAAGATCAAAATGTATCATGACTCTAGCTCTTTATATGGGTTAGTATTAGTGGTGTACCGTATCCTACGTTACTCTTTGATCGTTTTTTATGTGAATCTTAATGAATTGCAACAATCAAGCCGAAACCTTTACAGCTTGGCGTCTTCTTCTTCCGTGAACATGTCGATGATCTTTGTTTTCATCCTGTCCAGGAACCCTTTGAGGGAAGCGTTGCGCTCGCGGGACTTACGGTCCTGGCGTGCATCCGCTGTTTCTTCTTCCGCTTCTTCTTCCATCCACTCGTCTCCGGACTCGGCCTGGCGGGCCACTCTTTCCTTCGCGAAGTAGCTGGTGTTGATTTTCACGTAATTCTCCTCCAGTGCGCGGCGATCGTTCTCGTAGTCGTTGTAGCCTTTGAGAATGAGCCCCACACAGGTGGCGTACATGGGCTTCGTCAGCTCGTCGGTATGACCGCTGGCGAGGTGCTCGTTCGGGTAACCGATGCGGGCGCTCACGCCGGTGGTGTACTCCGTCAGCTGGATGAGGTGTTTCAGCTGGGAACCGCCGCCGGTCAGGATGATGCCGCCGTTGAGCATCTTGTTGTCCATGCCGATCTGTTTCAGGTGGTACACCACGAAATCAAGGATCTCGCTCATGCGCGCCTGGATGATGTGTGCCAGGTTCTTCACGGAGATCTCTTTCGGGCTCTGGCCGCGCAGTCCGGGGATGGTGATGTAGGCGTTGTTCTTGGCTTCGTCCGCAAGGGCGTAACCGAACTGCACCTTCATCTGCTCCGCCTGGGTCTTCAGCACGCCAAGACCGTTCTTGATATCGTTGGTAATATTTTCGCCGCCGTACGGGATCACAGCGGTATGTTTCAGGACGCCTTCATAGAAAACAGCCAGGTCGGTGGTACCGCCACCGATGTCTACAATCGCAACTCCGGCTTCGAAATCCATGTCGCACATAACGGCCGCGGCGGATGCCAGGGGCTGGAGCACCAGGTCTTTAATACGAAGACCGGATTTCTCCACGCTGCGGTTGATATTGCGGATGGCGTTCTTGTCGCCGGTAATGATGTGGAAATTCGCACCCACTTTCACACCGCTCATCCCGATGGGATAGGTGATGTTCTGCAGGGCGTCCACGATGTACTGCTGCGGGATCACGTCAATGATCTGGTCGCTGGCAGGAATAACCGTTTTATACTGATCGTTGATCAGCTGGTCAATGTCTTTCTGGGAGATCTCTGCGTCGGTATCGTTCCGGACGATGTCTCCCCGGGTCTGCAAACTTTTGATATGATGGCCTGCGATGCCTACATACACCTCGTTGATCTCGAGGTTGGGATTGGATGCATAGCAGTTTTCCAGCGCCTGTCTGATGGCTTTGATTGTCTGATCGATGTTCAGTACCATACCGTGCTGTACACCGAAAGATGGGGCTTTACCGAATCCGAGGATTTCCAATTTCCCGTATTCATTCTTCCTTCCTGCGATGGCTGCTATCTTCGTGGTTCCAATGTCGAGACCTACAATGATGGGAGCTTCCTGATTCATGGTTCTTTATTGTTTTTAGTTGCGATTACGTTGATTAGGTTTCTGATATACTGCCCGCGGTTGTTGCCGGTCGCCACCTGATGGCCTGGACGTTTTCTTTGGGGCAGGTTTTGCAGCGGCTTTTACCGGCTTTTTCGCCGGTTGCTTGTCCGCAGATTTGGAAGGTGCCGCCGCCACGGGCGCCGCCGTAGCGGCATGGTCATCGTCGGCTGCCGCAATATCGGCCGCCGTCGAATCTTTGTACATGGGCGGAGGAGGCGCGCTCTTACCGTCTCTTCTCGTTCCGATCACCTGGTCTTTGAACGCTATGTTGAGGCGGGTGTAGGTGTTCCATCCCGCCTTGCTGAGGCCGTCTTTGTAAAAGACAAGCAGGCGGTCGAATTTGTTGGCTACATCCGTTCCATCTCCAAAATATACCACATGGTCGCCGAGCTTGGGAATAAACTCGAACTTCCGGTCTTCTGTAATAACTACCTGTTCCACCTGCGCATTCCAGAACGTGTCTGCCGCGATGAAAGCAGCCATGTCCCGCATCTGGGCGTAGAGCGTACTATCTTCCTTCCGGAGCTTTTGCGCGTCGGCAGGGAAGTTGGTGAAAACGGGCACCCGGGCGGAATACCTGTCCGAAACAGGGATGCGCTCGCCGTCGCCATCGAGGTAGAAGCTGTTGCCGGAAAATGTGAACACCCGGGCCAGGGGATCGCGTTGCTCCACTTCCACCTGCAGCAGGTCATTGTTGTCGATGAACAATTGCGCCGACCGGATCCAGGGATCCCGCTCCACGATCTTTTCCAACTGCGCGAGGTTAACTTCGCTGATCGGTTTGCCAGTGGGGTTGAGGGATTTATCGGCCGTGATAAGCGCTTTCACATCTTTCGAATCCACGAAGGCATTGCGGTCGTCGCCTTTCAGCGTTACGCGGATGCCTTTGCATTTGGCGCTGTCCTTGTCATTCACTGCCGCCGCTACCAGCACGGCAAAGCCCGCCAGCACGCCGGTCCAGAGGAGGACGGTCGCGATGCGCTTCATTGCCGTTTTTGTTTTCGGTTGCATGATGAATGAATGTTTTTATTGTTTGCTAATTATGTTTTTCAATGGTTCCCGCAGCAGGTCGATGTCTCCGGCCCCGGCGGTGATCAGCAGCTCCGCGGGATGTGCTTCGATCCATGCCGGTACCGCGTCTCTGTCCATAATCCTTACATCCGGCCCCTTGATCCTGTCTGCAATCATTTGCGTGGTCACGCCCTCGATGGGGAGCTCGCGCGCGGGATAGATCGGAAGAAGGATCACTTCGTCGGCCATCGACAGCGTTTCCCCGAACCCGTCCGCGAAATCGCGGGTGCGGGAGAAGAGGTGCGGCTGGAAGATCACGGTGCATTTCTTACCCCTGAACAAAGTCTTTGCGCTCGTGATGAGGGCGCGGAGCTCTTCGGGGTGGTGCGCGTAATCGTCGATATATACATGCCGGTCGTGCTTCACCAGGTATTCGAAACGCCGGCGGATGCCTTTGAAGGAAGCCACCGCGCTGCGGATCTTGTCGTTCGAAATGCCGAGGATATGCGCCACGGCTATAGCGGCCACGATGTTTTCCACGTTGTGCATGCCGCCGATCCGCAATTGCACGTTGTCGATCATCCAGTCCTGCTGCACTACGTCGAATTCATAACCGCCGTCGTCCAGCCGGATGTTGGTGGCGTAAATATCGGCGGCATCGTTCTGCAGGCTGTAATCCAGGCGGTTGTCGCCTTTCAGCTCAGCGCCGCGGTGCAGGCCGTGTTTTACCAGCAGCGTACCGTTCGGTTTGATGTTGGCGGTGTATTGAATAAATGCTTTCTCCACTTCTTCGGCGGTGCCGTAAATATCGAGGTGGTCGGGGTCCATGGCGGTGAGCACGGCGATGTCAGGGCTCAGCTTCAGGAACGAGCGGTCGTATTCGTCGGCTTCGATGACAGCTACCTGCTTTTCGCTCGACCAGAAATTCTTTCCGTAGTTGGCGCTCACGCCGCCGAGGAAGGCGTTGCAGCCGTAACCGGAGTCGCGGAGCAGGTGGGCGATCATGGTAGACACGGTGGTTTTGCCGTGCGTGCCTGCCACGGTGATGGCGAAGAGCGAGCGGGTGATCTCCTGGAGCACGTCGCTGCGTTTCACCACTTCGTAACCGTTTTCGCGGAAGTAAACGAGTTCGGTCATGGTAGCGGGGATGGCGGGGGTGTACACCACCAGCTGCGCTTCCCGGTCGATAAGCGAAACATCGTCGGTATAATGAATGCGGATGCCTTCCGCTTCGAGTTGTTGCGTAAGTTGGGTGGAGGTTCTGTCGTACCCGCTCACGGTTACTCCCTTTTCGTTGAAGTAACGGGCGATGGCCGACATGCCGATGCCTCCGATGCCTACAAAATAGATCCTATGTAATTTGTTCAAATCCATCCTGTTACTTTATCAGCCCGAGCACTGCGCGGGCGATGGTCATATCTGCGTTTTTGTTGCCCAGGGGGGCGATATTGGTTTCGAGCTGTTGCATGAGCGCTTTGTTCTGCACGAGGCTCAGGGCTTCGTTGGCCAGCCTGGCGCCCGCCTGGGCGTCCGGGATGAGCAGTGCGGCGTTCTTGTGCACGAGGCTCTCTGCGTTTTTGGTCTGGTGGTCTTCGGCCGCAAACGGGTAGGGCACGAAGATCACGGGTTTCTGCGCCACACAGAGCTCCGCGATGGCGAGGGCGCCTGCGCGGGAGATGACGGCGTCGGCTGCCTTGTAGGCAAAGTCCATGACATTGATGAAGTCGAAGACTTTGACATGTGTAGCATAGGGCGCCGCGGCGGATTTGGCGGTTTCGTAATACAGCTTTCCGGTCTGCCAGATGAGCTGCACGTCTTTATTCACGAAATCCGCCAGGCGGGGCAGGAGGGCTTCGTTGATAGACTTCGCTCCCAGGCTTCCGCCTACTGCAAACACGGTGGGCTTGCCCATCATGAGGCCGAAGTGGCGCATCGCTTCTTCTTTGGTAACGGCGCTCTGCGTGATGGACCCGCGCACCGGGTTGCCGGTGTATAATATTTTATCGGCGGGGAAGAAGGATTGCATGCCTTCGTAGCCGACGCAGATGACGTGGGCCTTCCTGCCGAGGATCTTATTGCTTTTGCCCGCATAGGAATTCTGTT
This sequence comes from uncultured Chitinophaga sp., assembly GCF_937874145.1. Classification (GTDB taxonomy): domain Bacteria; phylum Bacteroidota; class Bacteroidia; order Chitinophagales; family Chitinophagaceae; genus Chitinophaga. Next base: position 3,395 of record NZ_CALNBI010000194.1, on the reverse strand, counting down.
CCTGGATGAGGGTGGGGATACCCATTTTCTGCGCTTTCCGCAGGATGGGGAAGGACGCGTATCCGCCCACGCCCACGACCGCGTCCGGCTGGAAGCGGCGGAGGATATTGCGCGCCTGGCGGAGGCTTTTGAGCAGCTTGAAGGGCAGTAATATGTTTTTGAAGATATTGCTGCGGTTGAAGCCGGCGATCTCAAGGCCTTCGATGGGATATCCTGCCTGGGGGACTTTCTCCATTTCCATTTTCCCTTTGGCGCCTACAAACAGGATCTCCGCATCCGCTTCGATCTTGCGGATGGCATTGGCGATGGCGATTGCGGGGAAGATGTGCCCCCCGGTTCCGCCGCCTGCTATGATAATCCTGTGTGCCAAATTCAAAATGATTTATATGATTATGCGGCCACTGCCTGGGCAGCTACCGCTTGTTTTTGTTCTGCTTCCTCCACATGCCGCGATACGCTGAGGATGATGCCGATGGATAAACTGGTGAAGATCACCGAAGACCCGCCCATGCTTACCAGTGGCAGCGTCAGCCCCGTTACGGGTAACAGGTTCACGTTCACTGCCATATGCATCAACGCCTGTATCACCAATGTTACGCTCAGGCCCAGTGCCAGGAACGCGCCGAAGGCATACGGACAATTCTTAAAAATCCGGATACTTCTGAGGAGTAAAATGAGGTAAGCGGCCATCACCAAAAAGGCGCCAAAGATACCATACTCTTCAAGAATTATCGCAAAAATAAAATCGGAATACGGGTGCGGAAGAAAATTTCTCGCCGTACTGTTTCCGGGCCCTTTTCCCAGCAATCCGCCATTCACGATGCCAATCTTCGCCTGCTGCACCTGGTAGGGCTCTTCATGCGTTTCGGTAGACGTAAAACTCTCGATCCTGTTCAGCCATGTTTTGGTACGGCCTTCCATTCCCGTGAACTTCGCGATCCCGAACATCAGCACCACCAGCACCAGTCCAGCACCTACCATGCCCGCCAGGAATTTCAACGGCACCCGGCCGATGAAACACAACAGCATGCAGCTGGCCCCGAGCAACAGGGCGGTCGACATGTTCGCGGGCATGATCAGTCCGCAGATGATGGCCACCGGCAGGATGATGGGCAGGAATCCCTTCCGGAAATCCTCTATCACTCCCTGCTTTTTGGACAACTGCCGCGCCACGTACATGAACAACGCGAGCTTCGCAATGTCCGACGTCTGGAACGTGAGGTTGATCACCGGCAGCCTGATCCAGCGGCTCGCATCGTTGAAGTTGGAACCGAAGGCCAGCGTATACACCAGCAGCGGGATCGATAACAGGAACCCGATCTGCGCCACCCGGGAGTAAATCGTATAATTCACCCGGTGGGCGAAATAAATGATCAGGATCCCGAGGATCAATACCGACAGCTGTTTGAACAGGTAGTATTCCGTATGCCCGCTGTAAACGCGGTATGCCAAAGAGCCTGTAGAACTGTAAACAGCCAGTAAGCTTACCGCAGACAGGAAGAACACGATCGTCCATATCACCTTGTCGCCTTTCGTCTTTTGAAGCAGGTTGTTCACGATGTTCCGTTTTTTAATTGTTAGAGTGCTCTCACCGCATCCTTGAAGCTGCGGCCTCTTTCTTCATAATTGCTGAAGAGGTCGAAGCTCGCGCAGGCGGGGGAGAGTAATACCACGTCACCTTTGCTGGCCAGGTTGAATGCCTGGCCGACAGCGTCTTGCATGTTGTCGGTATTCACCATCACTTCCATGTCTTTGGACAGTGCTTCGTGAATGGGGCGGTTGTCTACGCCCAGGCAAACGATCGCTTTCACTTTCTCACGAACCAGTTCGCGGATGGCATCGTAATCGTTCCCTTTGTCCACGCCGCCCATGATCAGGATAACGGGCCGCTCCATGCTTTCGAGAGCGAACCATACGCTGTTCACGTTGGTGGCTTTGCTATCGTTGATAAAATCCACTCCGCGCACGGTGGCTACGTATTCCATCCTGTGTTCCAGGCTGGAGAACGTGCTGAGGCTTTCCCGGATCTTTTCTTTCCGGATATCCATCGTGCGGCCTGCAATCCCTGCTGCCATCGAATTATACAGATTATGCTTACCTTTTAATGCCAGATCGTAAATCGACAAAATTGCTGGTTCTTCTTCCTTCACCTGAATGTTCAGCTGGTCGTTCGCTATGAATCCACCTTCTTTCAATTGTTCCATAATGCTAAAAGGTATTGTTGTAGAATAAATGGGTTTCTTGGCCAAATGTTCCCGGATCACCGGGTCGTCTATACAGTAAATAAAATAGTCTTCTTTCGTCTGGTTCATCGCGATGCGGAACTTGCTTTCCACGTAATTCTCCATCCTGTAATCATACCGGTCGAGGTGATCGGGGGTGATGTTGAGAAGGATAGCGACGTTGGGCTTGAAGTCCACAATGTCATCCAGCTGGAAGCTGCTCACTTCCACGATGTAATAATCCGCCGGATCGGTGGCCACCTGTTTGGCGTAGCTCACACCGATATTTCCCACCAGCGCGGCGTTGAGGCCGGCGGTTTTGAAAATATGATGGGTCATGGCTGTGGTGGTGCTCTTGCCGTTGCTGCCGGTGATGGCGATCACCTTGCTCGCATCCTTGCTGAAGCGCCATGCCAGCTCGATTTCCGAAATCACTTTCACCCCGCGCTCGCGCACCTTTTTCATCAGTTCCGTCTTCTCCGGGATGCCGGGCGATTTCACGATCTCGTCGGCCCCGAGGATAATATTCCAGGAGTGATGCCCCTCTTCGAAGGGGATGTGGTTCACGGCCAGTTCCTGTTTATAAAGGTCCTTGATGGCCCCACCGTCGGACACGAATACCTCGTATCCCTGCTGTTTCCCCAGCAGGGCCGCACCAATGCCGCTTTCTCCGGCTCCCAGTATGACGAGTTTATGCATCCGTTTTTTTATTATCTCATTTTCAAAGTGGCGATGGCAAATACCACGCACATGATCGTTACGATCCAGAAACGCACGGCGATCTTGCTTTCGTGATAGCCGAGCTTCTGGTAGTGGTGGTGCAGCGGGCTCATGAGGAACACGCGGCGGCCTTCTCCGTATTTGCGCTTGGTATATTTGAAATACGCCACCTGGATCATCACGCTGAGGTTCTCCACCAGGAAAACGCCGCAGAAGATCGGGATGAGCAATTCTTTTCTCACGATAATGGCCAGCGAAGCGATGATGCCACCCAGCGCAAGGCTCCCCGTATCTCCCATGAAAACCTGGGCAGGGTAAGCATTGTACCACAGGAACCCGACGCAGGCCCCCACGAACGCGGCGATGAAGATCGATAACTCGCCCAGGTTCGGTATGTACATGATATTCAGGTACTCCGCGAACTGGATGTTACCGCTCACGTAGGCAAATATC
>NZ_CALNBI010000193.1 GCF_937874145.1 uncultured Chitinophaga sp. | reverse complement strand
AGCGTTTCGACGTTCAGCGGCACCATAGGAATATGGAACGGCGGGAACCCACCGCTCACCGAAGCAATATCTTTCACGGTTTTGGTATCGATCCCGAGCGCCAGCACCAGGATAAACACCGTCACGATGGCCACCAGCGAGGGCGGTATGGCTTTCGTGATTTTGGGCGTGAGCCATACGATCCCGATGGTGAGCGCTACCAATCCCGCCATGATCCAAAGCGGGCCGCCGCTCAGCCATGCCAGCTGCCCGCCGGTATTCGTTTTGAATTGTTCCAGCTGCGCCATGAAGATGATCACCGCCAGGCCGTTGACGAAGCCGTACATTACCGGCTGCGGCACCAGGCGGATGAATTTCCCCAGCTTGAAAACCCCGACGAATATCTGCAGCAGCCCCGCCAATGCGACGGCCGCAAACACGTATTCGATCCCGTTAGACTGCATCAGGGCGATGAGCACCACCGCCGTGGCGCCGGCGCCCCCGGATATCAGGCCGGGGCGCCCACCCAGGACGGCCGTCACCAATCCCATGATAAACGCCGCATACAAACCCACCAGCGGCGGAAAGCCTGCGAGGATCGCGAAAGAGAGGGATTCGGGCATCATGGTCATGGCCACGGTAAGGCCGGCAAGAATTTCGTTCCGGTAGTTGACTTTCTGCGTAAAGTCAAACAAATTGAAGATCGCCTTCATGTATGTTGTATCTGGATGTAGAAAATGGAGGATAAATTAAGGACAGGAAGCCCCTTGCGCTGGATCAGCGGGAAAATTTGCTCCTCATGGTGGAGTAAGGGCTGCGGATGCGGATGGTCCTTTCATGTGGCGCGAAGGTATAAAATCCTGTATATAAAAAAAAGCGGCGGCCTTATCCGGAAAAAAAAGCCGGGCCCAGTCGGGTCCGGCTTTTGCTTTTTCTAGTCACGTCTATTTTTCGGGGATGAACAGCACCGCATCCGCCAGCACGGTACCATCCGCGCCGTCGGTCGTGATTTCCACGTAGCCTTTGTTGCCTTTGGCGAGTTTCACCGTGCCGAGGTCCACCCATTCACCGGACGTCTGTCCTTCCACTTTTACCGCCGAAGCGGCGAAGTCCACCGGTTTCACGGATTTACCATCGGTCGACACTTTGATGCTCGTGTGCTGGGTCATATCCGCCTGCTTGGGCACGTAGGAATAAATCCTGTAGGTGCCGGCGGCCACCACGTTCGGCGTGAAGCGCACGGTGCCGGAGGCGCCTTTGTCCGCAACATAGGCCGAAGGACCATAAGCGCCGCGGTTGATTTTCTTCCAGTCGCCGGTTACCGTTACCTGTTGCTGGTCGTCGTTATCCACGAGGATTTCGGCGGTTGCGTTCACTGCGAGGGGGCGCTGGCGCAGGGTTTCCTTCAGTTTGGCGATATCCACGTCCTGTACGGATTGCTTCGCGTCGATCGCCATAGCAGCGGCTGTGGCGGCGGATTGCCCCAGAACCATGAACACCGGTTCCATACGGATGGAGCCGTATGCGATGTGGGAAGCGGAGAGGCAGATGGGCACCAGCACGTTACCGCAATCCTCCTTTTTCGGGATGATGGAGCGGTAAGCGATGGGATAAGGACCGAAGCCACCGATCTGCACATCCCCTTCATTCTTCACCATACCGTTGACGATGATACGCTGGCAGTTGTGCGAATCCATCGTGTAGGCGGCCATGCCTACACCGTCGTCTACCGTTTCTTTACCCTGGCAGTTGGCTTGCGTCATCACGTATGCGCCTACCATCCTGCGGGCTTCGCGCACGTACATCTGCGGCGACCAGTTTCCGAACTGGGTATATTCATCTTTCGGGTAGCCCCATTCGAGCATTTGTTTACGGAGGTGCTCGGGCATGCGGGGATCATGGCCGATGAAGTACAGCAGGCCTTTGTTGTACAGTTCGTGTTCTTTCACGATACGCGCCCGGGTGGCGTAATCGGCTTCCGGGTAATCGTAGTTCATGCCGATCATATCGGTAGAGAAGGCGTTGTTGTTGTTGATGTCGGTCTTATTATTCGGCATCCGGTCGAATTTCAGGAAGCCGTTGAGGTCGCCCGGGGTGTGGTGCTTCGCCATGCGGAGCAGCAGCTCGTAGCGGGTGGAATCGTAGCCTTCCGGACGGGTAATGGGGATGCGGTTTTCGGGTTTGTTGGACAGGCAGATCCTGAAGTTGTAGGCCTGCACTTTTTTGTCGCCGGAGCCTTGCGCGGCCAGCGGTTCGGTGCTGATGCCCCAAAGCACGCCGCTCTCTGGTTTGCCGGGAATTTTATACGGGTCGATGCCGTCGGGGAACTGGTGCTTGTTCAGCAGTTGCACGCCGTTGTACGTTTCGCCGTATTGCGCGTTGGCTTCGCGGCCCACCGTGTAGGAGATGCCCGCCCGCGCCATGAGGTCGCCTTCATAAGAACAGTCGATATACATTTTCGCGCGAACGGTGGTGACTTTGGGAGCGTCGCCGGTGGAAGATTCCAGCCTGATCTCGGTCACCTTGCCGGCCGTTTTGCTGGCATTGATGATGCGGTGATCGTACACGATGTCCAATGCGGCTTCTTTCACATACTGATCATATACTTTTTCAGCTACGCTGGGTTCGAAGATCCAGGTTTCGAATTTGCCGTAGTGCTTGCCCACGCGGCGGTAGAAGTCGCGGGAAATGCCGGAGATGGCATATTTGTTGCCAATATCGGTGTATCCCAGGCCGCCGGAGGTAAGGCCGCCAAGGCGTTTGCCCGGTTCGATCACGATCACGGATTTATTGAGTTTTTTGGCCGTGTAAGCGGCGATCACACCGGCAGAGGAACCGCCGTACACGCAGATATCTACTTCCCTCACTTGTTGCGCCATCATGCTGCCGGGCATCGCCAGCAGGCAGAACAGGAATGTCTTTCTTAATTTTTGCATCTTTTATGGATTGGATTAGTAACCGGGATTCTGATCTTTGACTGGATCTATTGCTTTGTTATAATTTGTTTCGATAACAGGAATCGGCCACAGCAGATGGCGCGGCGCCATCGTTTTGCCTTTCCCTGCCTGCACGATTTCTTCCGCGATGCCGAGGCGCTTCAGATCCAGCCAGCGCTTCGATTCCCCGCAATTCTCATACCCGCGCTCGCGCACCACCAGGTCGATGAATGCATCTTTCGTGGCATAATCCGCCAGCTTGAAATCCACCGTGGCATCAGCTGTGGCTGGATTCTTCCCGTAAGCGCGGCGGCGGACCATATTCAATTTTTCCATCGCGTCGGCATTCGGTGCAGTTCCCGCCTGGGCTACGCATTCAGCGTAAAACAGGAGAATGTCGGCATAGCGGTACATGGGGTAATCGTTCCCTCCACCTGTAACCGCCTGTTTATCCACGAACTTCTTGAGCAGGATCGTGTTGGGCCCCAGGCCGAAGGTTTGCGAATACCAGTTAAATGTATAACGCAAATCGTTTTTATCCCAGTTTTTCAGGAACAAATTCGATTCGGAATCGCTGTAGAATGTATAAAACCCTCCGGGCGGAAAATACCCCGAATTCGGATAGTGGCAATACTGCGGATAAGAGAACCCCTGCCCGCTGGGCACCCGGGCATATTTCAGGTACAGCACCTCTTCGGTGGAAGTAGCGATATCCGCCCCGAATACTTTCTCAAAATCCTCCGCCACCGTCACATTCACCAGGCTGAACTTGTTGCTGGTAATGATTTCTCCCGCTTTGTCGCGCGCTTTATCGTACTGGTGCAGGTTCATGTACACGTCGGCCAGGATCGCCTTGGCCGACCATTTCGACGGCGCACCGGCCAGCCGCGGCTTATCGGGCAGGTGGGTTTCCGCCCACTCGAGGTCCGCCACGATGAAGTCGTACACCTGTTCCTGGGTGTTGCGCGCCAGCTCGCGCGTGTTCATATTATGCTCGTCGCGGATCGGTACGCCGGCCCAGTTGCGCACCAGGTAGAAATAATTCAGCGCCCGCATGCAGCGCGCTTCGCCGAGGTAAGTGTCCAGCTGCGCCGGGGAGATCTTCGTGCCCAGCGGCGCCCTTTCGATCACGATGTTGGCGTTGCGGATGGATTCGTAAAACACCGCCCACATATCCCCCACGCGTGATACGTTGGTTTGGTCGAGGCCTGCATAATCGTTCAGCGGCGCATGGCTGCCGCGGCCATACAGGTATTCGGTATAAATTTCGTGCTGGCATAAATACAAGGCTCCCAGCGCGCTGCCGCGGCGGAGCGGTACATACATGGCGTTGAGACCGGCTTCCACTTCGGCCGGTGTATTGTAAAACACTTCCGCGGCAATGGATTGCGGTTCTTCCAACAGCGCGTCGGAGCAGGAAGCCATCACCAGCGTCGTCAATATTAGTATCGTAATTTTTTTCATAATGTCGGATTGAATGGTGAAGAATCAGAACCCGCAACGGATGCCAACTGTAACTGATTTGCTCATCGGGTAAATGGAATAATCGATGCCCTGGTTGAAGGAATTGCCGCTTCCGTAGGCATTCACCTCCGGATCGTACCAGGAATACTTCGTGAACGTGATCAGGTTCTGGCCGCTCACATACACCTGTGCCGAACGGAACCATTTGGCTGCGTTGTTCACCGGCACGTTATACGCCAGCTGGATGTTGCGGAAACGCAGGTAGGAACCGTCTTCCACGAAACGCGACGACATGTTCGCCGTCAGCGTCCGCGTAATGCGGGGATATTTGGCGTTGCGGTTCTCCGGTGTCCAGTGGCTTTCGAAAACCTCGCGGGGCAGGTTGAGGCCCATGCCCAGGTCCAGCGCGCCTACACGGTTCAAATTGAAAATGTCATTGCCCTGCGAGCCCTGGAGGAATACCGTCAGCTCGAAACCTTTCCAGGATGTGGTAGAATTAATACCATAGATGAAGTCGGGGTTGGGATCGCCGATAAATGTTTTATCGTTTGCGTTCATTATCCCGTCTTTATTGATGTCTTCGTATTGCAGGTTGCCATTGTCGGTATAGCCGATCTCCTTATACCCGTAAAACACGCCCAAAGGCTTCCCTTCCCGCAGGATATTCACGAAATCCTGTACAGAACCGGTATAGAAGGCTGTACCATTGATATCCTGCCCATTATACAATTTCAACACCTTGTTCCGGTTGAAACCGATGTTTCCGCTCAGGTTCCAGTTCACCTCGCGGCCGTCGAAAATATTCGCGTCCACCCCGATTTCGAAACCTTTGTTCTCGATCTCGCCCACATTCTGCACGGTCGTAGCATAACCCATAGAAACCGGCAGCTTCACGTTGTTCAAAAGATCGCGCGTCTTTTTATGGTAGAGGTCGAAAGTCAGGTGCAGCCTGTTTCTCAGGAAACCAGCGTCAATACCCAGATCCACTTGCCGCGTTACTTCCCAGCGCAGATCGCCGGGTAACTGGGAACCGGGTGCATATCCTACAGACAGCTGATCCCCGAAAATCGTATTCAGCGAACCCAGCTGGCGGAGCGTGGCGTAGGGCGAAATGGAGGGATTACCCGACAATCCCCAGCTGGCCCTCACTTTCAGGTCCGAAATCGCGCGGGATTGTTTCAGGAACGGCTCGTTGGACGCCTTCCAGGCGATGGCGGCGGAAGGGAAATTCTCCCACTGCTGGCCTTTGGAATACCGGGAAGAACCGTCGCGGCGGATGCTGCCCGTCAGCAGGTATTTGTCTTTATACGAATAGTTCACCCGTCCGAGATACGACAGCAGCGCCCACTTCGCATAGCCGGAAGAAGGGATCCCCGGCGTGAGCGCGCCCGTGAGATCGCCGGTGTATACGATATTGCTGAGGAAACCGGTGCCGGAACCGTTCATACTCGTCATCTTTTTGTCCTGATACGTGAAACCCGCCATGGCCGTCAGCGAATGGTCGCCGAAAGTATTGGTGTAAGTCGCCACGTTTTCGTTCAGCAGGCTCGTATGCTGCGAGGTGAGCACTTCCGCCCAGCCCACGGAATTGGTTGTAGGCTCGATTTTATTGAACTTGTCGGTACGGTCGTTGAGATTGTCGATACCACCAGAAATGCGGATAGACAAGCCTTTTAGCGGCTTGATCGTCAATGCCGCATTCGCCAGCACGCGGTCGCCCTGGATTTTGTCGCTTCTTTCGTTAATGAAGATCAGCGGGTTGATGATAACGTTGGAGATAAAGGGATAAGCAGTATTGAGACGGCGGTAGCTGCCGTCGGCCAGGTAAGGCGTGAGCGATGGCGGCGCCATGAGCATGCCGGAGATCAGGTCGTTCCCGCGGTTGCCGAGGCCGGAATTCTGGCGGGCGGAGTTGAGGCGGGTGAGGATGGTATTCACCGATACGCTGAACACCTTGCTGATGTCATGCTCGATGTTACCGCGGAGGTTATAGCGCTTGTAGTCGCTGGATTTCACGATACCGTCCTGCAGGAAAGCGGAGCCCGACAGCGAGAAGCGCGTCTTGTCCGAACCGCCGCTCACCGTAGCGCTGAAATTGTAGATCGGCGCGGTGCGCAGCACGAGGTCCTGCCAGTCCGTGCCCGGGTGTTTGCTGAGGCTGTCGATCTGCGCCTGCGTGAAATATTCGGCCACATTATCATTGCGGGCCTGCTCGTTATACAGCAAAGCATATTCCCGGGCGTTCATGAGGTCCATTTTTTTGGAAACGAACTGCCAGGTGTAGCCCGCGTCCACGTCCACCCTCGTACGATCGCCCTTGCGGCCGCTTTTGGTGGTGATCATCACCACGCCGTTGGCGCCGCGGGAACCGTAAATGGCGGTAGACGATGCATCTTTGAGGATTTCCATGGATTCGATGTCGGCGTTCTGAAGGAAAGTCGGATTGCCGTCGTACGGGAACCCGTCGATCACATACAGCGGTTCGTTGCCGCCCAGGATGGAGTTGGTGCCGCGGATACGTACGGAAACGCCGCCACCGGGCGAACCTCCGTTCTGGATCACCCTCACCCCTGCCGCGCGGCCGTTCAGCGCCTGCATGACGTTGGTGGAAGGGAATGCGTTGATTTCTTTGGATTTCACCTGGCTGAGGGAACCTGTCAGATCGCTTTTGCGAACGGTGCCATAACCCACGACCACGAATTCGTCGGCGCTCGCGGCCTGCTCCTGCAGGGTGAACTGGAGCGGTTGTTCTATCAGGACGGTTTTCTCGTCGCTTTTATAACCGATGTAGGTAACTTCTATAATAGTGCCCCTGGGAACGCGGAGCTTGAAATAACCGTTGGCGTCCGTTACCGTGCCCTGCGAGCCAGACCCTTTGACGGCCACCGTGGCCCCGGGCAGGGCGGTCCCGTCCGCATCCAGCACGCGCCCCGTGATGTTGAGCATCGTATCCTGCACGAGCACTTTCACCGGGCTGTACGGCGAAAAAACGGATCTTTTTTCTTTAATAACGATATTCTTCCCGATGATGGAATAGGAAAGCGGCTGGCCTTTCAAGACCAGTTCCACCGCTTCTTCCAGCGGGATATTGCTCACTTTCAGGTTGATCGTGGGCGTTTTGTCGATCAGTTGATGATCATAAAAAAACACGTAACCCGTTTGCTTTTCGATGGAACGGAACAATTTTTCGATGGAGGCGTTGCGCTCCGAGAGCGAGACCTGCTGCGCCAGGCTTTTGGCGGATACCTGCAGGCAGGCGGCCAATAGCAGAATAGCGGAAAACTTCATACACAACAGCGTTTTGTAAATCAATCGCCGCGTAAAATACCGCGTACAAATAGCACTAATTTGCATAAATTTGGTTTGTTAGGGTAATAAAAATCCCGTCTGGCTGTTGGCCAGTGTCGTGGAATGCCGTGGAAATCCATTTGTCATGGTTTGCCCTTACATCTTTGCCGGATCCGACTGCCATCGGAGTCCGGCTTTTTTATGGGCGCAACCTTTTACGGGAAGGTCATGTCGGTTTTCTTTTCATAACGGTAATCAGAATAAAGCTTTAGTGGAATGGAATAATGATGAATACTATGGTGTCACGATGATCTTTTTCCCTTCGATCCTGTAACGGACGTTGCTGAGTTCCAATATTTTGAGTACGTCTTTCACGCTGCTGCCCCGCGCGATCTTGCCGCCGAATTCCCGGTCGGGGATCTCTCCTTCATAGGATATCTCCGCGTCGTACCAGCGGCCGATCTGCCGCATAACGCCCTGGAGGGATTCGTGGTTGAAGTGGAAATAACCGTTCTTCCAGGCTACCACTTCCTCCACATCCACTCCGTCCTGGATGCTCATATTACCCGCCGGATGAGCGCTCACCTGCTGCCCCGGCCGCATCTCCAGCGTATGGGAACCCTGGTTCACCTTCACGGCGCCTTCGAGCAACGTGGTGCGGATGCTGGATTCGTCGTCGTACGCCATTACGTTGAAATGCGTACCCAGCACCTGGACCGACATTTCCTTCACTTTCACCCGGAAAGGCATTTTGGCGTTCTTCGCGATTTCGAAATAGGCTTCTCCCTTCAGTTCGACTATCCTTTCGCTGCCGGTGAACGCTGTCGGGAAACGCAGTGTGGAAGCGGCGTTCAGCCAAACAGAGGAACCGTCGGGCAGGATGATGCGAAACTGCCCGCCACGGGGCGTAGCGAGGGTGTTGTACGTTACTTCCCCGTTTTGGCCGCCGCCCTGGTAGGCCAGCTGCCCGCTGTCGAGCTTGATGACCTGCACACCGCCCTGGCTGGCGATGGCGCCGTTGCCGGCGGTATCGAGGGTGATGGCCTGCCCGCCCGCCAGGTAGAGCACGGCTTTGTTGCCGCCGGGCACCACCTGTAACACGGAATCTTCCAAACCCGCCATAGCGTTCGTGGAGGCGGCAGGTTGCCACCAGAACCAGGCCGTAACTGCCAGTACTAAAACGGCAGCATCTGCCCAGGCGGGGCGCAATCTGCGGATGACAGAACGTTGCGGAACCGGACGGCTGGCGCCGGACATGATTTTCCGGCGGACGGCTTCCATCCTTTCGGGGTCCGACTGCCCATGCGCGGACTTGTCGCGCAGGAGCTGCCCCACGGCACGTTCCCATTCCTGCCGCATGGATGCATCCTCCAGCGAGTCCAGCAGCCGGGAAGCCTCTTCCTGGCTCAGTTCCTCGTTGAGGTAGCGTTGCAATAAATTATTGAAAGTCTGTTGATCCATAACGTGCGATAGGGTGCCGGATTTGCCGGTCGTCATGATAAAGACGCATAGCGCGGGAAAAGGGAGGTGCCGGGATCAAAAAAAATTTCAGGAGAAGAAAATCATGGCCCAGAGCGCGCCCATGGCGCCGGAGGGGTGGTTGGAAAGGGCCTTCCGCAGGGATGCGATCGCCTGGACGATATAACTTTTAATGGTGATGCGCGAAACGCCCATGGTGGTGGCGATTTCTTCGTGGCGCATGCCTTCGAAACGGCTCAGCGTGAAGGCGCGTTGCTGCTGGGGCGGCAATTGGCGGATGGCGGTGAGCACGCATTGTTCCAGCTCCCTGAATTCCGCCGCATGATCGGCCTGCTGGGCGCCGCCTTCGTGAAGGAACTGGAGCACGTATTGCCGGTAAGCGTCGCCGGAAGCGAGCTTGCGGAGACGGGAATAAATGAGGTTGCGGGCGGTAATGAAAAGGTAACCTTCCAGCCGGGAAACTTCGGCCAGGGCAGCCCTTTTCTCCCATAGGATCGTGAAAACGTCCTGCGCAATGTCTTCCGCGATGGCGGCAGATTTGGTAAGGGCCAGCGAAGTGGAGTAGACTGCATCCCAATAGCGCTCGAATAGCCTTTGGAACGCCCGTTCGTCGCCAAGGGCGAGCAGGCGCAGCATTTCGCTGTCACTATGTGGAATTTCGTGCATGTCCGGTTATTCGGATTGGATGATTGATAAACTGGCGAAATAAAAATAAGAAAAAATCCGGTCCTGCAAATCCGAAAGCCCCGGTTGGGAAACCGGGGCCTGGAAAAACGGGCGGATAAGCCGCAATATTTTACCTGCGGTTCACCGTCACTTTGAGGAAAGTGGCGGGGATGAGCGTGGCGTTGGCGTCGCCGCTTTCGTTTTTGCTATTGAATAGTGATAGCAGTTCCTGCTGGAGGGCTTCCGCTTTGCCATTTTTCCCGGCGGCTTCGTAGGCGTTCATGGTGGGACCGTAAAACAGGCGGAATCGTTCCAGGTATGCTTCCGGGGAGATGCCGATCCTGAAGTGGAAAGTATCTTTTTCGAAGTGGATGTCTTCAGGGGCAACGCCGGCGTTGCCGAAGCGCTCGGTCACGTGGTTTTCGACGCCCCAGAGCATGGGGCTCACGAAACCTTCGGGCGGCGGCGGGGTGTATGCCGAGCTGATTTTGAGGATCTGGGCCACCAGGGTCGGGTCTCCGGGTATCCAGTTGCCCATGACGATGCGGCCGCCGGGCTTGGTCACCCGCACGAGCTCATTGGCCACGTCCTGTGGTTTGGGGGCGAACATGGCGCCGAAGATGCTGACCGCCAGGTCGAAACGCTGGTCTTCGATCCCCTGCAGCTGGACCGCATCGCCTTCCTGGAACGTGATGTTGGAAAGGCCCTCGGCCTCGGCGCGTCTTTTCCCTGCCGCCACGAGATTACCCGCGATGTCGACACCAAGCACGTCCGCGCCCATTTTCGCTTCCGGGATGGCCGTGGTGCCGTCGCCGCAGCCCAGGTCCAGTACCTTCATGCCTTTTGTAATACCTAACCGGGATACGAGCGCTTCGCCGCTTTCCCGCATGCTGTCCGCGATTTTCGTGAAATCGCCTTTTTCCCACAACGCTTTGTTTGGATTCATGCTGTTTGAATTTGAATTGAAATAATACGTGTTGCCACGCCTGGGGTTTAATTGTGAATTTTCCGGGGTTCGGGGTTATTATACAGCCGCAAAAGTATATACTCCCATCACATGAAAATCATCCCGGCCTTCAAAATTTTGTTAAATGACAATCCGCGGAAATGCGGTACCCATCTACTCATTAGAATAAATTATCAATGGAAATTTTTCCCGAAGTATGGGGAGATGGTTCGCAATAAAAAGAAAAACCGCATCCTGCAGGATGCGGTTGAAAAATAATTAAGTTAATTTTCTTTCGTGAATTGCTCTTTCAAGATCACCGACGGTGAATTGCCGTAGCGGCGCCTGGGACCGGGAAGCCGCAAATACCGGGGCCATTCCCGATTTCCAAAGTACGATGAAGAGTCCGGGCTCCACCGGCCATGCATCCGACAAAAATGCAATCAGCGCGTCATAAACCGCATCTATATTCGATTCCGGCCGTTCCTCCGTCATCTACCATAGTTTTTTTTTATCCAAAAACTGGTGGCTCTGTGCTATACTATTGAAAATATCACCTTTGCTTTCGTCCTGCTCCACAAACCATTCCTGCAACCCCGCCTGCTGCCGCGCGGCAAATATGCGGTCGAAGTCGATGGCGCCGTTGCCGACTTCCGTAATATCCCCCGAGCCTTTCTCCATGTCTTTTACATGCCAGAGCGGGAAGCGGCCGGGATACTTTTGGAACCAGGAAATGGGGTCCTGGCCTGCTTTCACGATCCAGTACAGGTCCAGTTCCATTTTCATCAGTTGCGGATCGGTTTTTTCGAGGAGGTGTTCGTACAAAGTGGCGTCACCGTATTTTTCGAATTCGAAATCATGGTTATGATAGGCGAACTGGATGCCGGCGGCCTTCGTGCGTTCCGCGGATTTGTTCAGCAGATCGGGCAGTTTCGCGTAAAATTCTCCCGTTCTTTCTTCCGGGAAGAGGTAGGCGCAGGCCATATATTTGGCGCCGAGGGCATGGAGGTCCTCCACGGCTTTGTCCCACCCGTCGAGCAAGGTGCCTTTTGCTTTCATGCCATGCCCCGCCAGGTGGTGCGAGCTGATGACCTGCATGCCCGATCCCGACAATATTTTCTTGAACTCGGCGGTGTCCCTGCCGAAAAACTTACCATCGTACCCGTATATTTCCAGCCGGGTGTAGCCCAGTTTGGCCAGGCGCTCCAGGGTGCCGGGGAGGTCTTTGGCCACGGCGTCGCGTACGGTATATAACTGGAGCCCCAGCGCACGGGGGCTCGCGGAACGGGCCCAGAGCGATGACGACGCCGACAGTCCGGCCGCGCCGATCGCCAGCGTTTTTATGAAATTTCTTCTTTGCATGTAGATGAATTGGATGATGACATTGCAATAATACAAAAACGGCATCATCTTCCACCACCTGCTTTTCAAGCCTTCAATCCGCCTGCGGGATGGATTCCTCCAGCACCACGCGCCCTGTTTTATCATAATAGGTACAAGTCCCTTCATCCACCTTCACCTCCCATTTCTCCACGCCATGCTTCGCGCAATCAGCCAGGAACGTGGGGAAATCCGTGCCCCCCTGCTGATGGGATTTCAACGCTTCGTTGAAACCCGCCATGTCTGCCGTGTGCGCCACGGCCAGCGGCTCATGGGGAGTGCCGGACGCAACTTTTTCATCACCGGGACCATAATATTTAGTGTGCCCGTCGGAAACGAAGGTCTCATACCGCATCACGCCAAGCTGCGCAAGCTCGCGGATGTAAGCGGGAAAATCAGCGCCGGATTGCACTTTGCCGTGCGCCTGTTCGATTTGTTCGATCGTAAACATACTGTGGATTTTATTTCCTGCCGAAATGCCGGGGTTCCCTTCGCGGATTTACGAAATCCAGGCAAAAAAAAACCGGCATCAACCAGCTATATATTGTTAATCAATCTGTTACATGATGGCTTGCCGCTTGCAAATATGGAATAGCAACATACATGTCCTGACGCATTTGTCTATCCAAAATTTAAACCATAAAAAACTAAAAGTATGTCTACCATCAAAAAAACCATCGCCGCCACTGTGCTCTTCGCAGCTGCGGCAGTGTCCGCCCCCCAGGACGCATATTCCCAATCCATCCCCAAAGGCGTTAAAAACGTGGTGCTCGTTCACGGCGCCTTCGCCGACGGCTCCAGCTGGTCGAAGGTCATCCCCGGGCTCACCGCTGCCGGCCTCAACGTCATCGCCGTGCAAAACCCGCTGATTTCCCTGGAAGACGATGTAGCCGCCACCAAAAGAGCCATCGCGCTGATGGATGGTCCCGTGCTGCTCGTAGGCCATTCCTACGGCGGCGTGGTGATCACGGAAGCGGGAAATGATCCCAAAGTAGCGGGATTGGTGTACGTGGCGGCCCTTATTCCCAACGACGGCCAGTCGGTCATGGATATCGTCCAGCCCTATCCCGCCGCGCCCGGCAGCGCGGAATTCAAGCCCGATGCCGAGGGCTTCATCAGCCTTTCCTCCAAAGGCATCCACCAGCATTTCGCGCAGGACCTCCCGGAAGCGGAAAGGCAGGTCATCTTCGCCACCCAAACCCCATGGGCATCGAAAGCCACCGTCACCAAAATCTCCACCGCCGCCTGGAAGTCCAAACCCTCCTGGGCCATTATCGGCACGGAAGACCACATGGTGACGCCCGACCTCGCCAGGGCCGAAGCGAAAATGATCAAAGCGAAAACCACCGAATTGAAATCCAGCCATGTACCCATGGTATCCATGCCCAAAAAAGTAACGGAAATCATCCTCGGCGCAGCCAGGGAACTGTAACCCGCCGTTATGGGAGTAGCGTGTAAAATGGAGAAATCCGGGCCTTTGTGCCCGGATTTCCTGCTTTGGCGGATATCCACCTCAAAATCCATCATACTGATTATCAATATTTTGAGAATCCATCATAATTTTTCGGCAGGAAGAATGTCCAATTATGGATTTCCAGTTGTTGTATATATGAGCGCAACTATTCAAAACGTATTAATCTGTCCAGCAAGCATGAAAACATCGACATCAAAAACATCCGCCCCTCCTTCCAAAACCGTATTGGTATCCGGCGATTCCGGCGACCGTATCCGGTTCCTCGAAGCGGAGCGCCGTATTCTCCTGGAGTTGGGGAATGATATAACGAAGGTCCGCAACAAAACCGACCTCATCGTGATCCTGTCCAATAAGATCCGGGAGATGTTTACGTTTTCACATTCCATCGTGACGCTGATCAACCCCGGCCAGCAGTCGTACACGCCATTCCTGCTCGATCCGCAATCTTCACCCATCCAGCAACATGATATGTACCCGCAATTGGTCGTAGCCCGTTTTCCGATGGCGGACGACTTCATCCAAACAGTCATGAAAAACGGCGGCCCTACGGTTTTTGTATGGAATGATGAAAACGAAGTGCCCGAAAGCCCCACTTTCCTCCGGGTGAATTTCTCCGCGGGAATCCGGGCGCTGATGATGACGCCGTTGAAAGACAAGGACCAGGTCATCGGGTTTCTCCACATGTACGCCAAAGATGCCGCCGGTTTTACAGATGAATTCAAAAGCATCGTTACCGGCATTGCACCACAGATATCCAGCGCTGTGGCGCAGATCCAGATCAATGAAGCGATGAAGCACAGCGAATGGATCAACGAAATCCTGTTGTCGCTGAGCAACGAAATGGTGAAAGTGAGAAGCAGGCAGGATTTGTTGAAAGTATTGAGCTCGCACCTGAAAGAAATCGTTCCGTTTTCGAGTTGCATGATGACGGTGATGGATGAGCGGGAAGAGAATTATAAAGCTTATCTCATTGATTCGGAAGCGCGGCTGCGCGAGCTTTCGGACGAAGGCGACGCGCTGTCGATGGCGACGCCCGCGGAAGATGGCATTTACGACGTCGCCACCATGTACTACAACCCGATCGTATTGGACATGCACAAGATGGACAAAGCGGCCGCGCCGCTGTGGTTCCGGCTGCATTATGAAGCCGGGGCGCGGGAGATGATCATCAAAATCCTCGGCGGAAATGGCTCCTCCAAATACAGCCTCATGCTCTTTTCCAAAGCGCCGGGCACCTTCGGCACCGAAGCCGTCGGGATCCTCAAACGCATATCCAGCCAACTGTTTGCCGTTGTCAGCAATATTGCGGCGAATGAAGAGATACTGGAAAGGGAAAAAGAAAAATCATTCCTGTTAGATTTCAGCAGCGACATTGCGGCCGTCCGCAGCAAGGCCGACCTGGCGCTGGCCGTGCGCACCTGCCTCAGTAAAATCGCGACGCTCGACGGCTACGCCATCCGGAAAATCAACGAAGATCAAACCACGACTACTACTTATCTCTACGACGACACCATCGAATCGCGCGACGAAGCGCTGGTGAAGCAGCTGGCCGTATCCAAACTGCCCATCGACGACGGGTTGCAGAACCGCATCCTCGCCAGCGAGATCCCGCTATTCTTCAGCGTAAACACGGAACTGAACCGGGGCAATACCGCGCCGTACCTGCAACTCTGGAAAAATGCGGGCTTCAATACCGTGGTGGGAATGGCCTTGCGGACCGGCAATCAAAACCTCGGCATTCTTTGGTTAAGCATCGAAGAAATCAATATGCCGCTGCTGCAGGGGATTTGCGCGCAGATTTCCATCGCCATGTCCAACATCATCGCCAATGAAGAAATTTTAAGGCGGGAGAATGAGGAAGCATTTCTACATACGTTCAGCCGCGACATTGCCGCGATTCGTACCAAAAACGATCTCCAGCGCGCCATTTCCAACGTGCTGCATAATGTGCTGAATATCCGGCTGGCCATCATCCGCATCATCGAAGAAGACGGGCTCACGCTTTCGCCGTATATGTACGACGAAACCATGCTCGGCGAAAAGGTGGAAGCATTCAAAACCCTCATGGTGCGGCCCATCGACATTCACCATCCGCTATCCGCGCGGGTGTTGAACAACGACGGGCTGGTCGTTTTCAACGTTAACGAAGAGATCGAAAAAGGGACGCAGGAACCGATCATTCACTTCTGGCAGTCGCTGGGCATGCGTTGCGCATTTGGTGCGCCGCTGCGGGCGGGCAGCACCAACATCGGCATTCTGTGGCTGCTGTCCGACGAAGTGAATCTCAATGTGATGAACAGCATCGTGGCGCAGATATCCGTCGCGATCGCAAATATCCAGGCTACGGAGAAAATCATTGCGTACAAACAGAAGCTGGAAAACGAAAACGATTACCTGCGCGAGCAGATCAAAACCATTTATAATTTCTCGGAGATCGTTGGCAGCGGCGCGCAGATGCAGAAAGTATATAAACTGATGCGGCAGGTGGCCGAATCTTCTTCCACGGTATTGCTGCTGGGCGAAACCGGTACGGGCAAGGAACTGATCGCGCGGGCCATACACAATGCTTCTCCGCGGAAAAGCAAGCTGATGGTGAAGGTGAATTGCGCCGCGCTGCCCACCCACCTGATCGAAAGCGAATTGTTCGGGCATGAGAAAGGAGCGTTTACCGGTGCGATAGACCGGCGCATCGGGAAGTTTGAGCTGGCCAACAACAGTACGCTGTTCCTCGACGAGATCGGTGAAATGCCGCTGGAACTGCAGGTGAAGTTGCTGCGCGTGCTGCAGGAACGGGAGCTGGAAAGAGTCGGCGGCAAATCCACCATTAAAGTGGACGTACGGATCATCGCCGCCACCAACCGCAACCTGGAAGCCGAAGTGCAGGCAGGGCGCTTCCGCTCGGATCTGTATTACCGGCTGAATGTGTTCCCTATTCATTTGCCGCCGTTGCGGGAAAGGCTGGAAGACATCGAGCCCCTGGCCAATGCCTTTGTCGGGAAGTTCAGCAAGAACATCGGCAAAAAGGTCAGCAGTATTTCCGCCGCAGTATTGAAAGTTCTGAAAAGCTACGATTGGCCAGGCAACGTCCGCGAACTGGAACACCAGATCGAACGCGCCATCCTGCTCAGCGACGGGCCCACGCTCAAAGAAATCAGCCTCCCCCACCGCAACCGCCCCGAAAATGCGGAGTCAACACAAAGCACGTCTTCCAAAACATTGGAACATATCGAAAAAAACTACATCATCGAAGTGCTGAAACGCTGCGGAGGAAAGATTTCGGGCGTAGGCGGAGCAGCCGAGATACTGGAAATCCCCGGCACCACGCTTCATTCCAAAATGAAAAAACTCGGGATATTGAAAGCGGATTATTTCAACAACTGATAACTAAATCGGGAAGCTGCAGCCGGAACATCCCGTTCCGGCTTTTTTATTTCTATGACCATTACACTGCATTTCGTGAAACATGCCGCCTTTCGCTGAATAACGTGAAAGAAACATCGTTCATCTTCCCATAAATAATTGAAATACAAACTATTAAGTCAATGGCATTCCACTTGCCTAATACAATGCATCCAACAAACCGGCATAAAAGAAAGCCAAATCAAACATCACTTTAAAATATCAGTATTATGAAAATCGTAGTTATCGGCGGAACCGGCCTCATCGGCTCCAAAACCGTAGCCCGCCTCCGCCAGGAAGGCCATGAAGTGATCGCCGCTTCCCCCGCATCGGGCGTCAACACCGTTACCGGTGAGGGATTATCCGAAGCCCTGCAGGGAACCGACGTTGTGATCGACGTGGCCAATTCCCCCTCGTTCGAAGACAATGCCGTGATGGAGTTCTTCAAAACCTCCGGCAGCAACCTGCTTTCCGCAGAAGAGAAAGCCGGCGTGAAGCACCACATCGCGCTGTCGGTCGTGGGCACCGAACGCCTGCAGGAAAGCGGGTACTTCCGCGCCAAATCCGTCCAGGAAGATCTCATCAAAAAGTCCGGCATTCCTTTCTCTATCGTCCATTCCACGCAGTTCTTCGAATTCCTCGGCGGTATCGTGGCGTCCGCGGCGCAGGGTGAAAACATCCACCTGTCGCCCGCCGCCATCCAACCCATCGCGTCCTACGACGTAGCGGCGGCGGTGGCAGACGTAGCCACCGGCAAGCCGATCAACGGCACCCTCGAAATCGCCGGCCCTGAAAAAGTTAGCCTGTCGGCCCTTGCGGCCCGCTATCTCCGCGAAGTGAACGATCCCCGTACGGTGATTTCCGACGCCAACGCCCGGTATTTTGGTGCGATGCTGAACGACCAGTCGCTGGTACCCGGCCCCGGTGCGCAACCCCGCATCGGGAAGACCGATTTCGCCGCCTGGTTCGCCACCCAGCCGGTAAAGCAATAATATGGCCGTTTCCAGGGCTTGCCTGGCAGCACACCGGCGCCCGGCAAGCCAGGAAACGCATTTCCCATCCGTATTCAAACCATCAATTCATACTTTAAATTCATCAACATCATGCAAGAATTCTTATTAGTGATCCACAGAGATCTGACCAGTGCCCATCCCCAACCCAGCCCCGAACAAATGAAAGAAGCCCTCAAGCCTTACCAGGACTGGGTTGCCGGCATCGCCGCTCAGGATAAACTGGTAGCGCCTCCCAAACGTTGGGACGTAGACGGCAGGGTGATCCGCCAGGATAAACAAAAAGAACAAATCGCCAGCGGCCCCTATGCGGAAGGCAAGGAATCCATTGGCGGCCTGTTCCTCATCCGCGCGAAGGATTACGACGAAGCGGTGGAACTGGCCAAAGGCTGCCCCATCATCCAGTACGGCGCCATCGTGGAAGTACGCATGGCCATCCCCCCGGTTGCATAATACCCGGGCAGCATAGAAACAAAAAAGCCTTTGCACATCGCAAAGGCTTTTTTTCATTCGCCACACTGTTTCTCAAAACAAACTTTTGATATAAAACACCACTGGCATAGATGCGAATGCCACCGGAATGATCACCGCGAAAATCCAGACGCCCGTAAAACGGATGATGGAAGCAAATTTCCGGTGTGTCCATCCCGCCGTCTGAAACGCGCTCTGGAAGCCATGATACAGATGATAAGACACGGCCGCCATGGCAAAAAGGTACAATACTACGTACCACAGCATGCTGAAACTTTCCGTTACGATGCCGTACAGGTCCTTCACCCGGACGATCTCCGTATTCCCCTCCATCGTCACCGCATATTCGAAATCCGGTGATGTGGGAACGTATAGCGTGTTGGTTATTTTGCCGGTCAGCAGATCGGTGCGGTATTCGCGGTACGTGCCTTCTGTGAATTTGTAGCGCCCCCAGAAGTTGGTCATATGGATGACGAGGAACAAAAAAATGATACTCCCCAGCAGTCCCATATTCAGCGAAGCCCAGCTGGCGCCGGCTTTGGAAGGAACCGCATATTTCACCGGCCGCGCTTTCCGGTTCCGCACCGTTTGCACGATGGCATACCAGGCATGGATCAGGATGGAAACATACAACACATATCCCGCGAAGGTTACGGGCGGGAAGTGTGTCATGAAATGGGCGTAGATATTGAAGGTGTAGCCTTCATCGCCGGCAAACAGCGTGAGATTGCCGCCCAGGTGCACGATGAGGAAGAGGCAAAGGAACAGTCCGGTCATGGACATGATCAGCTTCCTTCCCAGCGAGGAGCGGAACAGTAATTTGAAACTCATCATGGCAGTTAGTTTAGGAGGCCGCCTGGTTCCGGTTTTCCCGGTTGCCCGGCCTGAAGATCAGGCGGAGCGCCTGGTCGCGGGTGGCATAGGCAACGGCCCAGTTATACAGCGTTTTGATCTTGTTGTTGCAATTGACGAGGGAAATTACATGGATGAAAAGCCGTCCCAGCAGGCCGATCAGCCCGCCGAGATGTAGTTTGTGCTTGAAGAGGTCCGCCACGGCGAATTGCCGGCCGATGATGGCCATATCGCCCCGGTCGAAGTATTTGAATGGCTTCGGCGCTTTCCCTTTCGCCAGGCGCAGTAAGTTCTTCGCCAGCGTTTTCCCCTGCTGGATAGCGGGTTGCGCAACCTGCGGGTGCCCGTTGGGGTACAGCGCATCCGTAAACTGGATGCTGATATCGCCAATGGCGTATATGTCGGCATATCCCTTCACTTTATTGAAAGCGTCCGTGATCATGCGTTTGCCTTTGCCCATACTTTCCGCGGCGATGCCGTTGAAGGAATTCGCGATCACACCGGCGGCCCAGATCAAAGTCCCGGCTTCGATGCTGGTGCCGTCCGATAACTGCACGCGCCCGTCCTGGTAATCCTTCACCTGCGTATTCAGCCGGATCCGCACACCGAGTTTCTGCAGGGCGTTGAAGGCGGCCGCGTGGGTTTTGGCGCTCATGGGTGCCAGCAGGTTCGGCGCGCCGTCGATCATGGCGGGTTGCCAGGCGTACGTGCGGTTGAGGGCCGCCATGGCTGGATATTCCAGGATGAGCAGGTGGTTGTAGCGACAGGAAGTTATTCCAATTTCGGGCGTGACTTCACATCTCAGCCAAACTGACCGGCCTGGTATGTACCTACGGCGTCGGGGTTTGGAAATGCGATGTTGAAGCGGTTCCAGGTGTTGATATTGGTAACGGCCAGTGTGAGGTCGATCAGTTCTTCTTCACTGAAATGTTCCCGCACCCGGTTGAAAGTGGTTTCCGGCACATTGGCGGCGGTTACCGCTTCTGCCCATGCCAGCGCAGCCCTTTCCCGGTCGTTGAAGAAGCTGGTCTCACGCCAGGCGCTCAGCGCGTACAGCCTTTGCTCCGTTTCGCCGTGGGCGCGCGCGTCTTTCGAATGCATATCCAGGCAATACGCGCAGCCATTGATCTGCGACACCCTGAAATCCACCAGTTCCAGCAACTTCCGTTCTATCAGCGATTTCTTCAGATATGCGCCGGCGCTGAAAAGTGATTTGAGGGCGTTCTGTCCCTTCTCCATGAAATTAATGCTCTGTTCCATTGTATATGTTTTTACTACTTTAATAACAATCGGTTTTCGTCCGACTGGACATTTCCCGGCAATTTATTACAGGATGATGTCGTTTTCCGGTAAGATGACCGGCGGCAGTTCCTTTTCTCCCAGCATTTCCCGCAGGTCGATTTCTATCGCCCTGCAGATCTGGGTGATGGGCACATCGTTGGCGCTGCCTTCAAAAGGGTTTTCGGTGCTCTCCCCCACCTGCACCAGGGAAGTGTACATCCAGGTGATGATGACGCAGAAAGGCACCAGCAGCCAGACCATAAAGCCATGCATGAGGCCCGGCGTGGAACGGTTCAGCTCGTCGAATCCCTGGAGCAGCCCGAACGGCAGCAACACGCAAAATACCCTTACGAATATAGTATTGATGATCGAATACTGCCGTGGATAAGGCGTATCCTTGATGGATTCGCTTTGCGCCTGCTGCGCGAAAAACGTGTTAAGCGTTCGTTGCAGCTCGATAAACTGCGCCGGCAGCACCGCTTCCGCCCCGTAGGCCGCTTTCACCGCCGCGCTCTGCATCGCCAGGAGCTGCGTGGTTTTGCTGCGCACGGCCGTCAGCTTAGCCCGCTCATCCACCGAAATGTATTTCGCCAGCTCGCCGTCCAGGTCGCAGGTGCGCTCGTGGATGGTGTAATACCGCTGGTATTCGGCGTTGTGTTGCATATCAGCCACCTCCCAGACCCGCTCGCCCCGCAGCTGGTAGCGCAAAGCCGTCAGCCAGGCGAAGTGGCGGTAGATAAGGTTCCGCGCGATGGCGGGGTCCCGGAAATAATCCCGGCACATGATGCCCCAGAGATTGCTGGTAGTGGCGATGCTGGTCCAAACAGCCTGGGCGTCGCGCGTTCGGTTGTAAGTCTGCGTGTTCTTGAAACCCACGATAAACGCGGTGGCCGTACCCAGCAGCGATACCACCGTCCACGGCAGCACCGCCCATTTCCAGCCGCAGACTTCGTACATCACCACCGGCACCGAGGCCAGGATCACCAGCAGGTACAAATCGCGGCGCGTCCAGTATAAAAAGGAAGATAACCTGTAAGCTTTGCCTATATGCATATTTCAGAATATCAGGCGGTCTGGGTTGAAGGGAAACTTTCTTCCTGGTCGTCCGTCCGGATGAGATCGTCGAGGTACTCGGAACCCTGCCAGGTATCCGTTTCACGGATGGGAACGGGAATGGATGCATCTTCGGATTCCGTCGGGAGAATGCTGTTGCGGAGGGTTTGTGATAAAAGTGACATGATGTTGAATGTAATGGTGAACGATGATTGTATTAACAGGATAGATTTTGCAACCGGCATGCCATCGCTCCAATTAATTCATTATCAACATCTTATTTACTATCCTCATGTTCCCGCCCCGCGATATTTCGTCAACGGCCAACGAATACGCGGAATATAGTGAAGATTTCGGGGGAAGATCAGCTCAACTCTTCGAAGGGATATTTCATTTCGCTCCAGAAAACATCCAGCGCGATAATTCTGGGTTTGAAGAAGGAGATCAGCGCCGGCCAGTCTTCCTGCCTGAAAATATTCACGCCGGGCAGTTCCATATAAATCCTGCTGATGGTTTTCCCGTAATCGTCTTTCGCATGCAGCTCCCAGGTCCAGACTTCGCCGAGATGGTTTTCCAGGGCGGCCCTGAACTGGAGGAACTGCTCGAAGAACAGCTCCTGGATGCCTTCGTCCGGGTGCGCGATCTCGATACTGATCGAGGCATCGCGGCTGCCGGCCTGCATCCGGAAATAAATGTGCTTCACGCCGGTTTTGTAATTGGTCCAGTTCACCCTGCCGCCTTCGGCAGACATGTGCGGGGCGATATACTGGCCGAATGCGGTCCAGAAAGCCTCCCTGATCCTTGAAGTCTCTTCTTTTGAATACAAATCTGTTGTATTTGGAAGGTGCAAGTCACTGGATCGCTACTTAAAAAC
>NZ_CALNBI010000192.1 GCF_937874145.1 uncultured Chitinophaga sp. | reverse complement strand
GCGAAACACCATGGCAAGGAATTGCTGCAAAGGCACCTGGTCGGCGTCGAGGGTCACGGCTTTACTCTTCTGCAAGAGGTTGCCGTATGAAAAGAAAACATACCCGGTTTGCGCCTTCACGACCGGGAAGATCTTCTCCAGCGGGAGATTTTTCGCTTTGAGCGTAACGGTTTGCGCCAATGGCCGGGCTGAAACGGCCATCGAAGCGGTAAAAATCAGTAAGGTCAGAATTCTCATACATTTCAGCAATTGAGCTGGTAGCCGGCATGTTGCAGTGGGCCACGGCAACCTGCTGGCACAGGATGCGTAGCTGCAAAAAGACGTTTTTTGCATAAATTTGATGCAGTTTGGTTAGATAAAATGCTTACACAGGTAATTGCGTCGAACCAGATCCGCCGGGAGTGTTGCAACCACTTCCGGTTTTTTATGGCAGGACGCTGCGGTTCAGGTAACGGCCGGCGGCGGTTGGCTTTGACGAAAGACGGCTTGCCCCCGGTTTCCGGGCGATTCATTTTGGTTGAGTTTCAATTTCATATATTGTTAGCTTTCAGTATGCTACGGCAACACTACCAGGCGTCGGCCTTCTTCCATCCGGAATTTCACGCCAGCTTCTTCCAACCCTTTCAATAGACCCGCCAGGCTCACATCCCGGCTCAACTCACCCCTGAAACGGATTGCCGGCATTTTCCCCTGATATACGACTTCTATATCATACCATCTTTCCAGCTGCCGCATGACTTCGCCAAATGAGGCGCCGTCCAGGCTGATAAAGCCATCTTTCCAGGCGATAACGCTTTCGGGGTGCGGCTCGTTGCTGACTTCAATATTTTGCGGTTGCGCTTGCTGCAGCATGCGCGCTTGCTGTCCGGGCGCCAGCCTGATGCTTTCGCGCCCTGCGCCCGGGATGGCGATTTTCACGCTGCCTTCGAGCAAGGTCGTGCGGATGGTTTGTTCGTCGGGATATGCATTTACATTGAAATGCGTACCCAACACCTCTATCTCCATGACTTTACCGGCGGACACGCGGAAAACTTTCCCCGGCATCTTCGCTACTTCAAAATAGGCTTCCCCGGTGATCTCGACCTTTCGCTCCGCACCCGTGAATGCCGTGGGGTAGCGGATGGAGCTGGCGGCGTTCAGCCACACACGCGATCCGTCGGGGAGGACGAGATCAAATTGCCGCCCCCTGGGCGTGGCGACGGCATTGTAGCTGGTCCCGTTGCCCGAAACCGTTCCCGGTTCGTACCGGAGCTGCCCGTTTTTCACCACGGCATTCGCTCCCTGCTGCCGGGCTACTTCACCGTCATGCAGGCTGTCGAGCATTACCTGTGTGCCGTCCGCCAATGTCAGGATAGCCCCCTGGCGGCCAGGTGCAATGTCTGCTGCGCTTACCATTTTGTTAACTGATACGGGTGCATTGGTGGAAAACAGCCAGAAAGCAGCGCCCGCCGCCAGTATTAAGATTGCGGCCGCCCACCAGATATGGGCGATGGTGAAGATGTTCCTTCTTCTTTTTGGAATCAGCCCGGCGGATGCGGCCAATTCGCCATTTGAGATGATAATGGCTTCAAGATGGGACCGGATGATTACAGGGTCGGTAACCTGGCTATCCGAAGGCAAACCGTCAAATGCCGCTGCGATGGCGTTCAGATGAACTTCTTCTTCGTTGTCATCTTCGAGCAGGGCAAACAAGGTATCCACCTGTTCCAGGGTGGCCTGGTCGGCGAGGTACAATCCCCAAAGTTCCTTTATTTGATCGCTGTCTTTCCTCATATCTATTACTAAAGGCGAACTATCGGGGAAACAGGACTATCTTCCTAACAAATTTTCTAAAATAAATACCAAAGGCTGAAAAGCAGGACGGGGATTTCGCCATGTTGGCGCATATATGTGCGAATGACCTGCAGATTTTTAACCATATGATTGCGCACCGTGTTTTTGCTGAGGCCTAACCTGTCGGCAATTTCCTGGTAACTCAACCCTTCTTTTTGTTGCAGTTCGAAGATGCGACGGCCCTGATCCGGCAACCGGCCGATGGCTTCCGAAATAAGCCGCTCCACGAATTTCAGGTCGTACTTGTTTTCCTGGAAGATGTCCGGATCGCCGTGGAGCGCTTTGTTCACGGCATACTGCATTCTAACCTCCAGCGCATCGCGGCGGATCCGGTCGAGGCTGCGGTTGGCGGTCATCCGGTAAAGGTAAGCCACCGGAGCTTCTACAGCCGCGAGCTGCTGACGGTTTCTCCATAGCTGGGTGAATACTTCCTGGACGATTTCCTCTGCCCAGAATTCCGATTTGAGCAGCTTGAGCGCGTTCCACTTGA
>NZ_CALNBI010000191.1 GCF_937874145.1 uncultured Chitinophaga sp. | reverse complement strand
CGAAATGTCCATGGTTTTGGTGAAATCCCCTTCGCCGTACAGCAACCCGATCAGGATATACGCCGAGTTCACGGTGGCGTCGATGTTAAACGGGGCATGCACGCCGTCCGGACAGTACAGGTCTTCGCTCCAGTTGCGCTCCACCTCAAACCACGCGCGCTTCCAGTCGTTGGGGTATTGCTTATGCGCCGCGATAACCGCCTCCATACATTGACGGTACTTGCTGCCCGCCGGGATCGTCTTCAACCCTTCCGTCACCACCCACTTCACATCGTCCGACACAAACGCCAGCGAATACATCGCCGCCACGTACACGCCGCCATACCACCCGTCGCCGAAGTTCATGATGTGCCCGATACTGTCGCAGATCACGCCGGCGGTGTTGGCCATGCCGGGCGCCATCAGTCCCGCAAAATCCGCCTCGATCTGGAAATCGATATCATCGGCATGCGGATTATTGCGCCAGTGGCCGCTTTCCGGAGCTTTGATACCGTTCAGCAGGTTGAAGCGCGCCGCCTGGTTGGCGTGCCACAGCGGGTACGAAGCATGCGCGAACGCATTGGCGAAGGAATCAACGGGCGCTTTCAGGCCGTATTTCTCGAATACTTCCACGAAGGTGAGGTCCATGTACACATCGTCGTACAATCCGGGCGCGTTGTCGTACCACCATTTGATGCTGCCGCTGTCCCAATGCACGGGCACATAATCCTGGATCATCGTGCCGTTGTACTTGAATTCGAAGTGGCCGCCATAAGTGCATCCGATCGTTTGGCCCGCCCATCCGCCTTTGATTTTATCCTGCAGCGTTTCGCGGGAAAGTTTCGTTTTCGGCGCTGGCGCCTGGCCGTCCCGGTTCCGGAACGCCAGCACCGCTACGATGCCGGCGCCCAGGAGCAGGCCGGAAATAATTAGTTTTCGCATATCGTTATCTAAAAGTTTACGGTGTTGATCAGGGATTGTATCCCGTGTTCTGCGGGAAATTCGCTTTCCCCATGATGTTCAGTTCGCCGTTGGGAATGGGCCAGCGCACGTTATGGTCTTTGATATTGGTGCGTGGCAGGAGGTAGTTCTCCCCGGTGTAAGGGTTTTCTTCCCCAGCATGCGCCCGCACCTGGCTGAGCAGTTTGCCGATCCGTTTCAAAAACACCCAGCGATGCCCTTCCAGCCCCAGTTCCCTGGCCTGCTCGTCCATGATCAGCTGCTCGGTGACCGTGCCCGTGAAAGCCGTGTTGCCGGCGCGCTCCCAGGTTTTGTTGTAGTATTTCAGCGCATTGCCGTTGTCGCCGGCGCGCATGTATGCCTCCGCGGCAAACAGGTACGTCTGCGCCAGCCGGTACACCATGAAATCCTTGTACGACCAGCCGTCATCCGGCGAAGAAACCGTCCAGGGATCCACGAACTTGGTTGTAGTGGGATGGAAGGCCGTGTAGTACAGGCTTTTGTTGTCTTCCGTTACCGTCACCACATCTCCCGGCTGTGTACCCGCGGGCATGCCGGGCACCACTTTCGTTACAATATATTCTGTTTTGAAGTATTGTTTGTAACGTTTGTCGTTGGTTTTGTCGAAAAGACTGAAAAGGTATTCGTTCGGGTACAACCAGCCCCATCCCCAGCCGCCGTTCTCGAAACTCCGCTCGCCGCAAACCTTGTCGTACCAGGGAATGAAGTGGGATTGCATGCGGTTGGTGTACACGTCATACCCGCCTTTGGCGCTTCGGAGCAGGTACAGCGCTTCGCTGTGGCCGAGATTGGCGCTGCCGAACACCTGTTCCAGCGGCACGAGGTTGTAATCTGTTCTTTTGAAAATTTCTTCCGCCTGTTTGATGGCTTCGGGCCAGTTCTGCTGCCAGAGCGCCACGTCCGTCTTGATGTGCCGGGCCAGCGTTTCGGAAATTTTTCCGGGATCTCGAGCGGTTTTGCTGATGTTTTCGATGGTGTAGTCGAGGTCGGCGTTGACGAGGGCGTAGATATCCTCCGCTTTCGCGGGACGGTAATCCCTTGCCTGGTCCACGTTTTCCGGCGTCGTAGGTTCGGTGTTCAGCCAGATGCGGTCGTAACGCCGGAAGAGCCAGAAATAAGAATGCGCCCTGAAATAGCGGGCTTCGGCGATGGTATGGCGCACCTCGGGGTGGGAGGCCGCTATCTTCTCGCCATAGAAAATAATTTCATTAGCCTTCCCGATAACGGAATAATGGTATTTCCACCAGGTGAAAGCCATGCCATCGCCGTTCTGCATTTCAATGGGGTCGTAAGTGCGGTAACCGTTGCCGGGGCCGCCGTTCATCACGGTGATGTCGGTGCCGCCGATGACGGAGAGCATCTCCGCACCGTCCCACCAGGCGCCGTCGCGCGGGCCGCGTTGTTCCAGGATGTAAAGGCCGGTCATCGCTTTTTCCAGTCCCTGCGGGGTGGAATAGAGTTCCACCAGCGTGAGGGTGGTCTCGCTTTCTTCCATGAGCTGGTCTTTACAGCCCGTGGCAAGCATAGCGCAGAATATGATAAGGTTGCGGATCTTTCTCATGACGCGAATATTAAAGGTGGATGTTCAGCCCGAACTGGAAAACGCGCGGTTCGGGGAAGTCGCCGGGATTGGATTCCGGGCTGTAGGATGAATAATCGGTGAAAGTGAAGAAGTTCTCCAGACCGGCGTACACGCGCAGCGAGCGGATGCGCGCGGCTTTCGTCCAGGCCGACGGCAAAGTATACCCCAGCGTAATGTTCCGGAAGCGGACGTATGATGCGTCCTGGTAACCGATCACGTGCAGGTAAGGATTTTCCATACCGGTTTCGCGCGGGCGGGGAGCTTCGTTGGAAGGATTTTCCGGCGTCCAGTAATTCACTTTCAAGCCATTGGTGAGGCCCGTAA
This sequence comes from uncultured Chitinophaga sp., assembly GCF_937874145.1. Classification (GTDB taxonomy): domain Bacteria; phylum Bacteroidota; class Bacteroidia; order Chitinophagales; family Chitinophagaceae; genus Chitinophaga. Next base: position 20,930 of record NZ_CALNBI010000191.1, on the reverse strand, counting down.
GCGCGCCGCCCTGGTTGCTGGAAAAGAGATACGGATTCTGCCGGTAAACGCCATTCACCCAATACAAATCCCAATACAGATCGAAGCCTTTATAGCGGAAGGAGGAGTTGACGGAAGCGGTGAATTTGGGATCGCGGCGGTAAAGGATTTTATCTGTTTCGTTGATGATGTGATCCCCGTTCAGGTCGGCCACACGCACATCGCCGGGGCGGGCATTGAGCGTGGGGTGCGCGTCGATAAAGTCTTTGTCGGACGTTTGCCAGATGCCCTCGAAACGGTGGTCAAAAAACACATTCACCGATTCGCCGATAAACCAGCGGTTGTTGAGGTCGTTCACCGGTTTGCCTTCTGCGTCTACTTTCCCGTCGATCTTCACGAGTTTGTTTCTGTTGCGGGAGAAGACAAGCCCCACGTTCCAGTCGATTTCCTGGCTTTTCACGGGTTTTATGTTGACCATCGCCTCAAATCCGGAATTCTTCACCTCGCCCAGATTCACCAGCTGCGAAGTATACCCGAGGATGTTGGGCAGGGATTTGTTGATGAGGAGATCGGTGGTCCGGGTGTTGTAATATTCAAACGAGCCGCTGATCTTGTTGTCCAGCAAGCTGAAATCCAACCCCAGGTTCCCCGAAACAGAAGTCTCCCATTTCAGCGCCGGGTTGTACAACGATGACGAAGGTAAAAAGCCCGACGTAATCGCCGGCGAGCCCGCGTTATTCATCAAAATGCCCTGGTACAGCACCGTCACGCCCAGTGAGTTGTAGGGGTTAACCGCCTGGTTGCCCACGGCGCCGTAGCTCGCGCGCAGTTTCAGGTCATTGAGCCAGGAACTCCCTTTCAGGAAATCTTCCTGCGAAACCCGCCACATCACGGAGCCCGAAGGGAAGTATCCGAACTTGTTCTCCGGCCCGAACACCGAGGAGCCATCCGCCCGCATGGTGAACGTAGCCAGGTATTTGTCGCGGATGTTGTAGCGCGCCCTGGCCATGTACGACAGTATTTTCCGTTTCGATACCCAGTGCGTCGGGATGTTCGATTTCTGCGCAGTGCCAATTCCGTCAGCCCCGAACTTGTCGTAAGGGAAGTTGGTGGCGCTCACGCCGGTGCTTTCATAGTCGATCTTGTTGATGCTTTGCACGGCGGTTACGTCGAGGTGATGGCCGTTATCGAATTCCCGGTCGTAGGAAAGGATATTTTCCAGGAGGAAGTCCGTGTTGCGGGTTTCGGTGATGGAGCCGTTACCGGTGAAAATGCGGCCGTTCTGGTGGAGGCTCGTCTGGTAAAATTTGTTGGAAGAAGTGTTGGAATTGACGCTGGTGTTGAGTTTATACTTTAGTCCGGGAATGATCGTCCATTCCGCGAACACGTTGGCGAGGAGGTTTTTGTATTTGGTTTCGTTGGAAGATTCCCGCGCGTTCCACAGGGGATTGGTACTGTTGGATTCGCCGATGATATAATTGAGATTGCCGTTGTCGTCGAAAGGCGTGGCGTAGGGAGGCGCGGTGAGGAAACGATAGAACCCGTCCCAGGAGCCGTCTTCGAAGGTCTGTGTGGCGAAGGAATACGCGACGTTGGTGCCGAGGGTGAGCGCGGGCAGGAGTTTGTGGTCGAGGTTGAGGCGGAAGTTGGTGCGGTCGTAACCGGCTTGTTTGGAAAGGCCGTCCTGCCCGAGGTACCCGCCGGAAAAGGCGATCCTCGTCCTGTCGGTGCCCGAGCGCACGCTGGCGTCGTACTTGCGCACCCAGGCATCGCGGATCATGAGGTCTTCCCAACCGGCCGTTTTGTTGTTGCGGATGGCGGAAAGGATCGGAGCGGGAAACGCCTGTTCGTCGGTCGGCCATTGCCCGCCGTTCTTGGTGCGCACCGCTTCCCGGCGCAACTGTGCCCATTCTTCGGGCGAGTACAGGTCGAAGTTTCGTTTCAGTTGCTGCAGCGAGTGCTGGCCCGTCACTTCCAGCTGCAGGCTGTTGCTTTTGGCGCGTTTCGTATTGACGAGCACCACGCCGTTGGCCGCGCGGGCGCCGTAAATCGCCGTGGAGGCTGCGTCTTTCAACACTTCAATAGTGGCAATGTCCGCCATATTCACATTGTCGATGTCGGACACGGGCACACCATCGAGCACGAACAGCGGTGCATTGCCGCCGTTGAGCGAGCGGGTGCCGCGGATGGTAATGTTGGCCCATCCGCCCGGGCGGGCGCTGCCCTGCGTCACCTGAACGCCGGAAGCCTTTCCGCGGATCAGTTCCGCCACGCTGGTGGAGGTTTGCGGCGCCAGTTTCTCAGCATCTATAGACACAACGGAGCCGGAGATATCACTTTTTTTCTGGGTGCCATATCCCACAACGATCACTTCGCCCAGGTCACTGTCCTGCGCAAGCGAAATGTTGACGGTGTTGCGGCCGTTCACCGGAACGAGCATGCGCCGGTAGCCGACGAACGTGACTTCCAGCGAGGCGTTGGGGGCGGAAAGGGAGATGGCGTAGCGGCCCTGTGCGTCGGCGCTGACGCCGGCTGGGCGGCCTGCTTCCCGGATCGTGGCGTTGGGAAGCGCCTGGCCGTTAAGGCTGTCGGTCACCTGCCCTGTAACCCTGAACTGGGCGAGCGCGAACTGCGCGCAGGCGAGCAGGAGGAGGGTGGCTCCCATGTCTTTCAGTAGCCTGTTTTTCATACGTGTTTTTTTAGAGGTAGCGATAAATTAGAATGGTCGGGCTTAGCGGCCGGCGGCGATAATCAGCCCCAGGCCTGCTACAAAAAGGATGAACATGGCGGTTACCAGTTTGCGTACGCCGTGAGTGGCGCCCTTGAATTCTTTCCAGATGAGAACACCCCACAGTGCCGCCACCAGCGTAGCTCCCTGGCCCAGGCCGTAGGAAATGGCCGGTCCCGCCTTGCCGGATGCGATGAGGTTGAAAAGGTTGCCCAGCCCCCAGATGCAGCCGCCCAATATCCCGGTCAGGTGCACCCGCGGCGTTCCCCGGAAGTAAGCGGAAAATGGAATAGGCGCGCCTTCGAGCGGCCGCCGCATCAGGATGGCGTTGAAAAGGAGGTTGCTGGCGAAAATCCCTGCCGCAAAAACGACGAACGCGGTATAGGGCGTCATTTTTCCCGCGGCCGGCGATTGGAAATTGGCTAAATCCATACCCGCAGCGATGAAAGGATAGAAGGTAGACATGAGGATGCCCGCCACCACGGCGATGGCTATCCATTTGCCTACTCCTTTCTTTCCCGTACTGCCGGAATGTTTGCCATAAGCGACGGCGTTGATGATGATGGCCAGCGCCACGAGCCCTACGCCCGCGAACAGCAGGGTGGCGTTGCCTTTTGCGGCCAGCGCGAAATTGAGGATCACCCCGATCACGAGCGCCAGCCCGATGCCGACAGGGAAGGCCACCGCCATACCGGCCCCTGCGATGGCGGCTGTCAGCAGGATATTGGCAAGGTTGAAAACGATCCCCCCGGCAAAGGCGCTGCGGATATTGGCGAAGTCCGCCTGCTGCAGGTCGGGAAGGAAGGCGCGCCCGCCGGCGCCGGTGCTCCCGAGCGTGAAGGCGCCGAGCAGGGAAAAAAGGAGTATCCCCAGCACATAGTCCCAGTAAAACAGCTCGAAGCGCCAGTTGCCGGCCACGAGTTTCTGGGTATTGGCCCAGGAACCCCAGCACAACATGGTGATCAGGCAGAAGAAAATGGCGAGGGAATAACTTTCTACGATAAACATAACGGTGGATTTATTTGAGATGGTTGGATGGCTCAGTTCATGATGTTGAACAGCACCTCGTTCCGGTACGGGATCGAGGATTGCGCGCCCAATCTGGTGACGGCGATGGATGCGGCATTGCAGGCAAATGCGACGGCTTCTTCCAGCCCGCGGCCGTCGGCGAGCCCTGCTGCCAGCGCGCCGTTGAAGACGTCCCCCGCGGCAGTTGTATCTACCGTATCCACCACCGGCGCGGGGATATGATGGAACCGGCCCTCGTGCAGCACGGCCGCGCCTTGTTTGCCGAGCGTGATGATCACGCTTTTTACGCCCAATTGCTGAAGGCGTTCGGCGGCGCGGCGCGCGCTGCTGAGGTCTTTGATCCGGATGCCGGATAACATCTCGGCTTCGTGCTCATTCGGGGTAATAACGTCTATAAGATGGAATAAATCGGACACGGAACTGTTGGCGGGCGCGGGATTGAGGATGACGAGCAGCCCTTTGTCGCGGGCGCATTGCGCGGCGTGGCGCACCGTTTCCATGGGTATTTCGAGCTGGATGAGCATCACGGCCGCATCAGGGTGCTTGCCGAAGGCTGCGGCCACGTCTTGCGGCTGCAGGTGGGCGTTGGCGCCGGGCGCCACCACGATGCTGTTCTCCCCGGAATCATCCACGGTGATCATGGCAATGCCGGAGGGCGATTCCGGATCGGAGAAGATGCCTGAAATATCCACGCCTTCCTGGTCGAATAAATGAGCGGATTGCTTGCCGAAAATATCGTCGCCGATCTTGCCGATGAAGGCCGCTTTGCCACCGAGCCGGGCCACAGCCACCGCCTGGTTGGCGCCCTTGCCGCCGGGATTCATGAAGAAAACGCCGCCCAGCACGGTTTCTCCCGGTTGCGGTATATGGGCGGTTTTCACCACCATATCCATGTTGATACTGCCTACCACGAGGATCTTGTTTGACATAACGGGAAGTAAATTTTTTATGGGTCGGATAATTGGATAGGTCCTGATGAACAGTGCACTTTTCATCCCCTTGGACGTCAAATGTAACGTTCCCCTTCACCCGAATTCTGCCATTTTTTCATATTTTCATGAATGCTAAATATTGGTAGTTTGATAGGATTATTCTTTAATAATGCTGATAATCAATGATAAGCGATTTCATATTATCCGGCATTTCATTAAATTCCACATGATTGCACTTGAACTTGAAAAGATCGTCCGCTCCCTTTCTCCCGCGGAAAAGAAATATTTCCGGCAATCCGCCGGCAAATACGAAGGCGCGAAGGATTATCTCCTCCTGTTCGATATCCTCTGCCGGAAAGGCATGTCCCTTACCGAAGCCGAAACGCTTTTCAATCCATCATCCAGGCCCGGCGCGTTCGATAACACTGTTCAATACCTGTACCGCGTGCTGACCGACCAGCTCATGGCCGTCCGCATCGGACAGGATAAATGGTACGCCCGCCACCACGCCTTCATGAAAGCCCGGCTCTGCTTCGAGCGCTCGCTGCCCAAACGCGGGTTGCAGGAACTGCGCAAAACGCAGCAACTGGCGCTTCATGCCGAAGATCATATGCTCTATTACCAGGCCGTTCGCGCGGAATTGAATTACCTCGCCGGCGCAGGGTTTCCGGGGATGACGGAAAAAGAAGTGGTGGACCTGCAGATGCGCGCCAAACAAGCGCTCAAATCCCAGCACCAGATCCACGAGCACCATTCCCTGTACGAACTGCTGAAACTCCGGCTCATCAACGAACAGGTGGGCCTGGAGCGCAACGGCAAAATGATCAACGACCTCGTCCTGGGAGAACTGGCGCTCATCAGCTCCGGCGGAAAACATCCCTTCGAATCCCGGAAAACGCATCTCCTGTTTCAATCTTTCTTCCTCATCCATACCAAACAATACCATTCCGCCCTCGCCGTTTTCAAATCCCTCAACGCGCTCTTCGAAGCCAACGAGGCGCTGTGGAACAATCCGCCGTACGACCATCTATCCGCTATCGACGGCATCCTCGACAACCTGTTCAGCATCGGGTATTTCGGAGAAATGGAGTTCTTCACCAACCGGCTCGCCCTGCTGATGGACAAGCCCTATCCCGAACATTTCCGCAATCTCTGCTTCCAGACCCTTTGCCTGCACCGCTTAGGCAGCCTGATCGGGAAAAAGGAACATGCAGCCGCGATGGATTTTTTGCAGGAGATCCACGAGCCCGTGCTCATGCATCCCGGCCTGCATAAAACCGACAAACAGCTGCAATTGCTGCTGCTGGCCGCGCAAACGCATTTCTACGCCCGGCAGTTCGAATCCGCGAACCGCTACGCATCGCAGGGCCTGAACGAGCACAAGCCCATGAGCACTTCCGCCGTGTACCGCGCGTGCCGGCTCCTGCACATCGTCATCCATTATGAAATGGACAATGCCGCTTATCTGGATTATGAAATCCGTGCTTACAAAAGGTATTATAGCCAATACGGCCGCACGTCGAGGTTGGAGAAACTGTTGTTTAAAACGATCGCGCTCAACCCGCGCAAGTGCAGCCAGCCGCGCAGGGCGGCGGCTTTTGAGAAGATCGGGCCGGAGCTGGAAGCCATCGCGGCGCACCGGGAAGATGAGCCCCTGCTGAAATATTTCGACTTCTGCGGCTGGACGGTCCGGTGTTTTGGCGGGTAAATTCACCCGATTTACCGGTCCGGTTGCCTAAAGGGTATGAAACAAACTCTCCGCCTCAGGGCGCTTTTAGTTACAGCGGCGCTGCTCGGCGCCGGAGGGGCCGCCTCGGCCAGCCAAACGGAAGATAGCGTTATCGCCTACCGGAACACGACCGTAGGGCAGGTGATGCGACGGATCACGCAGGAACATTATCAACTCAAACCGATAGACGACGCTTTCTCCGCCTCGGTCTGGAAGAAATTCCTGACACAGCAGGACGGCGGCAAGCTCAATTTCATGCAGGCGGACATCGATCAGCTGCGCCATTGGGAAAAAAGCCTTGACGATGAGCTGAAAGCCCCGTCCACCGGGTTCTTCCACAAAGCCAACGAGCTCCTGATCGTCCGCATGAAGGAATCTGTGGACATCTTCAACCGCCTGCTGGCTAAACCGCTGGATTTTACCCGTAAAGAAACCTATATCGAGAAGCCGGAAGGATATTTCGCTTCCCGGAGCGAGCGCGAGCAGGCCTGGGAACGATTCCTCAAGCGCCACGTTTTACATAACATGGCCGAACTGCAGGCCGCGGACCCCAGGCTGACGAAAGCCGAATCGGAAAAGAAAGCCCGTGCGAAGGTGTTGTCCTGGCTGCGGACATCTTACGGCAACCTGCTGGGCGTGACCGCGCCGGAGCAACGTTTCGTGACATTTATGAACGTGGTGGTGATGGAAATCGATCCGCATACCAATTTTTACGCGCCCGCCGACAGTAAAGAGCGCGATGCCCGGATGGCGCAGCGTTATTTCGGGGTGGGGCTGGAATTGTCCGCGGAAGACGGCGAGATACGCGTGAAACGGCTGCTGGCCGGCGGCGCGGCGGACCGGAGCGGTTTGCTGCGCGAAAACGACCAGATACTGGGCGTGAGCCCCAATGGTGGCGCCGTGGTGAAAGTAAGCGGGCTGTCGGTAACCGATGTGTCGCGACTGGTGCGCGGCGATTCGGGGACAGTGCTGACTTTACTGGTGAAGCGTTTGGGGAAAGAAGAAGAAGTGAAGCTCACCCGCCAGGAGATCAAAGACCAGTCGAATGCCGCCAAAAGCGCATTCATTGAGAAAGACGGCCGCACGTACGGTTACATCCGCCTGCCGGAATTCTACCGGGATTTCAGCCGGCCCGACGGAGCGCAGTGCGCTTTCGATGTGGCGCGGGAAGTAGAAAAACTCAAGAAAGAGGATATCAGCGGCATCATGATCGACCTGCGCGGCAATGGCGGCGGGTCGCTGGAGCAGGTGCAGCATATGGCGGGTTTGTTTGTGGCTTCGGGGCCTGTGGCGCAGGGGCGTTTTAAGGACCGCGTACAAAAATTCGATATCACGCCCTGGACGTCCGTGATGTATGATGGCCCGCTGACGGTGCTGGTGGACGAAAGCAGCGCTTCCGCCTCGGAGATGTTTTCCGGCGCCATGCAGGATTACGGGCGCGCGGTGGTGATAGGCAGCGTATCCACCTACGGTAAAGGCACGATGCAGGAAACCCGTCCGATGGGAAAGATGGGCAACAAGCAGCTGGGTACGCCGAATATCAGCTACGGTTCCGTGGCTATTACGCTGGGTAAATTTTACCGGATTACGGGCGTGACCACGCAGTTGCAGGGCGTTGCGCCGGATGTGGTGGTACCGGGAAAATCCGAATACACGAAGCAGCGGGAGAAGCACTTCCTCACCGCGCTGCAGCCTGATACGATCGCGCCGTTGTATTTCGCGCCATGGAAAAATGCGGGGACCCTGCCGGGAGCGATCGCGGCGGCTTCGCGCCGGGTGGATGCGGATACTGCGTTTGCCGCATTGCGCGCATCGGTAAACTGGCTGGTGGCCCATGCCGGCGACGCCAGGCCCCTCCGGTACGAGGATTTCATGAAAGCTGAGAACGAAAAGCTGCGCCAGGAAAAGATCGCAGACCAGGCGGCTAAATTGCCGGCGAGCGCCCTGCTGGGCGTGAGGCTGCCGGAGGCTGGCCCTGCTACCTACGCTTCGGAAGCGGCCCGCCGGGAGGAGTGGAAAAACGGGCTCCGGGCCGACCGCTACCTCTCTCACGCCGCCGATGTCCTGAAAGATCTTGCCCGATAAGGATTTCACCGATTTGAAATCAAATTATTAAGTATTTTGTGACATACTATGATATGAGAGTAGTAATCGGGTATGAATCAACCAAATTCACGAGATCCGGATTCATTTGAGGCATTGTTCAGACAGCATTACCCGGCGCTTTGCCGGATCGCTTACGGGGTGGTGGAAAATGAGGAGACGGCGAAAGACATTGTGCAGGACTTCTTTTTATACTGCTGGAAGAAAAAAGAAGAACTGAAGATCCATTCCGGGTTTGTCCACTATGCCGCCAGGGCGGTGAAAAATGCGTCGCTCAATTTCATCAAACGGGAAGGAAGGATCAAATTCGAATCGCCCATGGAACTGTCTGCTGCCGCCAGTGGAATTCCGGACGAAACATATGAAACAGACGATAGTCGTAATGCCGCCCTATGGGCGGCTATTGCGCGTTTACCCAAACAGCGCCGCGCCGTTTTCCTCCTCAGCAACCGCGACGGGCTGAAGTATGCGGACATTGCGGCGCAGCTGGATATTTCGGTCAATACGGTGAAAACGCACATCAAGCTGGCATATCAATATTTACGCAAAGAATGCGGCTGGATGGTGCGGATGATCGGTCTTATATTTTTTTTCACAAAATAGCCGGCATCGTTCACCCGCTTTTGCAGAACGATTGCCATTATAGAGAAGTACATGGAAAATCCGGAGAAAAATATCGATTGGGACAAGCTCCTTCCGAAGCTGGAAGACCTCGGCAGCGATGCGGAGCCTGGCTTCGCGGAAGACAGTGAGGAAGCCCGGCAGTTACGCATGGCCCGCGAAGTGCGCGGCCGGCTGAATGCGGGCGCCCCGGACGATCAATTCCCTTCGGAGGAAGGCTGGCAGCGTTTCCGGGAGAACCTGGAACGGGAGAACGCCTCGCGCAGCAAGGTGCGATGGCTGTATTGGGCCGGCGCCGCCGCAGCAGCAATGATTATCGCGGTGGCTGGAGTAAAGTATTATCAGCAAAATGCCACGCCCGGGAAAGCGCCCGCCGTTGTGGCGGAACATCAGCCCTCGGGGAAAGTGGAAATCAAATCCTCCAACGGTACGTCATTTGTGCTGACTGACAGTTCCCAGGAATGGCAAACCGGCAATGGCGTTTCCGTGAGCGCTGATAATAAAGGGATCGTATATTCCGAATCGACGGGAACCGCTGTGACGATGGATACGCTGGTGGTACCGCGCGGCAATAAAACCAGGATTCAATTGGCCGATGGAACGGTTGTTTGGATGAATGCCGATTCCCGCCTCATCTATCCTTCCGCCTTTACCGGCGCGAAAAGAGAAATCCAGCTGGAAGGCGAGGCTTACTTCGATGTGGCGCAGGATGCTTCCCATCCCTTTATCGTAACGGCGGATGGAATGAACGTGGAAGTACTGGGTACCGAATTCAACATCAACACCTACTCGGATATTGTTTATACGACATTGGCGGAAGGAAAAGTAAAAACCTCGGCCGCCGGCAAATCTTTGCTGATGCAGCCGGGAGACCAGGTGGCATTCGACCGTGCCGCCGGAGAAATGAGCCGCCGCGTGCCAGACATGAGAGGCGTGACGGCGTGGAAAGACGGACAGATTTATTTTGAAGACGTCCGCCTGGAAGAAATCACGAAAACATTAGGCAGGGATTATGACTATCAAATCCGTTTTGAGGACGAAAGCCTCCGGCAGCTGAGCTTTACGCTGGACATGCCGAGGCCCGCAACCCTGAAAGCGGTACTCGAACAGATAAGCAGGACAGCGGGCGACGTCCGCTTCCGTATAGAGGACAACATCGTTTATTTATCCCGGTAACACAGGGGACGCCCTGATTGACCGACATGCTTTATGGATGAACCGCCGTGCGAACGGCGAATCGTAAACCAGTTTTATCAACATGAAATCAAAATCTACATTGCCTTTCGGGGGAAAGGTGCGGGGTTTCCATGCCCGGGTCGTACTGCTGTTTACGCTGCTGGCGATACCCTTCGCCCTGGCGGCGCAAACCAAGTCGGTGCTCGATATCCGGGTCAGCTACAAGGCGGAGAAAACCCCGCTGGCCAAAGCCCTCAAGGATATCCGGACGCTTACCAACGTGCGCTTTACCTATAACTCCGATCTCATCCGCCGGCAACCGCCGGTAACCGTGGATATGAAACAGGTGACGCTGGAAGCCCTGCTCAAACAGGTTCTCCAGAAATCCGCGCTGCAATTCGCGGAAGACATGGGCGGCATCATCATCTTCCCCGACGAAGTGGAAAAGTTGAAACCCGGCCAGAAATTAAGCCTGCTGTTAAGCGGACAGGTCGTCTCGGAAGGCGGCGAGCCCATCCCCGGCGTTACCATCCGCGCCCTGGAATCCAACCTGGGAACGGTTACCATGGACAATGGCATGTTTTCCCTCATGGTGTATGAAGGAGAAGTGCTGAAGTTCAGCGGCGTGGGGCTTTCGACAGCGACCCTGCGCGCGGAGCCGAAAACGGATCAGCTGATGTTCGTGAAGCTGAAAACTTCCACGGAAGAAATGAAGGAAGTGGTGGTGAACGGTTACCAGAAGATTGACGCGCGGATGTCTACCGGCGCCACTTTCAAGCTGAATGCGGCAGACATCCTCCAGCCGGGGATGCCTTCGGTAGACCAGATGCTCCAGGGCAAGGTGCCGGGGCTGATGATCATGAATAATTCCGGCAGCGTGAACGCCCGGCCCACCATCCGCATGCGCGGCACATCCACTTTCGTAGGAAACGCTTCGCCGCTGTGGGTGATCGACGGGATGGTGCGCCCCAGCCCGGTGGGTATTTCGTCCGAAACGCTGAACAGCGCGGTAAGCGGGCAGTTTAGCCTGATCGGCAGCGCCGTGGCGGGATTGAACCCCTATGATATCGAATCCATGACTTTCCTCCGCGACGCCGCGGCCACCTCCATTTACGGTACGCAGGGCGCCAACGGGGTGATCGTGATCACCACCAAGAAAGGCAAACCGGGGCCGTTGCAGGTAACGTACGCCACCGACTTGTCGTTCCAGGCGAAACCTTCTTACCGGAGGATGAATCTCATGAATTCAGAGGAACGGATGACACTGTCGAGGGAGCTGATCGAAGACAAGCTGCTCCGCAATGGCTTTTATGCCGGCTTTTTGCCGGAAACATCCTATGAATATCTCGTGCAACAATTGAATGGCCGCCAGATTTCGGAAGCTGAGTTCAAGGCGGCCGTTCAGGCCGGCGGCGCCAGGAATACCGATTGGTTCGACCTGCTTTTTCAGAATTCCTTCGGGATGACGCACTCCCTCAGCCTCAGCGGCGGCAGCGATAAAGCGACTTTTTACGGGTCCGTAAGCTATAGTAAGAACAACAGCGCCGCCAAGCTGGATGGCAACCAGCGGATCACGGCCGACGTCAAAATGAACGCGAAAGTCACCAAAAGGCTGAACGTGAACATGATACTGATGGCTAATTACAGCACGCAGGAAAGTTATTACAACGGCATCAATCCCCTGAACTACGCATTGCAGACGAGCCGCGTTACCTCGCCGGAGGAATGGTATCCATGGGTATCTTCCGGCCTTACGACGGGTAGCGCGGGAATGTCGGCTGATCCGATCAAATACAATATCATCAACGATATCGCCAATACCACCAATACCAGCAGTTCCCGCGGTACGACCATCAACATGAACCTGACCTATGACTTTGGCGGCGGATGGCGTTTCGAGCAAATGGGCAGCGCAATGAGCGACGTGTCGGAAGCATTCAGGGCGGCATATGAAAAGAGCTCCCAGGCTGCGGTGCACCGCGGATATAATTACGGGGAAACCTATCCAAAGGAACTGATGGACCTGTCGTACCTCCCGCAGGGCGGCCTGGCCAATTTCTCCAGCCTCAATTCCCTGGTATGGAATACCCGCAGCACGGTTTTCTTCAACCGCCGCTTATTCAACAACCGCGATGAATTCAACTTCTCGCTGGGCGCCGAAGCAACTTCCAACAAGCTGACCGGCAGCACCACGCAGGAACCCGGCTATTTCGAAACGCGGGGTAAAATCTTCGAAGCGTCCGACCGTTCGCGCCGCCAGTTCCACAAACTCCAGCTCGAAGACCGGCTGAACAACCGGATGAGCATTTACGGCAACGCATTCTACAATTACGACGGCCGCTATACATTGGGTTTCGACATCCGTTCCGACGGGTCCAACCGTTTCGGTCAATATTCCAACCAGAAATTCCTTCCCAACTACAGCGTTTCCTTCCGCTGGAACGCCTCCAATGAAAAATGGATTCCCGAATCGAAGGTGCTGAGCGGCCTTAATGTGCGCGCCTCTTACGGAACGCAGGGGAACGTGGTGACGGAAGTGAGCCCGAACCTCATCGCCAGGTTCATGCCGGCGGGGCCCAGCGGCAACTCCCTGACAGGCCGCCCGGATGTGGTGATCAACAGCCTTCCCTATCCCGACCTGAGATGGGAAAAAACGTATCAATACAACATAGGCGTGGAAATGAGCCTGTTCGAAAAACGCGTCAACCTGCAGGTGGATCACTATGGCAGGAAAAGCGTGGACCTGATCTCCCAAAGATCGGTTCCGGTGGAAAACGGCGTGGATTATATGCTCGTCAATTCCGGCTCGCTGCTGAACAGCGGGTGGGAAACGGTGGTGAATTTCGTGCCGGTACGTTCCAGGGGCTGGACCCTCAACCTGACTTTCACCAACAGTTTCAATAAGAACAAGGTGGCGGAACAGGGTTATCAGAACGTGTATACCGATTACCTGAATGGGACCGTGAGCCAGCCCGGCGTTCCGGCGGATGCGTTTTATTCCTTCGTGTTTAAGGGGTTGAACGGGGCTACAGGGCTTCCGGAGTTCCACCATATGGACGATGGGGGCAAAACGGTGTTGCCGACGGATTTCCTGGTGTTTTCCGGCCAGCGGTTCCCCAAGTTCCAGGGGACCTTTTCCACGAACCTGAGCTATAAGAACTTCATGCTCCGCGGCAGTTTTTATTACAGCCTGGGCGCCCACAAACGTATGAACGCGCTGTATGCCCGCAACACCGATCTGAACGGTATTCCGCGTGCAGGTTACAATGCCAACAGGGATCTGATCGACCGCTGGCGGAAGCCGGGCGACGAAGCATGGGCCGTTATCCCGGTCATGCGGGACCTGTTAGCGGGAGAAAGCCAGTTGCTTCCCCGGATGGAAGGGCTCGGCAGCCGGCCGCTCATGTCACATTTCAAGATGTATGATTTGACGGATATTCGGGTGGCCAATGCCAGCTTCATGCGGTGCAGGAACATCAGCCTGAATTATATGGTCCCGCAGTCCATCCTGAAACCTGCCCGGGTAAATGCGCTGACGCTGGGCCTTTCCATGAACAACGCCTTTACCATCGCTTCGCGGAAGTTACAGGGGCAGGATCCCGAGATCGACGGCGTGGGGTCTACTGCATTGCCACTCACCCGTCAGTACGCATTCAACCTTTCCGCGAATTTCTAATGCATCCAATCTTTACAGATGAAGAAACTTTCAATTGCAATAATAACAATCGCCGTGCTGAGCAATATTTCCTGTAAAAAATTCCTGGAAGAGCGCTCCCAGTCAGACATTATCCCTACAACCGTGATGGATTTCGGGGATATCCTGGCCACCGGCGGCTATCCGAACGGCATCAAGTTGATGCCGCATTTAAACCTCATGACCGACGATGTGGAGTATTACGCATCGATTGCGCCGAACCCCGGCGATGAGGCTTTTTACGTCAACTACCCCGCCTTCCAGTGGCAACCGGATTTTATCGACGCCTGCAGGCAGTCAATGAGCCCGAACGTGAATGATTTCGATTCCTGGAGCGTTTTTTACAGCAAGCTGATGCGCGTGAACGTGGTGCTGCAGTACATCGATGGCGCCATCGGCGACGCAAAGGAGCGCGACAAGGTGAAAGGCGAGGCGCTGGCGCTGAGGGCCTGGTATTATTTCCTGCTGGTGAACCTGTATGCTCATCCCTACAATGATCCTGCCGTAGACCCCGCCACATCGCCGGGCGTACCATTGAAGCTGGATGGAAACGTGATCGAGGAAACCATTGTCCGTAGTTCGGTGAAGGAAGTGTACGATCAAATCGGGAAAGACCTGGAGCAAGCAATAGCCCTGCTCGAACGGGACGACCGCATCGGCAGCAATCTGTTTATGGACGATGTGGCGGCGCATCTGCTGGCCAGCCGGGTGGCATTGTACAAGGAAGACTGGGAAGCGGTGGTGAGGCATGCGGATTACGTGCTGGAGCGCCATCCGCAACTGGCGGACCTGAATAACGGCATTACCACCTCCATTGTACACCGCGATAATGCGGAAACGATCTGGGCGTATGGTAACCATCGGGTGACGGACATTATGGGTGTTACGCTGGTGGCCGATTTCTCGCACGACCTGGCGAATACTTTCGATGAAAAAGATCTCCGTTCACAATATTACTATTATTACTTCCCGCCGGAGATGAAACCCTTCATCACGGTGGACTACGGGATTAACAAATATGTAGAGTCGCAGTGGTACCTCACCTGGAGAAGCTCGGAGGCTTACCTGAACCGCGCGGAAGCGAAAATACAGTTGTTCAGGAAGAAGGGTGACGCGGCTGGGGCGCAGCAGGCATTGTCGGATCTGAACACGCTGCGCCAGCACCGGTTTGCTCCAGCAGACTTCGTTCCCTGGGCTATGGATACCGGCGACCAGCTGCTGAAGATGTGCCGTGAAGAGCGCCGCCGTGAGTTGTGTTTTGAAGAAGGGCACCGCTGGTTCGACCTTCGCCGGTACGGCATGCCGGAAATCAGGCACGTGTATGCTTACGCGCCGGGGAGGACTGATATTTATGTGCTGAAGGCGCGCGATCCCCAGTACACATTGCCCATCCCGCTGGAAGTGCTCCAGCGCAACAGGGCCCTGCAACAAAATCCTCAAATCTCCGGCGCCCGCAAGCCGGAATAAAACCGCTCACCAACATGCAACATACATTTTCCCGATTGATAGCGCCAGCCTGCGTTGCCCTCAGCCTCCTGGCCGCCGCGTGCGGCAAGGAAGAACGGCTGAACCCGCCGCTGCTGCCGGATGCTTACCAGCTGCCGCAAGGCAACCAGCCGATCGATGATTCCATCGTCAACTTCAAAAACAAATACGGCACATATTTCCTTTATAAATTCACACACCTCGATTTCGCTTACACGCCCACGGGAATGCTCAGCGATACCGCCGCAGTTGGCGACCCGGCTTATCTCAAAGCTGCTTATGATTTCTTCCGGTTGCATTGCCTGGCGTATTACCCGGAAGATTTCCGGAAGAAAACGCTGCCTTTCCGCATCTACCTCTCTGCCGCCGTTGGCGCGAAAGGGCCGGGCGGAACCATCATCGTTAAAAAAGGCTTTTCCTGCGCCGCGCATATGCTGGCCATCGGTTGGACCAACGCCCGGCTGGAAACGCTGTCGCCGGAAGAAAAGAAGGCAACCATCGCGGCGATGCACCGCTATTATTTTCACCGCGCCCTGTTAGGCGGCAGCATTCCCGTCCCGAAAGACTTCCTGGCGCTGATGCCGGCCAGCATGGCGAGTATGACGGAGGCCAATAAGTATCTCCGGGGCATGCTGGAAGTGCAACACGTTTCCAAAGCCGATCCGCTGTGGGACCTGGCGACATATGTAGAAGCGGTGACAGGTAAAACCACCGCCGAACTGGAAGCCACGATCCTCAGTCCGCAGGTCGACCGGAACGGGCTCGTCCGCAAGAAGTATAATATCGTTTTGAAGCATTTCAAGGAGGAATACAACATCGACCTGGCGGCCATCGGCAATTTACCCTGATGTAAACCGGCATTTGATTCACCCTTTTTTGCGGGCCGTGTGCCCTATTAGTAAATCATTTTATCAACATGAAGAAATCATTAACAATATTGCTGTTCGCGCTGGGCGGCAGCCTGGTTGTGCATGCAGGGCCCGGCGCACCGGGCAAGCTCCGGGTGAGCGTAGCGCCCGGCGGCACCATCGAAACCAGCATCGATGTGGTATATCTCACGGATAACCCTTCCGAAAAATCGACGACCGAATCCATCAGGATAAGCCGGGGCACGAAGATAGCGCCCCTTGAGCGCAGCCTGGGCACAGGCAGCCAGATCGTCACCATCTGGCGGGTGCCCTTCCTCGTATCGCAGGGCGAAACGCTGGATGTGACCATTAACGCAACCAGCTTGAATAATACGGGAAATGCCGTCGTGGCTAAGATCAAAGGGAAAACGGATAAAGCCAATCTCCCCCGTTTCATCGATTCTATTTACCGCTACGATATGGCCATCACATCGCGCGAAGCGATGGATGCCTGGCTGCAGAACAACAGCCGCCTCCTCGACCAGGCCATGCAGGCCGCCGGGGCAAACGAGCAGGATCGGGCCGTATTGAAAGCCTACGAAAGCTACTTTAAGCTTGCCCGCCGCCTGCCAGTGGTAAAGCATAAACCGGAAATGGCGAAAGAGGCCACTTTTTCCAAATGGCTGTTCGATGGTTTTGAAATTGCCAGTCCCGATTTTTCTAAACTGGCGGATAATAGCGTAATCCCCAATATCACCCGCTTCTGGTGGGAAGGCAGGAAGCTGGCCGAGCCGGATCTGCGGGAAGAATTCCTGTTCATCGACCTCATCCGCTTCGCCAAAAGCGAACGCCTGAAACAGGAAACCGCGTACCACTGGGTGATCATGGAACTGAAACACAAGAAATTCACGCCGGAACTGAAGCATGTGTATCCCATGCTGCGTACCAACCTCAAACCTTCGGCCAGAACAAAAGCCATCGATTCCCTCTACCAGGCCTATTCTATCATGGATCGCGGCAAGCCGGCCTACAACTTCGTGATGAAGGACGCTTCCGGGAAAGTTGTCCGCCTGTCTGATTATAAAGGCAAAATGGTTGTGCTGGATTTCTGGGCCGATTGGTGCAAAGGCTGCATCGCCAGCCTGCCGGATTACAAGAAAATGGCCGGTGCGTATAAAGACAGCTCTGATATCGTTTTCCTCACCATCGCCTGGCAGGATGAAGGAACGGAGGATATCTGGAAAGAATTGTCCGCCAAACACCAGGTTGCGGGACCGAACAACATGGTCATCATCCGGAAAGAAGAAAGCAAGGAATACCAGCGCTTTTTCGAGGCCTACAAGATAACAGGTGTGCCCAGGTACATCGCTATCGACAAGGAGGGCAACTGGTTGTGCAACCAGCTGTCGTACCCCATGGAAGCCATGGCGGCGCAGGTGCGGGATTTATATAACGAACAGAAATACGAATAGTGGCCAACCAATTCATACGTATCGCACTGCTGCTGGCGGCGTGTGCGGCGGGAAAGGAAGCGGGGGCGCAACAGGCGCCGGGCGGGTCTTATGATCCGGTGGCGGCGTTCGCGCCTTTGCCGCATCCTGCCGCAACGGCCACGCGCGGCGCTTCCGGGAAGCCGGGCCCCGCTTACTGGCAAAACCGCGCGGATTACAAGGTGGCGGTGTCCATCGACACCCTTTCCCGCGAGGTGAAAGCGCGCTGCGCGATGGCATATACCAATAACAGTCCCGATACACTGGCCTACATCTGGCTCACTGCCGTGCAGAACCGCTTCCGCAGGGATTCCCGCGAAAGCCTGCTGACGCCGCCGAAAGGCAGCCGCTTCGGTATCAACGACCATACCGAAGGCCTGCAGATCGCATCCATAAAAGCCGGCAACAAAAACGCCGCGTACAGTCTTACGCACAATTACATCCGTGTGGACTTGCCGCAGCCGCTGTTACCGGGGAAGCAGGTAAAACTCGAAACGGATTACACCTTCATCCTTCCGCTCAACGGCTCCGATAACATGGGCGTGCTGAAAACAGGGGAGGGAAGCGTATTCCAGTATACCAGCGTTTTTCCGCGGGTGTGCGTGTACGACGACCTCCGCGGCTGGAATGTTTCCGGGACACAGTACTACGTGGAATGCGGCAGCACCGAAATGCACTTCACCGCGCCGGCGAATATGATCGTCCAGGGAACGGGCCTGCTGCTTAATCCTGAAGAAGTGCTCCGCCCGGAAGTGCTCCGGAAATACCGCCAGTCGCTGAAAGGCGATACGGTGATCAGGGTGCGCTCGGCCGGGGAAGCCTTTTCCCCTTCCGCCGCTCCCACCCTCACCTGGAAGTTCCGCGAGCCCAACGCGGGCGACGGCGGCTGGGCGGCATCGGCATCTTTCAACTGGGAAGGCCTCGCCACGAAGCTCGCCAACGGTACATCCATCCCCACCATGGCGCTGTTCCCGACGGAAAGCAACCGGGAATGGGACACCATCATCCGGGCGATGCCCCGCATGCTGAAAGCGTATTCCGACAAGTGGTCACCTTACCCTTATGCCGCCGCCGTCAACATCGCTACCGGTGTAACGGGACTGGCATCGCCGGGCGTGTCGTTCATCCACTATCAGCAAACGAGCTATACCTCCAGCGTCTGGATCAAAACCAACCACGAACTGGGGCATGCCTGGTTCAATCTCATGATCGCGGCAGACAGCCGGAATGGCTGGATGTGCGAAGGCCAGAATACTTTCATCAACCTCGTGAGTGCCGCTGAGCTGAACGGTCCCGTGGCTTTCGATATGCCTTCGTCGTTCAGCTGGATGAATATGAAAAAACAGCATGTTCCCATCAGCACTGTTTTTGGCAGCGTGCCGCCCGCCGATATGGGGCCGTTGATGTACATGAAGCCCGGTACGGCTTTCATGCTTCTGCGCAACGAAGTACTGGGGCCTGAGCGCTTCGACGCGGCCTTCCGGGAATACATGCGCGCCTGGGCTTTCAGGCATCCCGCGCCGCACGATTTCTTCAGGATGATGGAAAACGGTACCGGTGAAGACCTCGCCTGGTTCTGGCGCGCCTGGTTTTTGACCGATGCCCGGATGGACCAGGGGATTTCAAAAGTGGCGTACGATGGCGACACGCCTGATAAAGGCGTCCTGATTTCCATCGTCAATAAACAGCAAATGCCCATGCCGGTGGACATCCTCGTGCGGGAATTCAACGGCAGGCAACACCGCGTGAAGCTGCCGGTGCAGGTTTGGGACTGGAACAATGCCCACACGTTGAAAGTGCCCACCACATCGGCGGTAGTCGCCGTGCTGCTGGACCCCGAATCGCGCCTTCCGGATGCGGACCGCACAGACAATACCTGGACGGGCGGCGGTACCAGGTTGCGTAACGGGCAAATGTCGGCCCGGCAGGTGATCGATCGTTATTTCGACGCCATCGGCGGGAAGCAGAACGCGGAACGGATGGTTGGCGTAGGGTTGGAATACCGCTCCTGGTCAGACAGCGTGTTCGTGCTCCGGCAGCGTTATGCGCCCGGGGGAACCTTTTCCTGGATCGCCGGGTTGGAACTGGCGACGTCACTGACAGCCCTGAAGAAACTGGAGCAGACCGATACGCTGCGTTTCACGACGCTGGGCGCCGGGCAACAACTGAACGCCACACAGGCCGAGCAGCTGCGCATATCCGCGATGCTGTTCCCTGAACTGCGGTTTTTCGATCCCGGCAACAAAGTGACGCTGTCCGATTCTTTCCAGCTGGTCCACGGTATGGAAACGCATATGATAACAGTGATGACGCCCACCGGCAATGCCTGGCGGTTTTATTACGACGCGGCAACCGGCCTCAAGGTGCGGCAGGAATATACCGGCATGATGCCTTCTTTGTTATACGCCAGCAAGGTAATGGCGG
Source organism: uncultured Chitinophaga sp. (assembly GCF_937874145.1). Classification (GTDB taxonomy): domain Bacteria; phylum Bacteroidota; class Bacteroidia; order Chitinophagales; family Chitinophagaceae; genus Chitinophaga. Next base: position 692 of record NZ_CALNBI010000191.1, on the reverse strand, counting down.
GATATGATGCCGTGTTCGGCGTGAAAATCCCAACCAGGATGACGATCCAGTCGCCTGGTGAAAACGAGGAAGTATTCGAATTAAAGAACTTTTCAAAATCATAAAATTCAATTGCATGAAAAGGATGCTGACTGGGATGGCGCTGCTGTCCTGCATATCGGGCTATGCCCAGGATAAACTGGAGATCACCGCCAAACTCGGCGGGATGAAAGACGGGGAGCGCGTGCTGATCTGGATGCCCTTGGGTGATGTCAGGGACTCGGCGGTAGTGAAGGATGGCAGTTTTTCCAAGACGATCAATATGGCCGGCGGCGGTACCACCTGCATTATCCACATTGGAGATGACATGAATGAAGCCAAAGGGACTTTCCTGTACGTGGAGCCCGGCAAGCTCAATTTTGCCGGCAAAGGGCCTTATTTCGAAGATGCGGAAATCACCGGCAGCCCGTTCGTGGAAGAATGGAAGCGCATGGATCTTGAGTTGTCGGGCCTCCGTGTAAACGACGCGAAGCTTGCCCAGCTCGAAACGGAGTTTGCAGAAGCTTCGAGTGTAGGGGATGCTGACGCCAGGCAGGCGATTGAAACGGAAATGTGGAAGTTGAAGAAGCAGAATGCCGAAACGGCGATGAACTGGCTGGCGGAAAATCCCAACGTAGGCGCGGGTTCATACCTCGTGAATGTATATCTCAGTA
>NZ_CALNBI010000190.1 GCF_937874145.1 uncultured Chitinophaga sp. | reverse complement strand
CAACTTACGGACAACCTTTGGAATCGATCAAATACAATGGGGAGCATCTGCTTCCCGGTCAACTGGGCCATTTATTCAGCATCCTGGCGTTCGTCGCCTCCCTGGTGTCGGTAGTGGCTTATTTCATCAGCGTCAGGCAGACGGATGAGCTGAAGAAAGCTTCCTGGGCCAAGATCGGCCGTTGGGCGTTCTACACCCAGGCATTTTCGGTATTTGCCGTTTTCGCGACGCTTTATTACATCATTTCCAATCACTTATTCGAATATAAGTACGCCTGGCAGCATTCTGACCGCGACCTGGAAGTGAAATACCTCCTCAGCTGTTTCTGGGAAGGGCAGGAGGGCAGCTTCCTGCTCTGGAGCGTTTGGCACAGTGTACTCGGCCTGATCCTCATTAATACCTCGAAATCCTGGGAAGCCCCTGTGATGGCGGTCCTCGCTTTTGCGCAGGTATGCCTCGGCAGCATGCTGATCGGTATTTACATTTTCGATTATAAAGTGGGCAGCAACCCCTTCCTCCTCATCCGGCAGGAAGATCCTTCGTTGCCCATCTTCAATAACCCGGATTACATGCAGTTCAAGCAGTTCATGGACGGTAACGGCCTGAACGCGCTGCTGAAGAACTACTGGATGGTGATCCACCCGCCGGGGCTCTTCCTCGGCTTCGCCGCCACCATAGTGCCCTTCGCCTACGGCGTAGCCGGGCTCTGGACGCGCCGCTATGCCGACTGGGTGAAACCCGCGCTCCCCTGGGCCCTCTTCGCCGGCATGGTGCTCGGCGTGGGCATCATGATGGGCGCCGCCTGGGCGTACGAATCGCTGACCTTCGGCGGTTACTGGGCCTGGGACCCCGTAGAGAACGCCTCCATGGTGCCCTGGCTGACCCTCGTAGCCGGTATCCATACCATGCTGGCCTTCCGCCACTCCGGCCACGCCCTGAAATCGTCTTTCTTCTTCGTCATCGTATCCTTCGTTTTCATCCTGTATTCCACTTTCCTGACCCGCAGCGGTATCCTCGGCCAAACTTCGGTGCACTCCTTCACAGACCTCGGCATGAGCGGCCAGCTCCTGGTGTTCATGGGCATATTCACCATCCCGGCTTTCTGGATGCTGATCGCCCGCGGAAAGCAGATCCCGCAGATGAAAAAGGAAGAAAGCACCTACTCCCGCGAGTTCTGGATGTTCGTCGGCGCCCTGGTGCTGCTGGTCTCTGCCCTGCACGTGACCTTCTTCACCTCCATCCCCGTATGGAACAAGCTGCTCGACCTCTCCGGCCTGCGCAAACTCTTCAAGCTCGAAGAATTCGCTCCCCCCACCGACGTGATGCTGCATTACAACAAAGTGCAGATCTGGCTGGCCATCATCATCGCCCTGCTCACGGCCATCACCCAGTTCATGAAGTACAAGGATACGCCGAAGGGCGTCCTGGCTAAAAAGCTGGCCTGGCCTACGCTGATCTCCATCGCCATCGCGGTGCTCATCGGGTGGACCGGCCGCATTTTCTTTACCGATTACGGCGCAGGCTTCCTGCTGGGCGTTTATCTCCTGCTCTTCGCCTGCGTGTATGGCGTGGTAGCCAATATTTCATATATCATTACCGTCCTGAAGGGCAAGACCAAAGCCGCCGGCGCCTCTGTGGCACACGTTGGTTTCGGGTTGATGCTGCTGGGGATCCTGATCTCTTCCAGCAAGAAGGAAGTATTGTCTGTCGATAAGATGAATGTGCTGAGCGGATATTTCACGAAAGAAAGCGGCCAGAACTCCCGTGAAAACCTCATGCTGCCCAAAGGGCTGCCGGTACAGATGGGGCCTTATTTCGTTACTTACCGCGGCGATTCCATCTCCACGGTGGACAAAGACAAAACGCTTTATATCGTTGAATACGAACGCAAAGCGAAGCTGGAAGACGAGCCCACCGAGCGCTTTACGCTTTACCCAGACGCGTATCTCAACGTGAAAGGGCAGGAGGGCATCACGCCGAACCCGGATTCCAAGCACTACCTGACGCGCGATATCTTCACCTACATCACCGCCGTGCCCCGGAAAGACATTCCGGCAGACACGCTGCCCTACACGCCGCACGTCATCTCCCAGGGCGATACCGTGTATTTCTCGAAGGGCTTTATGGTACTGGAGAACCTGAATACGAAACCGAAGCAGAAGAACTATCATCCCGAAGCGGGCGACATCGCCGTGGGAGCCGATATCTACGTGCACACCCGCGACAACGGCGATTTCCGGATCAACCCGGTATATTTCATCCGCGACAGCAGCTTCCAGGCGAATGTGCCCGATACCGTGGCGCCTCTCAGCCTGGCGGTGAAGTTCACCAAGATCCTGCCGAACGAAAACAAAGTGCAGCTCGAACTGAAGGAAACCCGCGAGCCGATGGATTACATCGTGCTGAAAGCGCTCATCTTCCCGCATATCAATGTACTGTGGATCGGTATCATCGTGATGGCGGTAGGCTTCGGTATGGCGATGCGCCAGCGCATGAAAAGCAAATAATACTTACGGATTATAATAGAAAAGGCCGTCGCACTGCGCAGTGCGACGGCCTTTTTCGTTGAAGGGTTTTTTATCCTGCGTCTCTGGATGAATCTTTCAGGATATATCCCAGCCCATATACGTTTTCGATCGTCACCTGCCGGGAATGCTGCAGGAGTTTGCGGAGCCTGGAAATGAATACATCAAGGCTGCGTCCGAGGAAATAGTCATTATCCCCCCAGAGCTGTACGAGTATCTCCTCCCGTTTCACCACCCGGTTGGTATGCCTGAAGAGGAATTCGAAGAGCTCGGCTTCACGGGGTGTAAAAGTAACATCTTTCCTGTCCGGAATCCGGAGCTTGAGGCTGTCTTTGAAATATTGTACATCCCCGATTTGCACGCAGTTGGAGACGGGGGCGGCACCGGAGCGCCGCCGGACGATGTTTCGGATGCGCAGGACCAGCTCGTCGATGTCAAAGGGTTTGGTGACGTAATCATCGGCGCCGATATGGAGCCCTTGCATGCGGTCCTGTTTTTCCTTGCGGGCGGTGAGGAAAAGGAAAGAGGTGTCTGGCGCGGTTTTCAGGACTTCGCGTGCCAGTTGGAAGCCATCCATCTGCGGGAGGCTCACATCGAGCAGGAGGATATCGAATGCGGATGGGTTGGCCTGGTAGGTGCGGAGTGCGTCCGGGCCATTGGTACACCAGGTAACGGAGGCATCCATCACTTCCAGGTATTGGCTGACTACATTACCGAGATCGGTTTCATCTTCCACAAAAAGGATGTTTATTTTCATCTGATGTTTTTATAGCAGCGGGATGGAGATCAGGAACAGGGTGCCTTTGCCGGGAGGGCTCGCAATCTGCAGGTCCCAGCCATGCGCCTCCATGCATTGTTTAACGTAATACAGCCCAAGGCCCAGGCCTTTGACCTGCGACCCGTTGTCGCGCGTATGCCGGTAAAACTTATCGAACACATGCCGCTGGACGGCTGCCGGGATGCCGATACCATTGTCCTCTATCCTTAATTCCAACAGCTTTTTATTGTTGCGGGTGCTGACGGTTATCCTTTTTTCCTTGCTGGTATTATATTTCACGGCGTTATCCAGCAAATTGAATACCATCGTTGCAAACCAGAAAGGGTCTATTTCCGCTTCGGCCTGCCGCGCATCCTTTTGTAGTTCCAGGAGGATGTTTTCTTCGGTGTATTTCAGCCGGAAGTCCAGCAGGATTTCCTCCAGGTGCTGGTGTATCGATTGCGGCGCCTTATGCAGCGCGATCTTTCCGGAAGCGGTAATGTCGAGTACCTGGGTGATCAGCTGCCGCAAACGGCTGCTCTGGCGTTCGATCACATCCGTGAGGGACAGGATATTTTCCTTCCTTTCGTTTATCCTGTCGTTTCGCAGGCTTTTCCCCGCTACGGCGATGGCGGCCAGTGGGGTATGAAGTTCGTGGGTAATGTTGTTGATGAAATCGCTCTTCATGTCCGACAATTTCCGCTGCCGCAGCCAGTTCATATAGGTGGCGAAGAAAATGATGACGACCCCGAGGACGGACAATACCGACAGCAGCAGCAGCGGCCACATGAGCTTCAGTATGGCCAGGTTGCGATCGTCGGTATCCATATACAGGGAAAAGCTGATGCGGTAGCTGTAAGGCCGCGTGCTGCTGAGTGTCAGGGAAGACACGAGGTTATGGCGGCCGGGTTTTTCCAGGCTGCCGCCGATCCGCAGCCCTGTTGACTTTTGCGCGGCTTCGTTTAGCAGCGGGTAATAGCGGCCCGCTTCGTAGAGCGGGACGTAATGGTTGCTTTCGAAAGCCACGTCAATAGCGTTGAGCACCAGCGCGTAACGGAATGTTTCATGGATGTCGTTTTGCTGCAGGATGTGGGCCAGCAGGCTGTCCATATTATTGCGCGCCGTTAGTGCCTGCCAGGTACTGTCGAGCATACGCTGCTTGAGCAGCTCGAATTGCGCGGAGTCGCTCCTGTAGTAGTTTTCCAGCAGATAGATATTGTCGTTTTCAATATACCGGTCCACGATCTTGCCTGCGCCGGGGAAGAGGTTCTCGTTGGTCATTTCCCGTTCGTAACGTTCACGCACGATCTTTTTCTCGGGTAATTTATACTGGTCGTTGCGGAGCTTGAAAGTATTATAGATCAGGTATGCCTGCACAGAAGTGAGCGTAAGGAAGCTCACGACGGCGATGGCGATATAGGTGAATTTTGATTTTTTCATCCGGCACAGGTTGAATACCATTTGCGGAAGGTAGCAAAGGTTTTCTAGAAAGCGGAAGGAAGGCGGCCCGTTTAGAATGTGTTAACTATTCGTTTGGCTTCCGTTAACAGCAATCCCATCGCATGTTTGGTAATTTTAACCCCGATCGCTTCAACCAAATTTGCTGAACACGTTTTTGTTGTCGATGACGGCCGACGTGCCGGTACTTCAAAATTCTTATCAATCAAATCTACTTATGCCATGATCATGAAAAAATGGTGCCATGGTATGAAAGGGCGGCTCCCTGCCGGCCTGTTCATATCCCTATGTCTTTTACTGATGCCGCTTTGGCCGCTGATGGCGCAATCAAGCGGGGAAATCACGATTACGGGAATTGTCCGCGACCGGCTGGACAAGCCAGTGGAAGCGGTAACCGTCCGTGTTTCCAACAATCCTTCCGCCCTGGCCATTACAGATGGCAGCGGCCGTTATACTGTGAAGGCCAACAAGCAAAGCGCGCTTGAATTTTCGCACGTGAGTTTCAAAACGCAGGTGCTGCAGGTAGGCAGTTCCCTGGAGATCAACGTAACGCTGGAAGCCGCCGAGGGGAATGTGAACGAAGTGGTGGTGGTTGGTTTCGGGCGGCAGAAGAAAATCAGCCTGGTAGGGGCGCAGTCTTCCGTCAACGTGGAAGAGCTGAAGCAGCCCGTAGCCAGTATCACGAACGTGCTCGCCGGCAGGATCGCCGGTGTGGTGGGGGTGCAGCGTTCCGGAGAGCCCGGCAGGGACTTCTCCGAGATCTGGATCCGGGGTATTTCGACTTTTACCGGCACCAATAGCGCCGCGCCACTGATTTTGGTGGATGGGGTGGAAAGGAGCCTCAACAGTATCGACCCCGAAGACATCGCCTCCTTCTCCATCCTGAAAGATGCCGCTGCCACCGCCGTTTACGGCGTACGCGGCGCGAACGGGGTCGTGCTCGTAAAAACCAAAGGCGGCAAAGCCGGCAAAACCGCTTTCGTGGTGAACTACAACCAGGGTCTCACCACATTCACGCAGATACCGGAAATGGCCAATGGCCTGACTTATATGAAACTGGCGAACGAAGCGCTTGCCAACAGCGGCCAGTCGCCCCGTTTCTCCCAGGCATACATCGACAATACCGCCAAAGGCGATGATCCGATCGTTTATCCCAATGTAGACTGGATCCGGGCGCTGTTCAATGACCGGGGCAACAACCGCCGCGTAAACGTCAGTGCAACAGGCGGAACCGATAAAGCGAACTATTACGTGTCCCTGGCCTATTACGACGAAAAAGGGCTCCTCAAAACGGATGGACTGGAAAAATACAACGCCGATACCCGCTTCAAAAAATTCAATTTCACCAGCAACACGAACCTGACACTCACGAAGACCACGAAATTCGAATTGGGCATACAGGGTTATATCACCAATGCCAATTACCCGGCGGTGAGCTCTTCGACGGCTTTCCAGTCGGCCATGGCGTTGTCTCCCGTCATCTTTCCCATCATGTACCCCGGCAACAAAGTACCCGGGATCAATGCGAGCGGGCCCGACGGCGCGGATCGTAACCCTTATGCGGACATTACCCGCCGTGGGTTCCAGACGGTTTTCGGCAACCAGGTGTATACCAATGCCAGGGTCAACCAGGACCTGGGATTCTGGGTGCCCGGCCTCACGTTCACCAGCATGTTCTCCTTCGACACCTATAACAGCCAGACCATCACCCGCGGCAAGCGTGAGGATACCTGGTTCGTCAACCAGAACCAGCCTTACAACCCTGACGGATCGCTCAACCTGTTCAAAACCTGGACGGGGGAGAATACCCTGGGCTATAGCCGCTCCAATGGCGGAGACCGGCGGTTTTATACGGAAACGGCGCTGAACTACGCGAAGGACTTCGGCCAGCATTCCGTGAGCGGTATGTTATTGTACAACCAGAGCGATTTCCTGAATGCGTTCGCAGGGGATCTGATCGCTTCGATCCCTTACCGTTTCCGGGGCAT
>NZ_CALNBI010000189.1 GCF_937874145.1 uncultured Chitinophaga sp. | reverse complement strand
TTCTTCCACATCTTTCAAAGCCGGGTGCAACTGGCGGCCCTTACCGCCGAGTATCCCTTTCAGCAAAACAGATCTTACCACGATTCCCACACCCGCAGCTTCCGCAGCATCGAAGCATTGCGCCTGGCGCTGGTCCATCAGGTTGTAGGGCAATTGTATCACATCCCAGTCGCCGCTGGCGATTGCCTGTTCCGTTTCATTCGTGTGGTAAGTTGAAATCCCCGTAGCGCGGCAAAGCCCCTGTTGTTTGATATCGCTGAATATTTCCGCAACCGCCTGGCTTTCGAGGATAGCGGCGCTGGCCTGGTGGAGCATGAAAACATCTACATAATCCGTTTGCAGTGCCTGCAAGCTTTCCTGCAGCGATCTGGAAATGAATTCACGGAGGACCTCCGCCGGAGGCAGCGGCTGGCCCGGCTGATGCAGGTGCCGGCATTTCGTAGCCAGCACCGCTTCCTGCCTGCGGCCCAGAAAAGCACGGCCCATAATTTCTTCGCTGTTGCCATATAACCGGGCCGTATCGAAAAAATTGATCCCGCCATCTAAAGCCGCATGCAGCAACCGGACGGCCTCCCGTTCCGGCAGCATATCTTCCCGACCGTGGACGCCGATGCCATAAGGCATCCCGATTTCCACGCCGCCAAAAGCCACTTCCGACACATGAATGCCGGTATTGCCCAATACTCTTTTTTCCATTATCGAATTGAATGCAGTTAAATTATCGATTGAACTTGAAGGCATACAGATCCGCGTCCTTCATATGCACGCGCATCCGCACCGGCTTTCCGGCCAGGGTGCTCAAGTCGTGGTTCCCCTTCCACCGCACGATGCGCCGCGTTTCGTTGCCAATGATCACCTCGGCATCGCCCTTCGCAAAGCCGGGAACGGGATTCCCCGCAGCATCGAGCATTTCTATCCGGATTTCGCCGGCGGCGGATGTCGAGCAGTTGATTTCCAGTTCTTTTCCTTCAAATGTAAAAACTTTCGTGGTCATGCTCCCGCCGCCAAAAGGCGCATGCAGGGAGGCGAAGCCGTCGAGGCGAAGAGTGTAGCGCTTCAGGTGCGCACCTTCCTGTGCATATGCTTCGTTGACATACAACGACAACTCATCCGCGCCGGTCTGCACAACGTTCAATGCCGGGTAATTCGACCGCGACACCCAGTTGCCAATGCCAATACCCGGACGGATAAACGATTCCAGGAACGTCCGTTCGTAGGCTGTTCCGCCTCGGGTCGAGAACAACACCACGTCGGAGCAGTCGCGGTAATATTGCGGATCTACCTTCAGGCGTTTGGCCTCCGCGTCGCTCACCACCTGCCTGCCGGGCATGAACCGGGCGCCGATGGCCAGCGCAATATGCGGCGCGCGGACGTACGGGCTCGTCTGTTGCGTATACAGCTGTTCGCGAGGGGTATCGCCGAAAGCCATTTCCTGCGGTTCCGACCAATGCAGGAAATCCTTCGAAACCGCGCGGCTCACCGACCGGTACGCCGTTTTGCCCACTTTGCTCATGGTCCGGAAGTAGCAGACATACTGCTGCTCGCTTTCCGACCAGAACGCCACGTTCTGCGAGTCAAATGCGCCTTTGGTGATCACCGGCGCTTCCTGCATTTTGTGCCAGCGAAGGCCATCGGGCGAAGAATAAGCCAGCAACCCCGTTTCGCGGGTGCCGCAGATAGCTTTATAACGGAGATGGGCCGGAGCGGCGGGGTTGGCGTCGATGAAAGGACTAAAGTTATGGCTGGCGGGCGTTTCATGCGCGATCACCACGTTGTTGCGAAGGCTGCCATGTACCCGGTGCTGCTTCAGCACGGGTTTGGACCAGGTAATCCCGTCGGGGGATTCGGCCAGGCAGGTGACTTCGTGTTCATTGCCGTCTTTCCCGGAAACGGGAACGCCGCGGTAATAAGCGCGGTAGGTATCGCCATCGCGGAGGACCGTTACATACCCGCTGAAGCGGCCTTCCCAGGGCTTATCGAAATACAGTACGGCGCCGGATTCGCGCGGGGCGTGCATGCGCAGCTCTACACTTTCCAGCTTCTCCACCAGGTGCCTGTCCACGAATATTTCCCGCCTGTCGGCGATATGCAGGGCTCCGGGGGCCTGCCCGTGACTGCCGGGCAAGGCCGCGCCGAAGGCTGCGATCAGGGAAAAAAGATGCTTTCTCGTCATTTTACGTTACTTAACCACGCCTGTCAGCGTCATTTCCATGAATTGAATACCGGCTTGTTTGCCCCAGGTTTCCTGGCATACGATGCGCAGGTAGCGCACGTCCGGCGAATCCGCCGGGAAATAGTACTTCTCTCCTTCCGTATGTGCGTACCGGATATCTTCTTCGGTGAGCGTTCCCACCGAAGCGCCCGAAGGCTTGAAAGATTCGTAGGTACCGAGTTTCACCCATCCCGAAAAATCAGCGGTTACATCCGGCGTGGCGCTGCCCCAGACTTCGAAGCGGCGCATGTGCGAGTGGTTGTACAACAGGTTCGACTCCGGCCGGTTATTGATCAGCAGGCGGCTCAGGCGGGTTAATTGTCCCATATCCACGGTGAACTGGTTGTTATTGTTCGCGAAGCCCAGCGTGATGCCGCCATCCCAGGCATTTTCGATCCGCCAGGCGGCCGTGGTATTGCCGGTGTAAGGAATGCCGGTCGGGTTCCAGCGTTTGAACAGCGATTTATCGAGCTGTACGCCTTCCACCACTACCGGTTCCAGCGGTTCGAATGCAGTCGAAAAAGTATCGACGGCCGTGGGCTCGGGCAGGAACCGGGTGCTGTATTGCACATCACCCGCTACATCCGTCAGTATCGTCTCCACTTCCGACAACGGCACTTTATATAGTCTTTCCACTCCATCCACATCCCTGTACCGGATTTCG
>NZ_CALNBI010000188.1 GCF_937874145.1 uncultured Chitinophaga sp. | reverse complement strand
TACATGAAGAATTGTTCTGAAATGATTTTCCCGTCTTTCACCTGGTAGACGCAAAGTTCCTCCCAGGTGGTACGTTCCTTGCCTTTCATCGTCACGTCCATCCCGCAAACCATCGCGATAATATTGCCGGTCACAACCGTATCGCGGATCGTTATGGCGTGCATCGTATCCACCAGGTCATCGAATTTCTTTCCTTTTTGAAGGATATTGTCCTTGCCTTTCGTTTCTTTTTCGAAAGCGGGCGTTTCGTAGGGCTCGATGCTCACGGCATCGTCGGCAAACAGTGTTTCCACAGCTTCATGGAATTTCCCCACCCGGCAGAACGCTTCGAGCCGGGTGGCGATTTCGGGAGTTGTCATATAGAATAGTTTTCATTTTGACCGCAAACAGCATGCCCCGGCAAGGCTGTTTTTCAGCGGCCCCGCATGTCATTTCAACCGCAGCATCGGGCACTTCGGCGCGCCACATACGCTAACAACCTGTATCACAGCGGATTACACACATTTCCTGGCAAGCGGCCGTACCACCACATCTCTGCTGAATTTGGCGTAACTTCCCCCCAATCTGTACGGATTATGAGCAAGTCTTTTATGGGAAAAATAGCAGCAGCACTACAGCGGAAGGCCTTTAGCGATGTTTCCCGGGCCGAAGTGGCGGGTTATTGCCTGCTGTTCTTGTTGCAGGATTTCATCCTTTACATGCCCGAAGTGGTGACCGGCCGCGTGGACGCCCGTTACCTTACGATGATATGGTGGGATGCCGTCATCCTGCTGATCGTAAGTGTGCCGTGCTGGTATATCGTGTTCCGGAAATTCAAGGACCGCCCGCTGCGGTTTCGTTTCCGGCTGCACCTGTTGCTCATCCCGTTTTTCTGGACCGCCTGGATGGGCGGGACGCAGCTCTTTCATTTTTTGGATGGCCGTCCGCCCATGCTGGGGATCGAACTGCTCCGCTCCGTGTTCCCGGTAATCGTGTATTACCTGCAGTGCTTCAGCCTCCTGCACGTCTATCATTTTTTCCTGGAGCGCGAAGCGCAATTGAAGAAAGAAAAGGAACTGGCCGACGCGGCCTTTCGCAGCGAAATCAACGCCCTCAAAGCGCAGATCCAGCCGCATTTCCTTTTCAACACCCTGAATTCGATCAGCGCCAGCGTGCCTATCGAGCAGGAGCCCACGCGCGAACTGATCGCGCGCCTGGCCGATACGTTCCGGTACTCGTTATATTGTACGGAACACGAATGGGTGCCGCTGAAGGAAGAGATCCGGTATATCCGTACCATGCTGGAACTGGAGCACAGCCGCTTCCGCGAACGGCTGGAATTCAGCATCAGCCCGCTGAACGGCTCCGAAAACGTCATGATCCCCGCCATGCTGCTGCAACCGGTGGTGGAAAACGCCATCCGGCACGGGATCGCACCGAGCATCAACGGCGGGAAAATCAATATAGAAATCGCACAGGAATCGGATAAACTGCGTATCGAGATCAGCGATACCGGCGTAGGGTACAGCGGGGAACTGAAAGAGATCGAACAAAGCGCCGGAGTGGGATTGCGCAACATCCGCCAGCGGCTGGAACTGCTGTTTTCGGAGCACCTGCTGGTGAGCCGCAACCAGCCATCCGGGCTCCGTTTCAAATTTTATACACATACCAATCGCCAACTGCCATGAGCCGTAAGACTGCACTGATTATCGACGACGAAGAAGCATCCCGTTTCCTGATCCGCCAATACCTGGCCGATTACCCCGAAATCACCATTGCCGGCGAATGCCGCAACGGCCTGGAAGCAGTGCGCGACATCAATGCCTTGCAGCCCGACCTCGTTTTCCTCGACATCCAGATGCCGGCCATGAACGGATTCCGCGTACTGGAAGAAATCACCCATATCCCCCTCATCATCTTTACCACGGCCTACGACCAGTTTGCCCTGCAGGCATTCGAGATGAATGCGCTCGATTACCTGCTGAAACCCTACACCCGCGAGCGCTTCAGCAAAGCCATGGAGCGTATCGACCGCAGCGGCCATTCCCAGAACCTGCACTTCCTCGCCGACGCGCAAACC
>NZ_CALNBI010000187.1 GCF_937874145.1 uncultured Chitinophaga sp. | reverse complement strand
CCGTACGGCCGTATTTCGCCGTTCCAGATCCGCGAGCTGAAGAAGGATTACCGGATCATTATGTGGGATGTGCTGAGCGGGGATTTCGATACGGAGATCACGGGCGAGGCCTGCGTGCAGAATGTGGTCTTCAAACTGCAACCTGGTTCCATTGTGGTGTTTCATGACAGTGAGAAGGCCTGGGACCGGATGAGCTACGCGCTGCCGAGGATCCTGGAACACTGCAGGCGCCAGGGCTGGGAGGTCCGGGCGATCGTTTAATATGGGTGGATATAATTACAAACGCCGCATGCCTTTGGGGACATGCGGCGTTGTTGTATGATGCGCTGTTGTAACCAGGCAGGATTACAAGGTGATTTCCTTGGTTTTGTCGCCGATGGTGAGGGTAGCTTTGCCGTCGCACTCTGCTACGTCGGTGCCGTAGTTGATCGTACCGGCATGCCCGTTGAGGGTAACGCTCACTTCGCCTGCCGAAATCGAGGCACAGGTGAAGGCGCGGAGGAGCGGCTTGGTGATGGTAACGGTGGCGGTGCCGAGGTTATCCACCAGTGTGGAGGTGCCGGTGATGGAATACACATCGTCGCGCAGGCCGAGGGTGGGCACGCCTTCTGTCTGGGTAACGGTACGGGTGCCGTTGTAGGTGGCAGTGTAGCCGTTCGGGTGCGTCACTTTACCATTAGTTACGGTGTAGCTGTATGTTTTCTTCGCATCGCCCCATGCGGAGGTGGTTACTTCTAGCCTGCCTTCCACTTTGATGCCGTTTACGAAGTAGTTGTCGAAGGTGATGATGGCTTTGGAATCAGCCAGCCAGAGGAGTTTGGCCAGTTTGATGACGATTTTTCCTTTACGGGTGACGTTATTTACGGTACAGCCGGCGCCGAAGTCGAGGGTCAGCGTTTTGGGATAGGTGCCCATGTCGGCCGGGACGAGCTCAACGCCGGGGAAGCAGGTCTGGTTGTCTGCCTGCTCGGGCGCCTTGCGGCCGGAAGGCGGCAGTTCGGTGACATTGTAATCCAGTGTGGTGGAGAACACGTCTTCATAAATAGCCGTAACGGTAGCTTCGGAAGTGGCTACGGCGATGGTATTGTTATCCTTCGTATCGTCTTTGGCGGGATTGGCGTCGTCTTTTTTGCAGGCAAAGAAAATGGTGATGGCTCCGATGGCGAGGGCGGTTACGGACAGCACCTTGTTCGTGTTAAAATAGTGTTTCATTTGGGAGGTTTTTATAGGTATTGGCTTTTCGAGACTGTAACTTTGACGGGAGACTTTCGCCTCTTGCATTAAAGATTTCTCAAAAATAAAGATAAACAATTAATTGAAAAAAACAATATATAATGAACTGGATTGACACCCACGCCCATTTATACTCCGACAATTTCGATTCCGACCGGCCGGCGATGGTGGATCGTGCGATCCGCCAGGGGGTTGGGACGATGTTATTGCCGAATATAGATGAGGATTCCATTGGGGCGATGCTGGCGCTGGAAGCGGCATTTCCGGAACATTGCCTGCCCATGATGGGTATCCATCCCGTTTACGTGAAGGAAAACGTAGAAGAGCAGCTGGCTATTGTGCGCAAGTGGCTGGAAGCCCGGAAATTCTGGGGTGTGGGCGAGATCGGGCTGGATTTTTATTGGGACCAGACCTTCCGCGAGCAGCAGTTCAGGGCGTTCCGCAGCCAGATATCCATGGCGCTGGAGTTTGACCTGCCCATCGCCATTCATAGCCGCGAGGCCACCCGGGCCTGCATCGACGTGGTGAAAGAGCTGCACAACGGGCGCCTGACGGGGGGGTTTCATTGTTTTTCGGGCACGCGCGAGGAAGCGGAAGAGATCATCGGCATGGGGTTCTACCTGGGCATTGGCGGCGTGGTGACGTTCAGGAAGGCGGGGCTCGATGTGGTGGTAGCCGATCTTCCCCTGGAAAACCTCGTGCTGGAAACGGATGCGCCCTACCTGGCGCCGGTCCCCTATCGCGGCAAGCGCAACGAAAGCAGTTACCTCCCGCT
>NZ_CALNBI010000186.1 GCF_937874145.1 uncultured Chitinophaga sp. | reverse complement strand
GGATTTCGACGGCACCACAGCAGCCGTGCGCAAGGAAAGCAGCTACCGCCTGAAAGCACTGCAACAGCCAGCGCTGTTGTTCGATACTTATTCCTACATCCACATCCTGTCCGACCCGGCAGACTCCATTTCCGGAGGGCCCGTGGGCGTGGGGCTGAATGCGGATTTCGAATTCTCGCTGGATTCTATGTCGGCCGACCGGATCAAGCTCACCGGCCGCCAGCAGGGTTCCGTGATGATACTCCGCAGAGCCAGCACCCAGGACGTAGACGCCTGGCAAACCGGCAAATGGGCCGGCGGCACGCGGATCGCAGATGTCAAGAACAGGATCCGGAATTATTTCAAACGCCTCACGGTAGGCGGGCGGCAATATGAAGTGCGGGTGGATCCCAGTTTTCATACGATCACCTTCCTCTACCGCGACGCGGGCGGAACGGCGCGCACCCATACTACCGGTTATAATTATTCGGCAAACGGCCTCGTGCTGGATGAACCGCTGGTGAACGGCGCCAGCACCATCACCTCATTGTCGGGCATGACCTGGAATGGCGCCACGCTTTCCCTCAGCGTCAACGGCAACACGGCGGGCAGCATCGCCGGGGCCATTGCGCCGCTCGTGATAGATGCCACCGCCGGCCAGCGCTGGTACCAGGCTTCCCAGCAATCCTATTGGAGCGGAACGCCCTTCAATATCAATGGTGTCTGGGATCCGTTCGGCATCACGAAGCTGAAGGATTTTTATTTCCTCATCTTCCAGTTCGGTGCACAATACGACCTGTTCGGGTTTGTATTCCTGGGCCCCAATGGCCTGGAACTGCATTACGGCGTTGCCGCCGATACACCGACATTTATCAACGGCAGAACGATTTTTGAATCGCTGGGAGATCTGGGCGTACCGCCACCGGAAGCGCAAAGCGCCTACCAGCAAACGAAGGCCAAACTCATCAATCCCGATGGTTTCTGGTTTATACAAACCGGGCCTAACCAGTACGACATGGTGGACGCAACGGATGCCACCTCGTATATGGTGTGGTATTGATGTCATCAACTTGCAATCACTCAACTATTTTATAACCTAAATCCGAGTTTTATGAAAACGAACATGCCCCGGTTTTTATATTTCCTGATGGCTTTCGCCTTATTGGTTGCCGCTTGCGGAAAGGACGGTGATACCGGTCCCGCAGGCCCCGCTGGTCCCGCAGGCCCGCAAGGTCCCGGAGGTGCTGCCGGCCCCGGCGGTCCCCAGGGTGAGCCAGGAACGGCCAACGTGATCTATTCCGATTGGCTGGATGTAGGATACGAAGAGGATACGACGGTGATTGCAGTTGGCGATACATTGTTCAGATATTACAGCGGTATCGATGTTCCGAAACTGACGGCCGAAATCGCCAGCCAGGGTGAAGTGAAGGTGTACGTTAATATGGGAACGGCGGCAGAACCCTACATTACGCCTTTGCCGGTAGCGAATCTCGTGCTCTTCGGGGTGTTCATCAACATCAATTATCACTTCTATGCCGAAGTGATCGAGTTCAATTCCAATATCGACGCGGGAACCGGGTTGAACGCCCAAAACCAGAAGGTTTGGCAGTACCGGTATATCCTTATCCCCGGAGGGACCGCAGCGCGCAAGGCAGCCGGTGCCGATGTGGATTGGAACAACTACAAATCCGTACAGAAATATCTCAACCTGAAGGATTAATCTCCTTCCGGGTATAACAGAAAAGGCTGGTGCATACATTTTGCATCAGCCTTTTTTTATGTGTGGTAAAATTAAATGACCCCGTGCAGCACGCCGCCTTTCTTTCCCATCTCATCCACCTTCGCTTCTACGGCGGCGTCTTTAATGAGCGGCGGGGCGTGATGCGGTTTGATGCGCGCGTCGATGATAAATGGCCCGGTGCAGCCCCAGTGTTTGTGTTGAATGAAACTCCCGATCCCGTGGATATCGTGGGAAGGATTGCTCCGCGTAAACGTCACCCAAACGAAGTTGTTGATGTTCTCCGCCGTGAAGCCCGCATCGTCGCACAACACGATCATCGGCAGGCCGCTGAGGTCCGCGTTTTTGAGATATTCGTCGAGGATGGCGATTTGTTCCGTGGTGCCGGATTCGTTGGCGTATGCAGGCGCTTCCACGGCCAGTACACCGGGTAATGCCATTTTATACTGCGTGAAGGGGCGGGGAAGGCTGAAGCCAGCGGGCAGTTCTTTCCATAGTTCGCGGCGCTTGTCGCCTGCCGCGACGATGGCCACTTTGCTGCCTGCGTTGAGATCGCTGCCGGTGTAATCGAGGGTATCGATGGTAGTGTTGGTATGAAAATGGAAATCTCGCGCGGGATCGATGCGCTCCAGCATATGCATGAGGAACTTCGCGATGTCGTGCGTGTGCAGCGAGGGATCGTCTTCCTGCGCGCAGATGAACAGGTATTTGGCCAGGCTCAGCTGGTTGCTGCCCAGGATGTGGTTGGCGATGGTGAGGATTTCCTGGGGCTTGCGCTCTTTCAGGTACGGCGTGTACCGCTCGCTGCCAATGGCGAACAGCAGGGGATGTACACCGGCGGCGTCTACGGCATGGATCTCCCGCACCCCGGGAATCTCTTTCGGAATGGCATTCCCCGTGATCTCGTGGATCAGCGCGCCGAAGCTCGTGTCTTCCTGCGGCGGCCTGCCCACTACCGTAAACGACCATACGGGGTTTTGTTTATGATACCCCCGGCTCACTTTCATGAGCGGGAAAGGATGCGTGAGGCTGTAATATCCCAGGTGGTCGCCGAAAGGCCCTTCGGGCTTGTTTTCGTGGGGCATCACCGTGCCGGTGATCACGAAATCGGCATCGGCGGAAATGCAATACCCTTCATCGTCATAGAAATACCGGAAACGGCGGTTCCCCAGTGCGCCGGCGAACGTCATTTCCGACAACCCTTCCGGCAACGGCATCACGGCCGACAGCGGATGGGAGGGAGGCCCGCCCACGAAAATGCTCACCTTCAACGGCTGCCCTTTCGCATTGGCCTTCGTTTGGTGAATCCCGATGCCGCGGTGCAACTGGTAATGCAGCCCGATCTCTTCATTCTGTATATAATCATTACCGCCCAGCTGGATGCGGTACATGCCCAGGTTGGCGTTCATGATGCCCGGTTTGTCCGGGTCTTCGGTGTATACTTGCGGCATCGTCACGAAGGGCCCGCCATCCATGGGCCAGTTCACGATCTGCGGCAACTCCGCGATTGTGGTGCGGCCGAAGTTGATGGGCGCGCCTTTGCCGGTTTTCATCGGCAGGGCCGACAATGCCGTGGCGGCCACGTTCAGGTATTTGAAAGGATGTTTGACGGCTTTGACGGGATCGCCCTTGATGTCGACGAGGGTTTTGATCTTCTCCAGCGTGTCGCGGAACATGAACTTCGACCGGCCGAGCGTTCCGAACAGGTTGGACACCGCCGGGAACTTGCTGCCCTTGATGTTCTCGAACAGCAGCGCCGGCCCCTGGTGCTCATACACCCGCAGGTGAATGGCGGCTATTTCCAGCCAGGGATCTACTTCCTGTTTGATACGTATCAAATGCCCGTTCTTTTCCAGATCGGTGATGCAGTCGTGCAAGCTCTTGTAACCCATGGTATTTGCCGGTAATGTTGAATCGCATCAAAATTAAACAAGTTTCGGGAGATGTGGTGGCGGCGGCCCAACTGTCCTGCCCGCACGGCAGGATGGGTTATTGTCCCGTTTTTTATAATTTCCCCCAAACCCTCCGCCGGCTATGGCGGAAATGGAAAACTGATACAACATGCAACCAAAATGGATGTTACTGGCGCTGGTGCTTTGCTGCAACGCTTTGTCCGCGCAAACGCCCGCCCTTTCGCCTGTAAGGCTGAGCTGTGAATACAGGCAAAATCCCCTCGGCATCGATGCCCCCGCGCCCCGGCTGAGCTGGACGCTCGGCGGCGCCGGCCGCGATCTCCTGCAAACGGCCTATGAAGTCAACGTGAGCACCACCCGCAACGGAAACGGCGACGCCTGGAAGTCAGGGAAGGTCGTTTCCGGAGAAAATATCCACATCGCCTACGCCGGCGCCCCGCTGCAATCGTTCACGCGGTACTGGTGGCGGGTAAGGGTCTACGGGAAAGACGGAAAAGCCTCCGCATGGAGCGAACCCGCCTGGTTCGAAACCGGCGCCCTGGCGCCCGGCGACTGGACGGGCCAGTGGATCAACGATGGCAGCGTACCCGTTACAAAGGAGGAAGACCATTACGCAGACGATCCCATGCCCCTGCTGCGCAAGCCGTTCAGCACGAACGGGACCATTGCCGCTGCCAGGTTGTACATCACCGGCGCCGGGTATTATGAAGCCTATATCAACGGGAAAAAAGTGGGCGACCAGGTGCTCGATCCCGGGTGGACGAGCTACGGCAAACGCGTGCTCTACGCCGTGCACGATATTACATCGCTGTTAAAGCCCGGCAATAATGCCGCCGGCATCATGCTGGGCAACGGATGGTATAACCCGCTGCCGCTGCGGATGTGGGGATCCCGCAACTGGCGCGACTTCCTGGTTACGGGGCGCCCCTGTGCAAATGCCATGATCCGCATCACTTACACCAATGGCAAAACGGAAGTCATCGCCACCGATAACAGCTGGCAGGCGGCGCCGGGCCCGGTGATCCGCAACAGTGTTTATCTCGGCGAGCATTACGATGCCCGCCGCGAAATCAGGAACTGGTCGGCAAGTCAGCCGGCAGGGAACTGGCAGGCTGCAGTGGTAGTAAAAGGGCCGGAAGGAAAGATGGAAACGCAACAGCAACCGCCCATCCGCGTTACGCATACCCTCCGCCCGCGGAGCGTGAAGGAAGTAAAACCGGGCACTTACCTGGTGGATATGGGCCAGAACTTCGCCGGCACCGTGCGCATCCGCGTACAGGGGAAGGCAGGCAGCCAGGTGGTGTTGCGGTATGGGGAAGATACACTGAAAGACGGGCAGATCAACGTGATGACGGCTGTGGCGGGCCAGATCAAAGGCGGGAACGGCGGCCCCGGTGCGCCGCGCATCGCCTGGCAGGAAGACCGCTACACGCTGAAAGGTAACGGCCGCGAATCCTGGAGCCCGCGTTTTACGTTCCATGGATTCCGGTACGTGGAAATCACCGGCTGGCCCGGTAAACCGGGCATTGCGGATATAGACGGTCTCCGCCTGAGCGCGGATCTGCCATCCGCCGGCAGCTTCACCAGTTCCAATACCATGCTCAACCGCCTCGATGAGGTCATCCGATGGACCTTCCTCAGCAACGTATTCAGCGTGCAATCCGACTGCCCCGCGCGCGAGAAGCTGGCTTACGCGGGCGATATCCTCTGCAGCGCCGGAGCGTTCATGCACCGCTTCCAGATGCCGAACTTCTATACCAAAACCCTCCGCGACCACGAAGACGCGCAGCGCCCCCAGGGCGGCATCACGGAAACCGCGCCCTTCGTAGGGATTGCGGATAGCGGTCCGGGCGATGGCTCCGGGCCGATGGGGTGGCAGGCCGGTTACCCGTTCCTGATCAAAAGGATGTATGAGTTTTACGGCGATAAACGGATCGTGGAGGAAAGCTATGCTTCTATGCAAAAGCTGACGGATTTCCTGCATGCAAAGGCAAAAAATAATCTCTTCGAAACGGAAGACCTCGGCGACCACGAAGCGCTCGACGACCGGGAAATCCCGTTGTCGGCGTCCCTGTTTTACTACCTGACCGTGCGTACCATGGCGGAATTCGCCGTCATCACGGATAAACCGGCAGATGCCGCGAAGTACGCCGCCATCCACGACGATATCCGCCAGGCCGTCAAAAACAAATTCTATCAACCCGCGAACGGACAGTTCCGCAAAGGCACGCAAACCGCGCAGGCGATGGGGCTGTGGATGGATATTCTTGAAAAAGGCGAAGAAGAAAAAGCGCTGCAGGCGTTGCAAGCGGCTATCGACAAGAAGAACGGGCATATCGCCACGGGTATATTCGGCACCAAGATGATGTTCGATGTGTTGCGCGAACATAACCTGAATGAAGTGGCGTACCGGGTGGCGGATCAGCGCAGCTACCCGGGATGGGGGCATATGATCGGCAATGGCGCGACCACGCTGTGGGAAACCTGGGCGTATTCGGACAATACGTTTTCGCAGAACCATCCGATGTTCGGATCTATCGGCGAGTGGTTTTACCGTTCGCTGCTGGGCATCAATGCCGGCGAGCCGGGTTACCGCAAGATCATCATCAGGCCGCAACCTGCCGGGGATCTTACTTTCGCGAAAGGGCACATCCAGAGCATGTACGGCACTATCGGCAGCGACTGGCGCATCAGCAACGGCGTTTTTACCCTGAAAACCAGTATCCCCGCCAATACGACGGCGGAGGTGATGATCCCGCTGAAGCTGGGCACGGTGGTGAAGGAAAGCGGTAAGCCGCTGCAACCGCAACGGACCGAAAATGGCTATGCCGTGTTTGCCACTGGTTCGGGGAATTACGTGTTTACGGTTTCGAAGTAAGCAAGACATACACATGCCCGGATGGATTTCGCGATCCGTCCGGGCATTTTTTATGGCTGTTTTCCGTCAAACCTACTGACATCCTGCTGACATCCTTCAATGATTCTCCAAGTGGCTCCAATGCTGGCTTAGGTTTGAAGGGGTTTACCTGAAGGATGACTGAAGGATCATTGAAGGATCACTGAAATTTGCCGCTGCCCATGCTACTGACATCCTGCTGACATCCTCCGTCGATCCTCCGTCGGTGTTCGCTGGTGGTGCGGGTTTGAGGGTGTTTGAGCGGAGGATGGACGGAGGATTGGCGGAGAATTGTCCGGTTACCCCAGGTTTCTCCGGCCGTGGCCCCAACACGTCATACGTTTCACCCCATTATTTGCCGCCGCGTTGTTTTCATGCCTACTTTTACATTGTTGGGCCGGCAGCTGTGCGGCAAAGCAAACAGGGGCCGCCTTGTGGAAGGCAGCCCCTGTCTGGAAAGTAATTTCGGGAGTGGTGGTGTTAGTATTCTTCCACGAAATCCAAATCCCGGTGGTGGGTTTCGTCGATGGTGAAAATGGAGTAGAACCCGATGGCGAAGCAAACCAGGCCCACGATGGCGGCGGCGTTCACGGTGTTCACCAGGGGCTTCAGGAACCCGTAGGAGATCGTCATCGCTACAACCGTGCCGCGCACCATGTTGGGAATGGTGGTAGCGGCGGTGGCGCGGATGTTGGTCCCGAACTGCTCGGCCCCGATGGTAACGAACATGGCCCAGTAGCCGATGCCGAAGCCCAGCCACAGCGTCGCGAAATAGAGCATGGCGGCGGTTTGAATGCCGGCATACAGGAAGATGAGGCTCCCCAGGAACGTGAATCCCATCAGCAGCATCACGGCTTTGCGGCGCGATTGCATCCGGTAGCTGATGTAACCGCTGAGCAGGTCTCCACCCGCGAGGCCCACGTAGCACCACATCACGGCGAGGCCGGGTTTCACTTCCTCCACGATCCCCAGCGCTTTCCCAAACTCGTTGCTGAATGTGGAAAGTATACCGATCACATACCAGGTAGGTAAACCGATCCCGATGCATTTGAGATAGCGGATCAGCCTGTCTTTCTTTGTGAAAAATTGGATAAAACTTCCTTTGCGCACGTTCGCCATATCTTTCATGTTTACATACAGCCCGGATTCGAACACCCCGATCCGCAGCAGCAGCAACAGCGCACCGAGCGCGCCACCGGCAAAGTAAGCGTTCCGCCAGCTGAACAGTTCCACCGTGAAATAAGCCGCCACAGCGCCTAAAAGCCCTACACCCGCCACCAGCGAAGCGCCTAGCGCGCGCAATTGTTTCGGCAGGCTTTCGGATACCAGCGTGATCCCGGCGCCCAGCTCACCCGCCAGCCCAACACCTGCAATAAACCGCAGGATCTTATACTGGCCTACGTCCTGCACAAAGCCGCAGGCGAAATTCGCGAGGGAATAGGTGATGATGGAACCAAAAAGCACCGACAGCCGGCCTTTCCTGTCGCCCAGCACACCCCATAAAATGCCGCCAAGCAGGAGCCCGGTCATTTGCCAGTTGAGGATGGACGCGCCTTCCAGCGAAATGCCGGCTTCGCTCAAACCGAGATCGCGGAGACTGGGAATGCGCACGATGCCGAACAGCAGCAGGTCGTAAATGTCCACGAAGTACCCGAGGGCCGCCACGATCACCGGGGCGGAAAAAAGATATTGGAGCGTCGATTTTTCTGTTTGCATGGCTTTGCCGGTTTATTCGTATTTCATCCACACCGTGGCGTTGCAGTCTTTGTCCGATACCGCCCTGATCCAATGTGCGTTATAACCTTCAGGGAAAGTATGGCGAACGGTTTGGCCCGCCGGTACGCGGATGGTTTTGTAATCGTGCCAGCCATCCAGCTCGGTGTTGACCTGAAGCGTGATGTTGACGGTTTTATCCGCCGTAAGCGACACGGATTTGCGGTCGTACCCGGTCATCAGGAAAGGCAGCGAATGCTCGCCCGCCTTAACCGTCGTATTCTTCCACAACCCACCTTCGCCGACTGGTTTGCCGAGCTTCCACAGGTCGTCGATAGCGCCGAACCATAAACCGCCGGCAGGACCGTTCGTGTTGAAATAGTGCCCGTCGGCCGTGGCATTGGTTTTGGTGCCGCTGATCACCAGCAACCCGCGCCAGGTGCAGTAATCCGCGATCTTACGCTTGTGCGTGGTAACCGGCCGGATGGATGCAAAACCCGACTCGCGGCCGATTTCATAAAAAGTGCCATGTGCGTTGAGCATGTATCTTTCCGACTCCACCTCCCGTGCGCCGCGGGGCCAGCCGAAGGCCATGGGCTCGTCGTACCGCGCCGAAGTTTTAGGCAGGCGGAACGTGCCGGTGGCATCTGTTACGATAACGGATGCATCATCTGTCTTGAAATCCTGTTTCAGCGCAAGTATCTTTTCCATCCGCGCGGTGCTGTCGCCCACGCCTGCAACGTTTTGCAGTTTTTCGTCAATTTCCGCGTATCGCTTTTCGCCGCCCGCGATGCGGAGCACCTGCAGGTTTTTATTGCCTGCGCCGGGCCTGATCAGTTGCGCATCAAAACCGCCGTCTTCGTCGATGCCCGCCAGGGAGGCGAACATGGCATCGGGTTGCTGGTGGAGCTGGCCGCCGTAATGCAGGAAGGCGGAAGCCACGCAGTTTTGATCGGATTTGATGCGGAGCCAGCTGGCGCGGAAATTATCGGGGAAGATGAAGAACGCATACCCGTTTTTACCCGCCGTTACTTTTTTATACACCGTCCATTGGTTGTTGCCGTTTACATCCGTTTCAATGGTGAACGTAACGGGTTTGCCGTTGTGGTGGCTGAGATGCAGGACCTTCTTACCGCTACCTGATGCGAGATAAGGGTCGGAAGGAACGCCGGCTTTAACGGTATCTCCCATCCATGGCCCGCCCCAGCCGGAGGCGGGGCCCCAGGTCTGCAGGTCTTCCGGCGTGCCGAACCAGAGGTTGGATTGCGAGCGGCCGGCATAAGGGTTTTGCATGATGGTGGTTTCGTCGGTGGCCAATACCAGCTGCCCGTTCCATTCGCAGAAATCGGGGATGTATCGCAGGTGGCTGCCGATGGGCGTTACGCCGCCGCTGTTGGCGCGGGAAAAGGTTTTCGGAAAGTCGTAGAACATGCCGTGCATATCCATGAGCATTTTACCGTTGCCGATCTCGCGGATGCGCGGCCATTCCGTATACCAGCCTCCCCAGTGGTCGTAGGTGCGGGTGGCTTTGGGCATGCGGTAGGTGAACCATTTCCCGTTGTCGAGGAGTTTGAGGATAACGGAACGCTTGTCCCACCCGATGCTCCAGGCCGGCGCTTTATCGTCGGGCGCGCCGTAGATGCCGCCGGGGCCGGTTACGTCGGTGAATTGTTTCCTTTCGATGATGTCCCATTTATTGCCATCCCATTCCGCCAGCACGCCCATTTCTTCACTGTTTTTGGGAGCGCCGCCGGCGTGGAGGTCGCTTTGTTTGATGTCGAACACTTTATGCTCGCCGTTGTTGGCGATGATGAAGCGGCCCTGCGCGGTGTAGGCGCCTTTGCCGTGCCATCCGGGAACGGGTTTGTGGAAGAGCTTCTTCGCGGCCAGGGTGTGTACGTTGGTTTCATATACCATCCCTTCCATGTCGTAGAAATACACCATGTTGGCGGGATCGGTGAGGTGGCGCGCGGTGGCGGTCATGCGGCCGGGCATGGTGGAAAGCGGCAGTACCCGGACCTTCCCCTTGTCGTCGATAAAGTACGAGCCCGTGATCAGTTGGTTCGATTCGCGGTGGATGAGCCTGTTGGCGGGCGTGCCGCCTACGCTTTCGGGGTGGATGGTGAGCCGCAGGCTGCCGTCGATGCTGTACAGCTTGTCGGAGCTGCCCAGCGGGCAATGCGGGGAATAGGTCACCATCCATAATTTGCCCGCCCAGGGCGTGATGGCGCCGATCCCGCCTTCGCCGCCGTCGCCCCCGCAGGGATAACCGCCGCCTTCGTTGAAGACGGTGAGGTGAGGGTACACCCCGCTGATGCGCAGGTGCTTCCCCGGCCCGTTATCCGACTGGGCCGCCGCTGTTACACTGAGCCCCGCGGCAAGGACTGTCATCATACAAACTGCTGATATCTTCATGTATTCGATTTTTGTATCAATAATTGTCGTTCTGGGTGATTTTCGGGTTCACGCGTCTTTCCACGGCAGGCACCGGCCAGAGGTATTGTTTCGATTTGTCGAATTTCCTTTCCACCAGGATTTTCACATCGTTGCCAAACACGGTGTAGTCGGCAATGCCGTCTTCATCGAGCGGAGTAACGCCGGGGAAGGGCCATTTGGCGCGGTCCTGGTTGGCGGGGTCGGGCAGGCCGATAACGGGACGGGTGAGCACTTTTTCGGCGAGCTTCCAGCGGATGAGATCCATGTACCGGAGGCCTTCCTTCACCAGTTCCACCCTTCTTTCGCGCCGCACGATCCGCTTCAGCTCCGCGGGATCGGTAGTGGTAATGGCCGGGTAGGAAGCGGTGGCGGAAGGGTCAACGCCATAAGCGCGGGCCCTGATGCGGTTGATCGCGTCGCGTACGGAGGCGTCGCCCTCGTTCAGTTCGATTTTGGCTTCTGCATAAGTTAATAACACTTCCGCAAAACGGATAATTATGGCGTCGTTATCTTCCACGAGCCGGTCGGCCCAGGTTTGATCGATGCCTTTTTTCCACAGGAATCCCGTGTAGCTGGCGAAGGGCCGCACCGCGCGGTTATCGAAGTTCTGAACCATCCCGCCGGTTTTATAGTTGCGCACTGTGAGCGAATCCGGGTGGGGCTGATACGAAAACCCGAGCCAGTTGGTGCCGAATTCCACAATGGACATCGTGAGCCTGGGATCACGGTTTTCGAAAGGCCGCAGCGGGTTGTAACGGCTGGATTCGTCGATAGGCAAACCATCTGTACACTCGTAAGCGTCAACGATATCGCGGGTGGGGAGCCAGGCGCCGAAGCCGCCTGCGTTACGGGCGATGTAATCCTGCACAAAGCCGGCGCCATTGAAAACCTGTTGCTTTTCGTCGCGGGGGATGCTGATGATGATCTCTTTGCTGGTTTCGCCGGCTTTCAGGAAGAGCTGCGCGTAATTGCTCTCCAGCGTGTAGACGCCGGTGTTGGCCATCTGCATCACTTTCTCCGCGGCATCTTTCGCTTCCGCCCATTTGCCGGCATACAAGGCTGTACGCGCCTTGATCGCCAGCGCCGCACCTTTGGTCAGGCGCTTCACTTCTCCCGCTCCATAAGAAGGCGGTAAGTTTTCCGCGGCCCAGTCCAGCTCGCTGAAAATGAATTCGAGTACGGTGTTTTGGGGGGTGCGGGTGATATTCCCCGCGGCTTCCAGCGCCAGGGGCTCCGTGATAAACGGAACATCCCCGAAGCGGGCAATGAGCCGGGAGTATTGGAAAGCACGGATGAGGCGCATCTCCGCTTCCAGGCGCGTCATTACCGCGGCGGATGTGGTGGCGGAGGCGCGGTGCATATTGGCCAGGTACGAATTGGCGCGGGCAATGGCTTTGTAGCAATTCAGCCAATACGTTTGCACATTGCCGTCGTCGGCATTCATCGTGCCGCCGATCACCGCATTGGTCAACTGCGCGCGGTGCCAGTCGTTATCGGTATGCAATTCGTTGTCGACCGACCAGAACGGCAGCCTGTACAAATCATTGACGGCCATTTCCAGCTCGGTCTGGTTGGCGTAGAAGCCCCCGGTCGAAGGTTCCGAAGGCGGTGTTAGGTCCAGTTTGGCGCAGGAAGCAAGCCCCGCGGCCAGGCATATGATGGAAATTGTCTTTTTCACGTGAAATCGTTTTAAACGGTGTATTAGAATTTAACCACGGCACCGGCCATGAATGTTGCCGCAATCGGATAGCTGTAACTGCCCACCTCGGGGTCCAGGTACTTCGGCAGCTTGCTGAACGTCAACACATCGTTGGCGGCCACATAGATCCGCAGCGACTGCAGACCCACGGATTTCATCAGCTGCTCCCGCAGCGTATATCCCAGCGTGAGATTCTTCAGCCGGAAATACGCCCCGCTCATCAGCCAGTAGTCGGACAGCGCGTAGTTATTGGCGTTGGAAGTCCGGGACAGGCGCGGGTAAGTGGCGGCGCGGTTTTGTTCTTCCGAATTGTTCCTGCTCCAGAATTTCCCGGCTATTTCCACCGGCACATTCCCGAACGCTTCCGCGAAAGGCTGCACCACATCGGAATTCAACCGGCTCAGTTTTTTGCCTACGCCCTGGAATGTGAGGCCGAAGTCGATCCCTTTGTAATCCGCGCGCAGGTTGCCGCCGTAGAAGTACCGCGGCAGCGCGCCGCCCAGCAGTACTTTATCGTCGGGCGTGATCACACCGTCTTTGTTCATGTCCACATACCGCACGTCTCCCGGTTTGGTGTTGGCGCCCATCACGGGGCCTGCGGTTACTTCTTCCGCCGTCTGGAACAGGCCGTTGGATACATACCCGAACCATTCATTGTATTCGCTGCCGTTGCGGATGATCTGGTCGCCACGGAACTCGGTGCCTTTCAGGTCGCCGATGCGCGAGCGGGCGTCGGACAGGTTGGCGCCGATGGAATAGTTGACCTGGCCGATCCGGTCGCGCCAGTTCATTTCCAGCTCCCAGCCTTTCACATGCAGCGTACCTGCGTTCTGGTTAGGCTTGTCGTAGCCGATGTACAGCGGAATATCGAGGGGCAGGAGGATGTTGAATGTGGTTTTCTTGTAATACCCGGCCGAAATGTTCAGGCGGCTGTCGAAAAACGCCGCATCGATGCCGAAGTCGGTGGTGCGGGTGGTTTCCCAGGAAATGTTCTCCACGGCATAGGTCTGCTGGCCCGCGCCGATCTGCGGCACCACGCCGCCGGCCTGGTAGAAGAGCGCCGTGGTGAAGTCGAGGATGGCCTGGTAGGGATAGTTGCCGATCCTTTCGTTACCGGCTTCGCCCCAGCTGCCGCGTACTTTCAGGAACGACAGCCAGTTCACGCTTTTCAGGAAAGATTCTTCGGAAACGGTCCACCCTGCCGAAACGGAGGGGAATACCGCGCCGCGGTAGGCTTTGCCGAAGCGGGAGGACTTATCGTACCGGAGGTTCCCCTGCAACAGGTATTTCCCCAGGTAGGAATATTTCGCCCGGCCGAAGAACGAGCGAAGGGCGGATTCGTTGGCGGAGCCGCCATTGGTCCGCAACTCGAGCGAGCCTGCGTTCAGGTATGGCAGTGTTGTCAGCGGGAAGCCGCTTCTGCCGGCGCTTAATGTTTCGTAACGGTTATAGTTTTCCTCGTAACCGCCCAATATGTCGATCTCATGACCACCGCGCAGGCTGAGTGCATAATTGGCGAGCAACTGGCCGTTGATCGCGATGTTCTCGTTGCGCGTTTCGTCGAGGGTAGACCGCGGCTGGTTCACGACCGTGCTGAGGCTTCCATTGGGGTTCGTGAATTTGATCTGGGTGGAAAAGGTTTTGAATTTATCCATGTCGAAGGTGGGCGCTACCTGTGCGGAGAGCGTCAGTCCCTTCACTGGTTTGAAATTGAACATCAGCCGGCCGCCGATCTGGTTATAAAGGTCGCGTTTATTGCCCCCGGCGTGCAATTGTGCAATAGGGTTCCGGCCGTCTTTGGAAATGGCAAAACGGCCGTCGTTATAGTAATCGTCGTAGATGCCGGGCATAATTCGCCCTTCGTAGATCGGATTGGCGTTTGGCGCGTTTTCCTGTGTCCTTTTATAATAAAGGTCCAGCGTGGCGGATAACTTCGACGTGATCTGCAGGTCGTTGTTCACGCGCAGCAGGTACCGGTCGAAATTGTAAT
>NZ_CALNBI010000185.1 GCF_937874145.1 uncultured Chitinophaga sp. | reverse complement strand
TCTTCAGGTCGAACAACACGATTTCGTCCTTATCCGTTTTATCGTGTTTGCCGTTGTTGTTGGTGTCGTAATATCCATTGATGACGATCACGCCGGTTTCGGGGTGAATGGTGTGGTGGACGGTGAAGAACTTGTCGTCCGTGAGCTGTTTTTTCTGCAGGCCGTCGGGCGAGAGCACGATCACCTGTATCGGATCGTTATAGTCGATGCGGCGGTTTTTGTCGATCGTGACGGTGCGCGCGGTCAGGACGATGGTATTGATGCCCAGGGAGTCGTTTTTGACTTGTTCCCAGTTATGCAGCGAAGCGTCTTTCCCGAACTCGGCCTCGTTGGCTTTGCCGGTTTTCGTGTTAATGAAGACGAGGTACTCCCGGTGGACGGTCCCCATTTTGCCCATGTTATCGATGGACGTGAGTACGTAAGGCGTGCCTTCGATCGCCTTCAACCGGTTGAAGCTGTTGTAGTTGTGTTTGTCCTGGCCATAGGTGGATAGGGTGAGGTGGAGGAAGAATACGGGGAAGATGGATTTCATTGGTCATCAGTTTTAGGATGGATAAATGGGATAGTTCCTGCGATAAGACGACCAGGTTTCGGGAAAGTTTCATGGAAATTATACAAAAAAGGAGCCCGCCGGGGAGCGGCGGGCGGTAGGTTATAGAAGGGCGGTTTATTCAGCGTCGCCTTTTTTGTCTTTCGGTTTTTTCTTTTCCCTGCCGGCATCGCGGAGGGCTTTGGCGATGATCCATTCCAGTTGTCCGTTGACGCTGCGGAATTCATCGGCGGCCCATCGCTCGAGGGCTTCGTAGGTGGTGCCGTCGAGCCGGAGGACGAATGATTTTTTCTGTTCTTTTCCGGGCATGGCTTATGCGTATAATGATCCGGTGTTGAGGACGGGCGTGGCGGATTTTTCACCGCAGAGCACGACCATGAGATTGCTGACCATGGCGGCTTTGCGTTCTTCGTCGAGGGTCACGAGCTGTTTGCGGGAGAGTTGTTCGAGGGCCATTTCTACCATGCCTACGGCGCCTTCCACGATTTTGGAGCGGGCGGCTACGATGGCGGTGGCTTGCTGGCGTTGCAGCATGGCGCCGGCGATCTCGGGGGCGTAGGCCAGGTGGCTGATGCGCGCTTCGCGAACGGTGATGCCCGCGGCAAAAAGGCGCTCGTTCAGTTCTTTCTCCAGCAGTTCGTTTACGCGTTCCCCGCCGTCGCGCAGGGTGATTTCGGCGGTTTCATCTTCCATCTGCTCGTAGGGGCAGGTGGTGGCCAGGTGGCGCACGGCGGCTTCGCTCTGGATCTGGACGTATTGCTGGTAGCCTTCGACTTCGAACATCGCTTTGTAGGTGTCGCTGACCTGCCAAACGATCACGGCGGCGATTTCGATAGGGTTGCCCATCTTGTCGTTCACTTTGAGCGTTTGTCCGTTCAGGTTATTTGCGCGGAGCGAGATGCGCTGCGAACGGAAGAGCGGGTTGATCCACAGCAGGCCGTTCTGCTTTACGCTGCCTACATAGCTGCCGAAGAAAGTGAGCACCCTTGCGTGGTTGGGGTTCACGATCATGATGCCTTTCGAAACGAAAATAAACAGGACGGCCAGGAGGGCGGCCATGAAGCGGAGAGAACTGCTTTCCGTTTGTATGCCGGCGATCAGGCAATAGCCACCCGCGAGGACGATGAGGATGGCGAGGATGAAAGCGAGGTAGCCGGACATCGGCGAGGTTACTTTTTCCATGGTACGAGGTTATTTATTATGATATCAATATGATATCAAATCTAAGGAAAAGAATTTGAATTTCCCGCGGGGTGTGTAAAAAGAACATGAAGGGTGGACTGGAAAATTTGCTTTGTGAAAAAAAACTGAAATTGTACAAGATTTACTATTTTGCCTGCAGCCGTTAACCGGAGCAGACACGTTAGGAATACGAAAAGGAAGAAAGACAGGCCAAAATCGATCGCATTTTATCAACCACAATCTCTTATGTACCATAGCTTTACAGACGAGCAATTGTTATCCCTCCTGCGGAATGGAGACGCAGCTGCGTTCAATGCCATCTACGAGCGGTACAGCAGGCCGTTGTATCTCTACATCCTCAGCAAGACCGACAGGGGTGAAACCAGCAAGGACGTGCTGCAGGACCTCTTCACCACGCTATGGGAAAAGCGCCAGGCGCTGGATATTCATTTATCGCTGCGGTCTTACCTCTATCAATGCGTGCGCCACAAAATCATCGACCTTTACCGGAAAGACGCTACTTACCGCAAATACCTCCAGCAACTCATCGAGCATTTCGACGCGCAGCCCCATAATATTTCCGAGACCTACGACTACAAAGCCAAAGCCGCAGAGGTTTTCGAAGCGATCAACCGCCTCCCCGAGAAAATGAAGGAGATTTTCATGCTGAGCCGGTTCGAGAATATGTCGATCGAACAGATCGCCACCCGGCTGGAATTATCGCAGCAAACGGTTAAGAATCAAATCTCCAAAGCCCTCAAGATCCTCCGTACCCATTACACGCAAACCGACCTGCTGACCGTGGCGGTGGTTTTCGCCCTTCTCCGCTAAAAATTCCCGACAGCCTGCATGGTACTATTTTTTTGCTGGTGCGACATCCTTGTATCACCAACTAAAAAACAATTGCCGTGGAAATTGAACAGATCCGGAAAGTCCTGGAACGGTATACGCAGGGGAAATGCACCGGGGAAGAAATACGTATCATCGAGCAGTGGTTCGCCAGTGTGAACAGGCACCGTTCGTCCATGATTCAGGAAGAATTCCTGCAGGAGCAGCTGGAGGAAGTGAAGATGCGGCTGGCCGACCACATCGCCGCTACAGATGCGCCCGTGGTTCCGCTGCGCCCGCGCCGCAGGCGCGTGTGGGCCATGGCAGGTGCAGCCGCCGTGCTGGCCGGCGCCATTGCTTTCACGTTCCTGTTCAGATCCACGCCAGCCGATCATCCTTCCAACCCG
The DNA here is from genome assembly GCF_937874145.1 of uncultured Chitinophaga sp. Lineage (GTDB taxonomy): Bacteria > Bacteroidota > Bacteroidia > Chitinophagales > Chitinophagaceae > Chitinophaga. The sequence goes on along the minus strand of NZ_CALNBI010000185.1, from coordinate 1,972 downwards.
CTCCAATCGGCGGTACAATCGGCTCCGGCCAAAACCAACCGCGTGGTGCGCAACGGCTTCGTTGAGATCACCACGGCCAAGGGGGCTACGGAAAAGATTGTACTGGCTGATGGTTCTACCGTGAACCTCAACGCCGGTTCGCGCCTGCGCTATCCTGTAAGTTTCAGCGGTCCCCACCGCGACATATATCTCGAAGAAGGCGAAGCCTTTTTCAAGGTGGCCGAAGACCCCCGCCATCCGTTCATCGTCCATAGCCGCGGACTGGCCACCACGGCGTTGGGCACCTCCTTCAACATCCGCGCATATTCCCGCGAGCAACGCATCACCGTTGCGCTGCTGACGGGCAAGGTAAAAGTGGACCACGCCCACCGGCAGGAAGCGGTGATCCTGCTGCCAAGCGAGCAACTGAGCTTCGACGTGCAGTCGCTGGCAGTCGCCAAATCCACCTTCCGCGAGGAAGACGATATCGTGGGATGGAAGCACGGCGTACTCGCGTTCAGGGACGCCTCGTACAGCGAAGTATCCACCGAGCTGGAGAACAGGTATAATGTAACGATGGTGAATGAAACGGGGAATTTGGACTGGACTTACACCGGCTCTTTCAGGGACGAGAGCCTGCAGGAAATTATCGAAACCATTTGTCAAATCAAAAACATCAGCTACACACTGAAGAACGACACTATTTTCCTTACCCGCAAAAACTAGATGTATGAAAAAATGCCTACACCTCGTGTTAATGGCAGGTCTTGCGATGGCCATCGCACTGGCGGCTCCTTACACCGCCAGTGCTCGTGCCGAGTCGCAGGAACCTAAAAACATCAGTATCACCATCCAGGTCAAGAACAAAAACATGGAGGAGGTGTTCACTGAAATTGCCGCTAAGACAGGTCTCAGTTTCCATTACGACAAATCCGATCTGAACCTCCGGAAGAAAATCTCCCTCAACTGCGTTAAGCTGCCTTTGGAAGAGGTGCTGAACCAGCTGACGGAACAAACCGGACTGAAATTTACGAGAAAAAACAATAAGATCATTGTAAACATCGATCAGGCCGCCGCCGGCGCCTCCCCCTCCCAGGCGAAACCGGGCGAAGAAGCCACCCGGGCGGACAAGGAGATCCGCGGCAAGGTAAAGGACGCCAACGGTAACCCGCTGCCCGGGGTCACCGTTGTCATCAAAGGCACCAATTCCGGTACCCAAACCAACGGCCAGGGCGATTTCACCCTCAGCGCCAATTCCGGCGACGTACTGGTTTTCCGCTTCCTGGGGTTTACCCCGCAGGAGGTAGCCGTGGGCAGCGGTGATGTGTATGATGTTGTTTTACAGGAAAATACGCGCTCCCTGAACGAAGTGGTGGTTACCGCCCTCGGCGTGCAGCGCAAGGCCAAAGAGCTCACCTACGCCACGCAGCAACTCAGCAACGACGACCTCTCCCGCGTGAAAGACGCCAACGTCATCAACAGCCTCGCCGGCAAAGCGGCCGGCGTGTCCGTTACCCGCAGCGCTTCCGGCCTCGGCGGAACCGCCCGCGTTATCATGCGCGGCAACAAATCCACCCGCGAAAACCAGCCCCTGTACGTGATCGACGGCGTGCCCATGGCCAACTATTCCCCCTCGCAACCCGCCAATGCATTCGGCCAGTCGAACGATATGCAGTCGGGCCCCGGGCGCGACGGCGGCGACGGTATCTCCAACATCAACCCGGACGATATCGAATCCATCAACATCCTCAAAGGTGCGTCCGCCGCAGCGCAGTACGGCAGCCAGGCGGCCAACGGCGTGATCGTGATCACCACCAAACGCGGCCGCGCCGGCCGCATGCGGATCGATTATTCGTCCGATTACACCATCGACAAAGTGATGCTGCTGCCCGAATTGCAGTTCCGCTACGGCCAGTCGAAGGAGAACGGCGTACCCGGCGTCAACAGCTGGGGCGAAAAAGTGAATGCGCCCGACCATGTGAAAGGGTTTTTC
>NZ_CALNBI010000184.1 GCF_937874145.1 uncultured Chitinophaga sp. | reverse complement strand
TCACAGTTCTTTCGGTGAAGACATGGAGCTGATGACCCGCATGTGCCGGTACGCCATCGACAACAAGATCGATTACGCCATCCGTTATATCCCCAAAACCCTCTGCTGGACGGAAGTACCCTCCACCCTGAAGATCTTCGGGCGGCAGCGGACGCGCTGGGCGCGGGGGCTGGCGCAGCTCATGTACGCCCACATCGGGATGTTCATGCGGCCGCGCTACGGGCGCTTCGGGCTGGTGGTGTTCCCTTACAACTTCTTCTTCGAGCTGCTGGCGCCTATTATCGAAGGCGGCGGTATCCTCTTTTTTATCGTGATGGGGATACTCGGGTTCATCAACTGGCCCACGGCGATCATCCTGCTGGTATTCGTATATACTTATGCGATCATGATCACCACGCTGGCGATCCTGTACGACCAGATCACCTTCCGGTATTACAATTCCTGGAAAGACATCCTGCTGCTTTGCATGATGCCGTTCTTCGAATTTTTCATATACCATCCGCTGATCGTGTTTTTCTCGCTCCGCGGGTATTATTTCTTTTTGACAGGGAAGAAATCGGGCTGGGGCGAAATGCAACGGCGCGGGTTCCAGACGGCTAGCAAAATATAGCCGCCCGTTTTTAACCATAACCACACTGCATGGAACTGATCAGGAATTTTTACGAAGGTTCGATCTTTTTTTATGGCCTGGCCATGCTGACCATGTATGCCATCCTGGCGATCCTTTCTTTCAGGGGCGTCATGCGCTTCAAGCGGAAAGACCGCAATACCGACTACACCTGCATGCTCAATTCGGAGTTGGCGCCCGGCATTTCCGTGATCGCGCCGGCATTTAACGAAGGCGTTACGATCATCCAGAACGTCCGCTCGCTGCTTACCTTGAACTATTCCCGTTTTGAAGTGATCATCGTCAACGACGGTTCTACAGACGATACGCTGCAGAAGCTCATCGATGAATTCGAACTGGCGGAAGTGGACTTCGCGTATAATGAAAGGATCAAGACGCAGCCGGTGAAGCGCTTGTTCAAATCCACCAACGTCGCGTACGACAAGCTGGTGGTGATCGATAAAGTGAACGGCAAGAGCAAGGCGGATGCTTCCAACGCGGGGATCAACGCCGCGGCGTATGATTATTTCCTGTGTACGGACGTGGACTGCATCATCGAAAAAGATACCCTGCTGCGGCTCATCAAGCCTTTCATGGAAGAGGAGTACAAGAAAGTGCAGCAGATCGGGGAGCCTTGCCCGGAGTGCGGGTTCGTGCATATCGTGGAGGAAGGCGTGCGGGTGATCGCTTCGGGCGCCACTTTGCGGCTGGCCAACGATTGCGAGATCGACCAGGGTGTGCTGGTGAGGGTGCGGCCGCCGCGCAAGCTGCTGCCCCGTTTCCAGGAAATGGAATATATCCGCGCGTATGTGTTGGGGAAGATGGGATGGAGCATGATCAACTGCGTGCCCAACGTATCGGGCGGTCTCGGGCTGTTCGACAAGGAGATCGCCATCAAGGCGGGCGGGTACGACCATAAATCCTTCGCGGAAGACATGGACATCGTGACCCGGATGTGCCAGTACATGATCGACAACAAGATGCGGTACGCCGTGCGCTACATCCCCACCACCCAGTGCTGGACCGAAGGGCCGCCCAATATGAAGATCTTCAGCCGCCAGCGTACCCGCTGGGGCCGCGGCATGGCGGAGATCGTCACCATCCACCGGAAAATGATCTTCAACCCCCGGTACAAGCTGATGGGCATGGTGGTGCTCCCCTGCAGCCTGCTGTTTGAGTTCCTGGCGCCCATTATCGAGTTCACGGGCGTATTGTATTATATCTACCTCATCGCCACGAACGCCATCAACTGGGATTACGCATTGATCCTGCTGGCATTCGTGTACTTGTATTCGGTGATGATCACGACGCTGGCCATCTGCTGGGACCAGCTCACCTTCCGTTATTACAATTCCTGGCGCGAAGTGTTGGGCCTTGCATTGATGGCATTCCTCGAGCCCATCATCTACCACCCGCTCATCGTGTTCTTCGCGTTAAGGGGATACTGGTTCTTCCTCACCGGGAAGAAATCGAACTGGGGGAACATGCAGCGCCAGGGCTTCGGTCAACGCAAAACGGTGCCTGCGGCGTAATTCATCCATACTCATCCAACAAGCAAATATGAAAAGAACGGTCTGTTACTTATTGATGGGAATCTTTCTGCTCTGCGCCGCAACGGTGCAGGGGCAGATCTTCAATACCAAAAAGAACAAGGATGCGGACGAGCTGTACAACGAAGCCGTACAGGCCACCCGCGCGGGGCAATACCAGAAAGCCATCACCCTGAGCCAGCAGGCCCTCAAGGTACGGCCCGACTTCGTGGACCAGGAGCTCCTGTTAGGGCGCCTCTACATGCTCACCGGCAATTACACCGCCGCACGGCAGTTTGTCCATAAGGTGATCCGGAAAAGCCCCAATTACCGCGATGCCTACCTCTACGCCGTCAACATCGAAATGCTGACGCGCAATTACATGGAAGCGGAGAAGCAGGCCAATGCCGCGCTGGCGCAGTTCAAGGACGACAAGGAGTTCATGCTCCGCAAAATGTCGATCCTCGACGCCACGCAGCGCTTCCAGGGCGGGAACGTGTATGCCGAAGAGCTGCTGGAGAAATTCCCCGGCGATACCTCCATGCGCAAGGCTTACATCGGCCATTACCTCACCGCGGGCAATTTTTACCGGCAGCGGGGCATCACCGCATTGGCGGAGCAGCATTACGCCAGGGCGCTGGCCATGCAGCCCGGCAATGCCGAGGCCAACAGCGCCATCACCAACATGTACCTGCGCAGCGGCAACTACCAGCGCGCCATGGAACAGCTCAACGCCGAACTGGCCAATAACCCCAATTCCTACGACCTCCTGATGCGCAAGCTTGGCCTTTACCAGGATATGCACGATTACCCGGAAGCGCTGAGCCTGCTGCAACACATCCTGAAACTCCACCCCGGCGATGCCAAAGCCCGCAGCCTGGACCTGTCCCTGCGCATGGAAGCGGCCGCCTGGTACGCCAATACGGACCCTTACATGCTGTACAGCGGCATCCTGGAAAAGAGCCCCGGCAACCGCGAAGCCCTTGATAAAGTGATCGGCATGAGCCTGTCGCGCGGGGCGTACCGCGAGGCCCTGGCGTGGATCAACAGCGGGCTGAAGGGTAGCCCCAACGACCAGCGCCTCCTCGGCCTCAAGCTCGACGTGCTGGAAAGCGACCGCAAGTTCGGCGAAGCGGCGTTGCTGGCCGAAAGGCTCCTGCGCTCCGCCCCTACGGCCGAGAAGCGGCAGCGGTACATCGGCCTGCGCGTGGCCTCCGGACGCGAATACCTCGGCCAGCAGCAATACGACCTGGCGCTCGCGGAATTCGAAACCGCCCTGCGCGAAAACCCTTCAGACACCGCCGCGCTCGACATGGCGGCCAACACCTACATCACCCAGAAAGATTATACCCGCGCGCTCGACGTGCTCAACAACGCCCTCGCGGCACACCCCGGCAACCCAAGGTTCATGATGAAGAAATCCTCCGTGCTGGCGGAAACCGGGCGGTACGACGAAGCTGCCGCCGTAGCCAAGGAGCTGCAGGCCCGCTTCCCGGATAACCCACGCTACAGCACTTTCGTTTCCGATATGCACCTCACGGCCGGCAGGCTGTTCATGCAGGCCGAGGAGTTCACGCTCGCTAAAGGGCAGCTTGTGCTCGTGCTCGAAAACGACCCAGGCAACCTGGAAGCACTGAATTATCTCGTGAACCTCGAATCGGCGCGGAAGCAATACGACAGCGCGGTGTATTATGCAGACATCGCCTTGCAGGCGCATCCCGATAATAAGGAAATGCTGCTCAAAAAGGCATCCGTATACACAGAAAGCCAGCAATATGCCGAGGCCAACGCCATCAACCGGCAGCTGATGGAACGGTACCCCTACACTACGCGCTACAGGACGGCGTATGTGGAAGGGCTCGTGGCGGAAGGGCTCGCCAAATGGCGCAACAACCGTCCCGACAGCGCCTATCCCGTCTTCCAGCAGGCGCTGGCGATCGATAAGAAAGATTCGCTGGCATTGCTGAACAGTATGAACATCCTGTACGCCCGGCAGTCGTACGACAGCGCGCTGTATTTCGCCAACGAGGCGCTGCGGTATTATCCCGACAGCGAAAACTTCCTGCAGCGGCGCGCGCTCAACCTGGAAGGGATGAAGGATTATGAAGGCGCCGCCCGTGCGGCGGACTCGCTGGCGCGGCGGTATCCCACATCCGACAATAAAGATTACGCCGACCTGATGGCATCGAAAGGATTGCGGAACCAGTTCGGCCTCTACTACCTCAACTCGAACTACGATTACGCCAGCACCAATTACAACATCGCCACGGTGGAATACCGCCGTTTTTTCAAGAAGGGTTCCTGGGCCGTGCGCGCCAACTACGCCGGCCGCGAGCAGGGAACGGGGCTGATGGGTGAAGCGGAACTATACTACACGCACAATAAATCACTGTACTCATACGCACTGGCCTCCTACGGCAACGAGATCGTGTTCCCGCAATTGCGCCTGGGGTATAGCATTTTCAAGACATTCGGGAAAGAGATCGAAGGCGAACTGGGCGCACGCTACCTGAAAACGGACAGCGCCAACGCCATTACGGGGGTATTGTCTGTCGCGAAGCCTTTCGGGGACTTCTGGGTAAACCTGCGCGGGTATTTCATCAGCGACGACGGCGACTTCAACACTTCCTTCAACCTCACCACCCGGTACTACATGAACCGCCGCCAGGATTACCTGTCGGTAATAGCGGGGCTGGGTACTTCTCCCGACGACCGCAGCCGGCTGGTCCAGTTCCCGCAGCTGAGCGGGCTGCTCACCCGCAGCATCGCGGCCGGTTACCAAAAAACGATTAAATACCGTACCACGCTGGGCCTCTTCGGCACCTGGATCAACCAGAAGATCGAAGACAACAAATACCAGAACCAATACGACATCTATATCACCGTACAACGTAAATTCTGATGGGGCATATGATGAACGCACTTTTCCTTTCGCTGATGATGTGGATACAACCCGGCTGCCAGCCGGCCGGAGAAATCGTGCTGACGGACAAAGGCAAGGCGCGGCACCAGATCGTATTGCCCGCGGAAGCCACGAAGGCGGAGACCCGCGCAGCGGATATCCTTCGCAAGTATGTACAACAGATCAGCGGCGCGCAGCTGGCAGTGGTGACTGAAAACAACTGGAAGGCCGGCGAGCCCGCCATCTTCATCGGCAACACCGGGCAGTCTGGCTCGATTGGGGAAGAAAAGATCGCGGGCGAAGGGTTTGTTATCGCCACCGGCGATCAGCATGTCTACATCCGCGGCGGCAGCGGCAAAGGCGTTATCTACGGTGTATATACCCTGCTCGATCAGTATTTCGGTTGCCGCAAGCCGGCGCAAGGGCCGCCGGTGGTACCTAAAAAATCGCGGCTCACCCTCTCCCAACACCTCACCGACCGCCAGGTGCCGCAGTTCGTTTACCGCGAAACCTACTACCCTGCCCCGCTCGAGCCGGAATACCAGGAATGGCATAAGCTGCATAGTTTCGAGGACCTGTGGGGGCTGTGGGGGCATTCCTACTTCAAACTGGTGCCGCCGAAAGAACACTTCGCCGCGCACCCGGAATATTATGCCTTCGTAAACGGCAAGCGGCGCGCCACGCAGCTCTGCCTCAGCAACGAACAGGTGTTCCGCATCGCTACCGCTTACTTCAAAAAAGCCATGGCCGATAACCCGGACGCGCTGTACTGGAGCATTTCGCCTGAAGACGGTGCCGGTTACTGCACCTGCGACCAGTGTGCCCTCGCCGATAAGGAAGAAGGTACGCACGCGGGTTCGCTCATCCGGTTCGTGAACCGGATCGCCGCGCAATTCCCCGATAAGCAGTTCACCACACTCGCCTATACGTACACCATCCAGCCGCCGGCCGTTACAAAACCTGCGGGCAACGTCATCATCATGCTCAGCAGCATCGATGCCTACCGGCACCGGCCGCTGGCGGAAGAGCCCTCCGCGGCGGGGTTCCGCAAAGCGCTGCAGGACTGGAAGAAAGTAACCGGCAATATATTCATCTGGGATTACACTACCCAGTTCACCAATTACCTCGCGCCTTTCCCGGATTATTTCCTGCTGCAGCAGAACCTGCAGTATTTTGCGGATAACGGGGTGAAGGGCGTTTTTTCACAAGGGAGCGGCGAAACGTATTCCGATATGGCCGAATTGAATGCGTACCTCCAGGCCGGAGCGCTCTGGCAGCCGCACCAACCCACCGACACGGCGTTCCACCGCTTCATGGCGGCTTATTACGGCAAAGCGGCAAAGCCCCTGACGGAATATATAAAGGCGCTCGCCGCCAACCTGAAAACCGCCGGGGTGGCGCTGGATATTTATGGCAGCCCGGTTACCCACCGCAACGATTACCTCTCCCCCGCGGCCATCGAGCAATATTCCAACTACCTCGACCAGGCGGAGAAAGCCGCCGGCAGCGATGCGCAGCTGGCCGCAAGGATCTACAACGCCCGTCTGCCGCTGGAGTACACGGTGCTGCAACAGGCCCGGCTGTACGGAACAGACAAGCATGGTTACCTCGTTCCCTCCGGAAACGGTTATGCCCCCGCGCCGAAGTTCGCCGCCAGGGTGCAACGCTTTGCGCAGCAGGCGCAAAAGGCGGGCGTGAAGGAATTATCGGAAGCAGGGATCGGGCCGGAGGCTTATTTGAAAGAATGGCAAAACATCCTGGCGAAACCCTGGCAGCCCAGTCTTGCTTTCGGCAAAAAGGTGACGCTGCTGCATCCCTTCACGCCGGAATACACGGCTAAAAAGGAAGCCACGCTCACCGACGGGCTCACCGGCAACACTGATTTTGCATTGAACTGGCTGTTCGTATATGGGAACGATCTTGTGGCCACGATTGACCTGGGCGCGGCGAAGGCGCTGTCTAAAGTAAACATCAACTTCCTGCAGGATGCGCGGCATAATATTTTCCTGCCTGTCAATATCGTAGTTGAAACATCCACCGACGGGCAATCGTTCCGGCCCGTGGCCGTTCAGCCTGTTGCGGCTGTGGCGGACGAAGACTTTGCCGCCCGCGTTGAAAACTTCCAACTGACATTAAAACCCTCTACCGCCAGGTACCTCCGCATCACGGCGAAGCATCTGCCGCAGATGCCTGCCTGGAGGGGCAATGATAAAAAACCGGCGATCTGCTGCGACGAGATTATAGTTCAGTAAATATTAACCGATACACCTGCTAAGGCCCGCCCGGATGGCGGGCTTTTTTTATGGCGCTACGGCTGTTAGCCGCCGGGCGTGTTGAATTTAATGCGCATTTCCGGGCGAATCAGCCCCTTCAGCCATAGCCGTTATTGCTCCCGGAGGCGGGAATGTTTTTTGAACGTACTGTCAAAACCATTGTCATGAAAAACCGGGCACTTTACCTCGTTATGGTTGTTATCCTCTTTGCCTCCGCCTGTTACCAGAGCCGTCATTCCAAAGGCGGCGGACAAGCCGGGGCCGACAGTATCCGGCGCATCCACGCCCCCGATATCATCCTGCCCGACGGCTACCAGTCGGAAGCCATTGCCACAGGGCTCAACTTCCCCACCGCGCTTACTTTCGACGATAAGGGAAATGCGTACGTCATCGAAGCGGGTTATTCCTATGGGGAAGATTTCAATACCCCGAAACTTCTGCGCATCTCCGATGGTAAAACGGAAACCATTGCCGAAGGCGAGCAGAACGGTCCATGGACGGGCATCGAATATCATGAAGGCAATTTTTATATCGCGGAAGGCGGCCAGCGCAACGGAGGCCGCATCCTGAAAGTATCGCCCACCGGGAAGATCAGCACGCTGGTGGAGCGCTTGCCCGGCCAGGGAGACCACCATACCAACGGCCCCGCCATTCATAACGGGTACATCTATTTCGGCACCGGCACTTTCACCAACAGCGGCGTGGTAGGCCCCGATAACGCCGAATTCGGCTGGCTGAAGCGGCATCCGGATCTACACGATATTCCGTGTGAAGACATCGTCCTCAATGGCATCAACTTTACCACCGACAACCCCTTGACCCCGGCAGAAGGCGATACGGCCGTAACCGGCGCCTTTCTGCCCTTCAATACTGCTTCCCAGGCCGGTCAGGTTATTCCCGGAAGGCTTCCCTGCTCGGGCGCTATCCTCCGCATACCCGTGAACGGCGGTAAACCGGAACTGGTAGCCTGGGGATTGCGGAACCCTTACGGACTGGCCTTTTCTCCGCAGGGAAAGCTCTACGTAACGGAGAACCAGGGCGACGACCGGGGCAGCAGGCCCGTCTGGGGTATGGGCGACGTGCTTTGGGAAATTAATCCCGGCGACTGGTTCGGCTGGCCAGATTTCGCGGAAGGCAAGCCCATCCATTATTTCAAACCGCCGGGCAAGCATGGCCCTTCCGCGCTGCTGCGCGACCGGGAGAAAAAAGTGCCCAAACCCGCGGCCGTACTGGCCGTCCATTCTTCTTCCAACGGCATTGATTTTTCAACCAGCGGTTCATTCGGATTCGCGGGAGAAGCATTTATCGCGCAGTTCGGCGATATGGCGGCAGGTGTGGGGAAAGTGCTGAAACCGGTAGGTTTTAAAGTTGTGCGCGTGAACACGGAAACCGGCGAGATCAACGACTTTGCGATAAACCGCGGGAAAGTGAACGGCCCTGCCAGCAAACGCGGCCACGGTGGGCTGGAAAGGCCTGTATCCGTGCATTTCGACGAATCAGGTCAAAATCTTTACATCGTCGATTTTGGAATTATGTTGATGCAAAAGGGTGAAACGCGCCCCATCAGGAATACGGGAGTAGTTTGGAAAATCAGTAAAAAGAATTGAGATGAAACTAGCACTTGTTATACTGGCGATTTGCGCCGTATCCTGCACTTCCAGGAGAATGCCCGCGGATTCGACGGCTGTCGCGGAAAAGGCTTCGGTAGCCGCCGGCAAGAAGATCTATCAGCTGCACTGCGACAAATGCCATCCTGGCGGCGAAGCCGGGCTGGGTCCGGCGCTGAACAATAACCCCGCGCCGGGTTTCCTTAAACGTTTCCAGGTGAGGCATGGACTGGGGGTGATGCCCAAATTCGATAAATCCAGGATCTCGCCGGACGACCTGGATCATATCATGGCCTATCTCAAAGCCAGGAAGCGGGAGCCTAAGCTGCCGCGATGATCAACGGATGGGCCTGTTACCCTGATCGCGGGCCTTCCGGCGCGCCAGGAAAGCGATAAAGAGAACGGCGACGGTTATAAACGAAATCAATGCAATTAATGGCAGGAACATGGCGATGCTTTTAAACAGTTCATATCATAATGCATGCCTGAAAATCCATAGTCGCTGGGATTCATGCTAATTTCCTCTTATCTTGTTAGCGCCGGCCAACCGCCGGCGTTAATTTTCTACCGATGAAAAACTTTTCCCTACTCTTTCTGGCGATCCTATTGACGCCACTGCTCACCTTTTCCCAGGAAGCCTTTAAAATCACCCATGGCCCTTACCTGCAATCGCTCGGCTAAACCGGCGTAAACATCGTGTGGACCACCAACAAAAGCGGCATCGCCTGGGTGGAACTGGCGCCGGCCGACAGCTCGCACTTCTACGCACAGGAGCGCCCGAAATATTTCGCGGCGGCACATGGACAAAAAACAGAAGGTACCGTGCACAACGTGCGCATCGAAGGCCTCAAACCGGCTACCAAATACCGTTACCGCATTTACTCGCAGGAAGTGACCAGCCACGAAAGCTATGTCGTGAAAT
>NZ_CALNBI010000183.1 GCF_937874145.1 uncultured Chitinophaga sp. | reverse complement strand
GTTGTTCGCCGGGCGGGGATTGTCGACGCCCAGCACCACGGTTTTCAATTTCCCCAAGGCGGAGAGCCGATTGGGATTGGTACGCGGTGCAGTGGTATCGGTGAAATGCGTGAATTTCCATGCGTGCCAGGCGCAGAACAAGTTGAGCAGCAGTAAAAAGACGCCCGTGAACCAGGCCAGTCTTTTCCAGAATCGTTTACGCTTCATGCGGTTTATTTTTCCAGTGGGAGCACATGTTTCTGCGGGATGAAATGTTCGTCGCTCATGTCTTCCTGCCAGAAATATACGGTATCATTTTCAAGTACGATGCGGTTTTGGAGGGATTCTTCTGAGGGGTACTCCCCGGCCGTGGGAATGAGCCAGGGCCCGGCGATACGTTTCCATCCCGCGGTGGCTAGCGCCCAGGTGGTCATGGAATAGACCGTGCCGTGGAGGGGGCTTTGGAAAAGCGAGAGCTCCGGAAGGCCGTCGCCATTGAGGTCGCCTTCGTTGATGAGGCGGAAGAAGCCGTCGATGCTATCCATGTCCGGGATGAGGCTGGTATTGAATTTCAGGGCGTAAATACCAGGCTCGTCGGGGCCAGGGGATTGTTTCACCAGTTCGCACCAGGCGGTATCGATTACGCCGTCGCCATTGAAATCGCCGGCGATGCCGGTGGCTGCTTCGGGGCCGGAGACGGGTCGCGGAACCGGTGAAACAACAGGAACTGGGTCGGTTGTAACGGATGTGTTTTCGTCGTTTTCGCCGGCGCGGGGCTGGCAGGCATACAGGGAAATAAGGCAGAGTAGAAGTAATCTGTTCATGATGATCCGGGCAGCGGGCAGGCCGTTGCCGGATGCAAAATAATCGATTGACGGGAAACATTAATCTTTCCGGCCACCGCGGGAGAACAGGAAAATAATAAGGCCGAGGACGAGGGCAACGAGGATGAGGCCGGTCCAAACGCCGGCTTTGAAGATGCCGCCTACTACTTCGCAGCTGGAAATGGAGATCGTGAGGAATGCGATGGCGGTGAGTGCGAGGTATCTGTTCATATGTTTTTCTTAATGCGGAACATAATCTGTGCCGAATGAAGGAACACGCTGCCTGCGGGAAATGTTCGGGCGGGGGGATGGTGGTTTGGGGGAAGAAATTCCACATAACTACCGGGCATTCAACAACTATGCACAATTAAACGAGGCTATTTCGCGTGCAGTTTATTGCCTTTCCAGTAGAAGTTGACTTCGCCGGTGAGGTTCATGGCGTTGACGAAGTCCTGGATGGGCTTGTTGCGGTCGAGCCGGCCGAAGAAGCGCCGTCTGCCGACGTCCGGGGAATCGATGACCAGTTCCACATTGAACCAGCGGTCAAGCATGGTGGATATTTCTTTGATGGCGGCGTCATCGAAAAAGTGGACGCCTTCGCGCCAGCTGAGGGTGCGGGCGGGGTCGAAATTCTCCACGACAATGGTTTCTCCGGCGTTGACGAGGGCCTGGTGGCCGGGATTGAGCTCGATGCGGTCGACGCCATGGCGTATGGCTACTTTACCGTTGATGAGGGAGGCAACCATTTGTTTTTCGCTGTAAGCGTTGACGTTGAATTCGGTACCGAGGACCTGTACATCACCTTCGGGAGTGTGAACGGTGAAGGGATTTTGGGCGTCTCCAGTTACTTTGAAGTAGGCTTCGCCGGCTTCGAGGAAAACTTCCCGTTGCTTACCGTTTTCGAAGCGGAAGCGGAGGCGGGATAGGGAGTTGAGCCATACGGTGGAGCCGTCGGACAATTTCACCTGGTAATCGAGGCGTGCGGGGACGACGAGGGTGGTCCATCCTTCGCCGGGCGCCTGGTCGCTGCCGAGTTGGAGGACGCGGTTGTTATTGGTAAAGCTGGCGTCTGAGCCGTTATGTTTTTGGAGGCCGGTGTCTGCCAGGGAGATGGTGGTACCGTCTTCCAGGACGAGGGTAGCGGAGCCGGCTGGGTTGCCGGTGGCAAGGGGGCCCTGTTCCACGGAGGCATTGGGAGAAAGCCAGGTGAGCCATACGGCGCCGGCGATGAGGGCGGCGGCGGCGGTTCCGAGGATGGAGCGGATGATGGTCCTGCGGCGGCGGCGCCGCATGTCCTGTTCGCGGTCGTATACATCGAGCAGGCCGGTGTGCACATCGAACGACGAGAAGGCTTCCTGCAGTGTTTCCGGGGGAATGGACTGCAGTTCGTCGCGGAGTGCGCGGGCGTCGGGGTCTGACTCGAGGATTGCGTCCAATTCCAGTGATTCTTCGGGCGTAATCTGCCCGAGGATCCTGCGAACCAGCAGCAATCGTGTATACATGTTATCTTCCATGCAAGATTTGGTCTATGTTAATAGATGCAAGTGGGTGGATGAAGGGTGAATGGCGGGGAAATAAATCCATCCGCCCGGCGAAGCCGTAAATATAATGAGAGATTCGGTACGGGGTGCATAACGGCTACGGCTGTTGGGCTTTTACCCAAATCGTTAACAATTACATAACGACTCCAAGTCCCCTTTTTACCGAATTTTAAGTAGCGCAGAAACCATGTCCGCCATCCAACCATGTTGGAACACATTTTTTGAACTGCACATTTTTCTCCACATCCATGCTTAAAGACGTGTCGCAGCGCCGCACGCGGCGGAACAGGGATTGAAACTAAATCTGATACTGTTACTTTAAAAAATCTGCAACCGTGGAGGACCAAGAACTTATTCAGCAACTGCAGCAGGGAAATCAGGAAGCCTTTGACCAGGCTTACAAGAAATATGCTCCCACGATGCTGACCATCGCTTATACTTTTATGCGCGACAAGGATGATGCTGCCGATGTGGTGCAGGATTGTTTCGCTACCCTGCTGAACAAGCCGCAGCTCTGGAAGTCGATCCGCGATATCCGCTGGTACCTGATGCGCATGGTGCAAAACCAATGCCTGGGTGTCATCCGCAAAAGAGATATGCAACAGCAAAAAGACGAGGTCTTTCAATACTACAACAAATCCGCCTCGGAAGACGTCTCCCTCCCGGAATCCTACAACAACAACGCCACCCCCCAGGAAAAAGAAAACAAAGTAGTTTCCTGGCTCAGCGCCCTCAGCCCCCAGCGCAAACGCGCCATGGAGCTCGTCTACCAGCAGGAGCTCTCCTACCAGGAAGCCGCCCTCAAAATGGGGATCAGCAAACAAAGCATCAAAACTCACCTCCGCTACGCCAAACAAATCCTTAAATCCAAAATGGCCAGCATCCTCATCGCCGCCGTATTCGTTACCCTTTGGTAAATACAGCCGCGATGAAATTCTTCCGTTCTTCCCCTCCGCCGGCCAGATAACCGTCCACCCACGCTTGCAACAAACATTGCCTGCAAAAACAATCGTTATTCCCAGCGGTTGCCGATCGAATTTGTCGTTGCTTGCGATCACCTTCCTCATTATCACGCAAAAGCATGGGTACGGGATATCACTTTCCCCAAATACCCGGCAATAACCAGCTATCACTTCCCCTGTAAAAAAACCAATTCAGGCTTCATCGCTTCCTTCCAACTTCAATCCAACTTTACAACCACGCAGAAAAAATCACCACAAAAAAAGGGCAATGCCGGAATCCCTTCCTGCATCACCCCGAATATGATCTGCGATAATAACTACTTCGTAAAGTAACGGTGCATGAACAGCAGCTGGTACTCGATCGCGTTCGTCCAGTACGCCCAGTTATGCGCGCCGGGCCGCACCAGGTAATCATGCGGGATATTCCGGTAAGACAGCGCCTCGTGCAGCTTTTCGTTCACACCGAAAAAAAAGTCCTCCGTCCCGCAATCTATCATCAACGCCAGCGAGCCCGCGGTCAACAGGTGCAGCTGGTTGATCACCGTATGCTCTTCCCAGCGCTTCGGCTGCTCCGCATAAGCACCCAGCCGCTTCGCCATGTCCCAGTTCTTCGGGAACGGCCGGATATCTACCCCGCCGCTCATGCTCCCCGCAGCGCCAAACACATCCTGGTGCCGCATGGCCAGGTACAACGCGCCATGGCCGCCCATGCTCAAACCCGTGATCGCACGGCCTTTCGGGCCCGCGATCGTCTTGTATTTTCCATCCACCCACTTCACCAGTTCTTCCGCCACATACGTCTCGTATTGAAATCCCTTATCCAGCGGACTGTTCCAATACCAGCTGCCAAAACCGCCGTCAGGGCATACGATGATCATCCGGAAACGATCCGCCAGCTCCTGCACCGCGGGCACCTTCTTCACCCAGTCCGCATAATTTCCGCTGTAGCCATGCAGCAGGTACACCACCGGCAAAGCCGCATCGCCGGAAGCTTCGGGCGTAATCACGACCGCCGGGATGTTCTTTTTCATAGCGGCGCTCCAGACGTTCACGGTATCCACTTTCGCCGCGAAAGCAGGACTAACGGCCAGCAGCAGCAATGCCACCGTCCAGGAAAAAAACATAGATTTCATAAAAGGTATTTGCGGCCATCAAGATACACAGCAAACCGGTTTTTTCAAACCGTTTACAGATGTGCCGCCCCCGCGGCCGCCAAAGTGAGCAGCACAGGGAACGAGCCGTCCATCCCTTTGCGGATGGCGCGGAGCGAGAGGGAGATTTTCTTTTCCACGGTTTTGATGGAAATGCCCAGCTTTTCAGCGATCTGGCGGTATGTCAGCCCTTCTTCCCGGCTCATGCGCAGGATCCGGCGCTGGTCTTCGGGCAGGCGTTCGAGCACGTTGCGGATGATCCGTTCCATTTCGTTGTAGAGCAATGGTTCATGATCGATCATATCCTGGGTGATGGACGCCAGCCGGTCGTAAAACGCGGCGTCGGACTGCAGCCGGTGCAGGGCTTTCAGTTCCTGGAAACGAACGGCCTGGTACAGATAGGCCTGGAGTTTTTCGATGCGGGCTTCGGCACGGCGGTTCCAGAGTGAGATGAAAACTTCCTGCACCACATCCTGCGCCAGCTGGCCGTCGCTCAGCATGGCGCTTGCCCGCTGGTAGAGCCCCTTCCAGTAGCGTTGGTAGATTACGGTAAATGCATCCTGATCGTCCCCCTGCAGCAATTCATATAACTGCTCATCCGTATATGTCGAATATGCCGGCATCAAACAATAAAAGTACGGGTTTTTCCACCAAATTAATAAACCTCCCTGCACGACCGACCGGCCTCCCGCCTCGCTTTCCGGCGTATTTCCGGGATAAGCGGCCCGTTCACAACGACTAACAAATGGCCCGAAATCCCACTATTTTCAACAACCGATTTCCCGGATACCGGGTACAGAAAGGGCCCCGGAGAAATCCGGAGCCCTGTAATCGCATATAATTATCAACCGTTATGTTTATATTTTACTGAACTCATCCACCAGTTCCTGCGCGAGTTTCTGGATTTTGGATGTTTCGGCGTCGGCCAGCAAGCGTGCTTTCTGCGCGGCTTTCAGTCCTTCTTTCTTTTTCTTCATCGACAGGCAGATCCAGCCGAAAGTGCTTTGCACACTGTACTCTTCGGGTTCGATTTCCACGGCTTTCTTCGCCAGTTTGTATGCCTGCGGCAATAAAGGCTTCATCTTCTCTTCGGTTTCCTTCTTCCCGCTGATCCGCCGGGCCAGGAAGCTCAATTTCTCGGCGTCGTTTTTCAACACACCTTTCATGGCTTTGTCGGTGAGCGCGATGTATTGCTGTGCGCGGCCCTCCCTGAGCAGGAACTCTGCTTCCAGCATCACGGCCTGCTGCTGGCGCTCTTTGGAAGGAGACGCGGAGAAGTGTTTCAGCCCTTCGTAGAATTCCGCTTCGCGGCCCGCATACACATGCTGGTACAAAGTGCTGGACAGCAAACGGTCGGTAAGCACGCTTTGCTCATCCGCCGTTGCGAAATGTTTGAAGTCTTCCTGGTGGGCCAGGAAATATTTCCCCAGTTTATCATTGCTGCTGCGCGCCAGGTTTTTGATCACTTTCCAGCCCAGGGGCGTGCCCAGGGTGCTGTCGGTCATCCTGGCCGTAATCTCGCCGGCTACTTTCTCGGCCGTCTGCCGGTCGGACCGGTTGAGGGCGAGGTAGTAATTCAGCAGGAAGGGTACATCGCGCTGGCCGGCTGCATATCTTTTTGCCAGGGCGGCGGTGTTGCGCTCGGGATCGGCGGCCATCCGCCCTTCTTCGAGAAACTCCTCGGCCGACATGCGGGAGCCGCTGCGGTGAATGACTTCTCCTTTACCGTTGATGAAAAGGTAAGTCGGGAAGGACTGCACATTGTATTTCTTCCGCAGTTCGTGGCCTTCTCCTTTTTCCATATCGATTTTCGTGTTCACGAACCGGGCGTTGTAGAAGTCCGCCACATCTTTCAGGACAAAGACGTTTTTGTCCATCCATTTGCAGGGTGCGCACCAGGAAGTGTAACAATCGAGGAATACGAGTTTATTTTCCTTTGCGGCCTGTGCCAGCGTTTCGTTCCAGGAATCGGTTCCGAACCGGATGCCATCCTGTGCTTTGACGGTAAAAGCGGCGAAGAGGGCGCAAATCAGTAAGAATGGTTTCATGATGATGTTTTTGAAAAAGGGCGCCGGATGGACCGGCGCCGCTGGGTTGTATGGGTTTGTCATTCGTGGTTCAGAATGGCTGGCTTTTATCTGTCGTATTGCGGGATGCCGGGATTCATGGCCAGTACGCGCGGCGGCACGGGCAGGATGTACCGGTTATCATTCGGCGCAAGCGTCCATGTTTCCGATTCGTGCTTATGCGTCACGGTTTTGGCGAACCGGGGATCTTTATTGAGCCGTTTCAGATCGATCAGGCGGCTGGGGCCGATGAAGCGCAGTTCGCGCCTGCGCTCATCGAGAACTATGCGCAGGGCTTCGTCTTTTGTAGCGGCAACAAGCGGTTGGTTGCCTTTGATGCGCATGTCGCGGAGCGTGTTGAGATGCGCAAGCGCTTTGTTTTTATCACCTACGCGGGCTTCGCATTCTGCTGCGATGAGAATCACTTCGGGTGAGCTGAGGCCGGTATTGAATTCGATATAAGGCGCCCACAATTCCCTGCCGGGAAACTTCACGGAAGAACCTGAGCCGAATTTCGAACTGCCATGGCAGAAGAACAGCTGGAAGCGCATGTCTGTTGCTCCGGGTGCAAGATCTGCGGCATAGGTGGCGATCAGGTCCTCAGGGGCGTACACTTCGCCATGCATCGTTCCGTTGCTGGCGCTTCCGAGGCGGATCCAAACGCTTTCGGGATTGAGGTCGGCGTTGGGGAAGCCGGTACTGTCTGCCGGAAGGCAAACCCTGCCGAAGGTGGTCCCTTCAATGTTGACATAATTCTTGTAATCGATCAGGGTCGCATTTCGCTTCAGTGCTTCATTTGCATTCCCGAGCGCCTTTTCATAATCCCCCATATAGAGGTACATGCGGCTGAGAAATGCAAAGCCAACGCTTTTCAGCGGATGGAAGTTGTTGGGTACTTTTTCCGACAGATCAGGGGTAGCCATATCCAGGTCCTTCTTGATCTGATCGTAAACGGCAGCAACGCTCACCCGCTCGTAGGGAACGTTGATGTCTTCGGACAATACCATCGGCACACCAAAATCAGTGGCGGCGGTAGCCGGATCATAATGCTTTGCATACAGGTTTACGAGCAACAGGTATTCAAATGCGCGGCCAACCAGTGCTTCGGCCCGCACCCGGCGCTTCTCCCTATCCGTTGCGTCTGTCACATCCATAACATTGTTGATCACCGTGTTATAGACGTAAATATGTTGATAGGAGGGCTCCCATTGCGAGTCCTGCGCTCCCATGTCCATGATCTGGCCGCCGTCGAAACGGTACATCCGTTGCTTGAATGCCGCATAGCGGTTGAAACCTGCCGATTTGCTTACGTCGTTGTTAAGCCCGGCCTGCACATCGTCTGTCAGGTAGTTCGGATAGGCGGAAGCAGCGCGGGAAAGTGAAAGGTTATTCAGTAATTTTTCGTAGTCGCCGAATTTCTCCGGGATGGTATATCCTTTCGGTGTGATATCGAGGAAATTGTTGCAGGACGCCAATAATAACGCTGCCCCGGCAATTATGGATAATATGTTTCGTTTCATCATTTTACCAGCGTTTAAAGGTTAAGGTTGAGCCCGAGCGTGTAACTAGGCGGTAGGAGAATCCCTCTTGAAGCGCTTCCAAGCCCGCTTCCCGACCACACTTCCGGGTCAAGTTTCTGGGAATTGGCAGACCATCTCCAAACGTTCTGTACCTGGAAACTGATGCGCAATGCTTTTACTTTCGCTTTCTGCAGCAGCGCCGAAGGCAGGTTATAGCTCAGGGTTACGTCGCGCAGCTTGATGTAGCTGGCATTCGCAACATGCTTATCCGCCGCTTCATACACCATGCTGACGTTCGATGAGGGTTGGGAGATAAATGCGGGCGACATGTCGGGATTTGCCTCATCGCCGGGCTTCTTCCAGTAATTCAAAGCATTGCGGTCCATGTTCGTAGTGTAGTTCAGCTCCGGAAGCCTGGTAAGGAACGGCGCTACGACGTCGCGCATCTTATGGCCGCCGTAATACATGAACATCGCAAACAGTTCGAAGTTCTTAAAACGGATATTATTCAGCAGTGAAGCGGAATACGGCGGAACCATCGTACCGGAATAAACCAGGTCATCAACCGTCAGCTGGCTGGCATCCATCACAATTTTCCCATCTTTGGTGAAAGCCTGCGGGCGCCCCTGGTCGTTCAGGCCGGCGTACCGGATGCTATACAGCGATTGCATGGGAACACCCAGCCTGTTCTGCGCAGAAGTCACATAGCTGCTTACATCATTCGCGGAGATGTAGAGGTTCGTCAGTTCATTTTTGTTATAGTTGAAATTGAACGTGCTGGACCAACGGAGGTCTTTTGTGCGGATATTTTCGCTGGTCAGCGAAACATCCACGCCCCTGTTATACATCTCGCCATAATTCACGAGAATGGTAGACCAGCCGATAGTGGGGTCTGATTGCAGGTTGCCCAGCAGATCGTTCGAATTCTTGTTATAAAAATCCATAGAACCCGTCAGCCTGCCGTTGAGCACGTTAAAATCAATCCCGAAATTCACCACATTGGTTTTTTCCCAGCGGAGGCCGGAATTCGGGGGAGATGCCACAGAAGCCTGCAGTTCGTTCGTATAATAATGCGGATTGGTTTCGTCGCGCGTGATCATGTAAGGGCCGGCATCCTTGGCGATATTACCATTCACCCCGTAAGTTCCCCGAACGGCGAGTCGGTTCAGCCAGGGCAGGTCGTTCTCGCTGACAACATACAAAAGGCCCGCAGACCAAAGCGGCCGGTATTGGTACTTGGGATCCGTGCCGAAAAGGTTGCTTTGATCCATACGGATCGAACCTGAAGCGGTCCATCTTTTTCTATAGGTGTAGGAACCGTTGCCATAGAACGATACAAACCTGTTTTCTACTTCGGTAAATCCGCGTTCTTTCCTGGAATAGTTGAAATTATTGAAGACGGATTGCGTTTTTTGCAAAGGCCTTCCCAGTTTCGATTCGTCGATAGGTTTATACACCAGCGAGAATTCGTCATAGCCATATTTGTAGATATCCGTTCCGGTGGACAGGATACGACGGCGCTCCGCACCAGCAATGAAAGAAACTTCATGGTCGCGGTTGAAAATCTTGTTGAAATTCAATTGCGCGCGAAGGGTATAGGAATTGAGGGCGGTGCGGGCTTCGCTGAATTGACCGCCGTTGGGGATCCACATGGTATCGATACCGCCGGTGCTGGTGGTAGCATCGTTCACCATCGTTTTCACGTAATTGGACCCGGGGCGGTACAACTGGCTGCTCAGCCCTTCTGTCCGCTCGCTCTGGTAACGCACGTCGAGGGAAAGCCCCTGCATCAGGCGGATATTTCCTCCCACATTCAGGTTCAGGTAGTTGGATTTGTTGATGTAATGCTGTTGGCTAACTTCATTCAAGGGGAACATCGTTTCGTCCAGCGAGCCGCGCGCGATAAGCCGGTCGATCTCAAACTGTGATTTCTGACCATACCATTGCGCAGGCGTACCGTCCGCATTGCGGATCATGTAGTAGCTGGCGCGCCCGCCGTTCAGGTTGCTGTAGCCGTTGAAACCATTGTCGTATTCCGCGCGGGTATGGCTTCCCATCACGCCCACATCCAACCGCAGCCATTTGTTGAGGTTGAACATGTTCTTGAGATTGTAACCGAAGCGGTCGTTCGATTGAATCTTTTCGTACGGATTATTCTTTAAATAGTTTACCGAAAGATTATACCGGTGTTTCTCGGTTCCGCCGGAAAGCGAAAGATTGTGCTGTTGAACAAGCGCCATGTTCCGCAGGAACTCATCCTTCACCTGGCCGTACCGGTCGAGATGGCGGTATTTTTCCAGTTCATTTTCCAATTCCGCGTCGGTGAGATTGCCTGCTTTATGCGCATACATCAGCCCGTAAACGTCGTTAATGAATCTGCGCTGGTCGAGGCCGGCGGGATCGTTCGACCAATACTGGAAAATATCCCGCTGAAAATTTACAAGCTCCGCGCTGGACATCCGGTTCATATATCCCCTGTCCGGCAGCGGCGTTACTTTGAATGAGTTGGTATAGTTTACGGAAAGCGGTCCGGGTTTGCCGTTTTTCGTGATGATAACGATGACGCCATTTGCCGCCCGTGCTCCATAAATGGATGCGGCAGACGCATCTTTCAGCATCGTTACAGACGAAACGTCATTCGGATTGATCGCATTGATATTTCCTTCAAACGGCATTCCGTCAACTACATACAGCGGCGCTTTCTCGGCCCGGATGGTGGATACGCCGCGGATCTGCGCGTCGCCCTTATAATAGGTGAAGCCTGCCGCCATACCTTCCAGCCTTTCTGTCAGGTTCGCCTGCATTTTGTTCTCCAGGTCTTTGGCGCCGATATTCGAAAAGGATCCCGCCGCCCGTTCTTTCGACAAGGTAGCGTACCCCGTGCTCACGATAGAAACGCCCTGCAGGCGCGAAGGGAGCTGTTCCAGTTTGATGGTGAGCGTAGTTTCAGGGCCTACTTTCACTTCCTTCTCGCTGAAACCTACATAGCGGATCACCAGTACGTCCCCTGCGTCTGCAGAGATCACGAACTTACCTACCGCATCAGATACCGCGGTACGTTTGGTGCCTTTGATCTGGATGGAAGCCCCCGGCAGCGGGGTGCCCTCGTTATCGGTGATTGTTCCCCCGATCTCCAGCACCACAGGCTTCAAAGCCTCCATGGTGGCGGGAGGAGCATAAGTCACCGGCTTGCGCTTCACGATCACCACTTTATCTACGATGGAATAAGTAAGCGGCTGGTCGCGGAAAGCGGCGCGCAGGGCAGTGGCCATATCCGCCCCGTTCAGCTGGAGATCGACGGCTTCCAGCTGGTGTACGTCTTCCCGCGAATACAGGAAGGAATACCCCGTTTGCTTTTCCAGCATATTGAAAAGCCTGCCGAGCGATACTTTCTTTACGGAAAGAGAGACAGACTGGCCGTAAGTTCCGGCGCTGACCGTAATACACGCCGTCAGCATAAATACAGCGGTTAGTTTCATAATCTTCCACATTTTGCTCCCGGGTAGCATCTGGCGGGAGGTGGTACAATCTGGAGGGTACGGATTACCCTGCCGGTGTTGGCACCTGGCTTTTAAAATCATACTTTTGATTTTGGGTGATAAATAAATTTTCTCTCAACGGAACATTTGTTGCGCCCTGGCAACCGGAGCTGGTACCTCCTGTTGCCGGATCCCGGCCGCAAAGCCGGGATTTTTTTTGGGCTATAACGGTCTAATGTTTCTTACGGTTTTACGATGATCTTATTCCCTTCGATAATAAATTTCACACGGCCGGTCATTTCCAGCATTTCCAACACGCGCGATACAGGCAGGTTGCGGGGCAGCGTACCCACGAAATGATGGGTCACTTCTCCCTCATACACCACTTCTGCTCCATACCAGCGTTCTACCTGGCGCATCACTTCGGTGATGGGCGCTCCGTGGAAAGTGAACTTCCCGTCTTTCCAGGCGGTAACGGCGCTCATGTCTACCCCGGAAGCCACCTTGATCTGCCCGTCGGGCAGCAGGCTGGATTGATCGCCCGGAGCCAATACACGGCTCTCCCCGCCTTTCCCGACGCGCACTGCTCCCTCCAGGAGGCTCGTACGGATGGAAGGCTCGTTGTCGTATGCGTTTATGTTGAAATGCGTGCCCAATACGTCTACCGTCATGCCTTTGGCGATGACGCGGAAAGGATGCGCGGCGTCTTTGCTGACTTCGAGGTAGGCTTCCCCTTTCAGCTCCACCAGGCGCTCGGCCCCGGTAAAAGCCGTCGGGAAGCGTAAGGAGGAACCCGCATTGAGCCATACCTTGCTGCCATCGGGCAGGGTGAGGCGGAACTGGCCGCCGGCGGGGGTGGAAAGGGTGTTGTAGACGGGTGTTTCCGCCACCTGGCCAGACTGGTATTCCAGTACACCGGCGGCAGTCTGCATGACGTCGGCGCCGCCCTGCCGGGCGATGGCTTCGTGGCTTTCGTTGCCCAGGGCGATGACGGAACCGTCTGCCAGGGTGAGGGTCGCCTTATCCACACCGGGATCCAGGTCGTTTTTGAAACGCTCCTCCCGGGCCAGGTGCTCCACGGGCGCGGCGGAAGGACGGAAGAGAAAGAAGGCGGCCCCGGCAGCCAGTACCACGGCGGCGGCGGCATACCACCAATTCAGCCGGCGGGGAGCCGTGGGCTGATGGATGGAGTGGATGATACGGGCATACATCAGCATCTCAAGGTTGCTTTCCTCTTCGGGCGACAATTCCTCGCGCGGCTGCTGCTCCAGGCGCTCGCAATATGCGTCCACCAGGCGCTTTTCCGCATCAGACGCCGAACCATCCCGATAGCGGTCTGCCAGTAAAATAAATGTATGCTTGTCCATAACCTCGTACTTATATGTACTGGAATCGGACCTCCCCCCTACACCTCCGGTGATATTTTTTTTGGATAATCTTAAAATCCGATCACAATAACCCCGATTCCAGCCTTCTGAAGCCGCAATAGCCCCTGGCGGTCAACAGATTGCCGTCCATACGCCACAATACTGCCGTAACCGGTTGTTATCCGGAGGCTTGCGGGCAGGGAGGCACCGTATTTGTAACGTTGTGGGGGAACACCAAATCTTTCCGCATGAAAAACCTGCCCATCACGCTGTTGCTCTGTGCCGCCGTTGCATCCTGCGGCCAGCCGGAACCGAAACAAACGAGCCAGACGGCCGTTCCGCCCGCAGAAGATACCATCGCGCAGATGCCCGGCGGCGGCCCCAGGCCGCAAAGCAGTACCAACGAACAGCTGTTCCGTACTACCCTGACCGCCTTCCGCACCGCCGCCACCCGGATCTTGCTCGCCTCCGCGTCGGCGGACACGCTCATCCATCTCCATGCCGTGCCATCTTTCGGGCTCTACACCGTTCTTTCCGGGCACACGCGCGCCG
>NZ_CALNBI010000182.1 GCF_937874145.1 uncultured Chitinophaga sp. | reverse complement strand
GGATTACATCACGAAGATCAGCCGCAACGAGCTCTGGAACCACGGTCCCCACTTCGGCGACTGGCTCTTCTACTCCGCGCCATATGATAACGACGGACGCTCCGCCATCACTGACAAATACCTCATCGCGCAGGCTTTCTACATTCATTCCACCCAGAACCTCATCAACGCCGCGAAAGTCCTCGGCAACAGCACGGACGCAACTAAATATGAAGAACTGATCAAAAGGCTGAAAAGTGCATTCCTCCGTGAATATGTAACACCGAACGGGCGCATGGTGTCGAGCACGCAAACGGCATATGTGCTGGCGCTGAATTTCGACATTCTTCCCGAGGAACAGCGGGCTTCGGCCGCACAGCGCCTCGTTGATAACATCGGCGCTTACGGCAACCACCTCACCACCGGTTTCCTCGGCACGCCATACCTCTGCCATGTGCTGACGCGCTTCGGGCATACCGATGTGGCGTACAAGCTGCTCATGCAAGAGAGCTATCCTTCCTGGCTGTACCCTGTAAAAATGGGCGCCACCACCATCTGGGAGCGCTGGGACGGCATCAAGCCCGACGGTACCTTCCAGGATGTGGGGATGAACTCCTTTAACCACTACGCTTACGGCGCCATCGGCGACTGGATGTACAAAACCGTGACCGGTATCCAGCCCGATCCTGCCGCGCCCGGTTACAAACAGTTTCGCATACAGCCACGGCCTGGCGGCGGTCTCACCCACGCCAGCGCGGAATTTAAATCGCTGTACGGCACTATCGCTTCCAAATGGAAAATCGACGGCGGCAAACTGAAGCTGGAAGTTTCAGTTCCGGCGAATACTTCGGCTAAGATCGTGCTGCCGGGTGCAGCTTCGGCTGCGGTAACGGAAGGCGGTAAAACGGTACAGACCACGGCGGAAGGAAAAGACGCCGCCCTGCAGGTGGGTTCCGGTAATTACGCGTTCGAGTACAATTTCGCTAAATAGCACCAATCTTTTTCCCATAACTGTAACAATCACATGCAAATGGCCGCCCGTAGAGGCGGCCTTTGCTGTTATAAGGAAAAGCCCCTGTAAATACAGGGGCTCTCATTTTTCAGCTTCATAACCATTTAAAGATATTATTGCTAATTGTTATTGTACGGTGTGAATACAAAGGATACCATCGTGGAATAGGCGCCGCCGGAAGCCAGGGGGTGGTATTTGCCATCTTTCCAGAAGCAGGCGTGCGAGCCGTTGGTGCCCGTGGCGTAGAGGGTATTGCCGACTTTGGCGATCTGCCGCGAACGCACGTACTGCGCATTGGCAGGAAGTTCCAGCGTATGCTTGTCGGCTGTGAGCCGTGTGATGTTTTGGTTGGGCAGCGTGACGGTGTAGTAGTAAGGCGCGTTCCCTGAGCGGCTGTTGCCGGGAAGGTAGAACCTGCCGTCGGCGATCGTGGCGCCGTACAGATCATCCTGCAGCGGATCGTGGGCGAGGTTCACAGGCACGAAGCGCACATCTTCCTCCTTCATGTTTTCGGGAAGGTAAAGCGTAAACCATTCTACCGCGCCGGATTCGTTGTTGGTGCAGTAACCGAGGATATAGCCGGTGGCGTTCTCGTCGAGGTGCGTGGCGTTGATGCGGAATGTATGGTAACCCTCGCGGCGGAGGACCCGTTCGTGCAAACTGCCGCCTTCCCGGGCGAACGCAGTATAAATGCCGTCGTTATATTGCAGGGTCTTAAACGCGAAGGCCTTGCCATTTTTAAACCCGGAAGCGTTATACCCGCTGTAGGTCGTGACGGGACCGGACGTATGCGCGAAAGCATCCGGCATGAGATGCCGGGTAACGTCGCCGGAATGGCTGATCCGGTAGTAATAGCTTTTGAAAACACCGCGGTCGTTCATCCCGAACACCTGGAGGATCATATCGAAATTACCGTTCTCACTGTTCCGGTACGCGCTGCTGATCGTTTCCTCGACCATGGGCGCGCCCGTGACCTCGCTGAGCATCTTTTCGCCACCGTCGGTCCAGTAGGCGGCCAGCGGGCGGTTGTTCACGTAGCGTACGCCGTATAAATTGTTGTAAGCGATATTGAGATGGCTGCCACCATGAACGCCCATGATGCCGTAAGTGCCTTCCGATACATTGTCGGCCAGTACGGAAGAATCGATCTGATCTTTTTCGGGCAAATTGGGGTTCCACTTGATGATCTTCGACTGGGCGTCGCGGCTGTTGAATTTGATGCCCATGAACGCCGGGAAATCTGTGCCGGTATGCCCGCCGGGCGCAGGAGTGCCAGGATCGGGGTTGGGGTTGGACGGCGCATCTTTTTTAGAACAGCCTGCCGCAAGTATTGCCGTTGTGAAGAGTAGGAAACAAAAATTGATTTTCATGCTTTGATGATGGTAGTATCCCGCAATACTACAGCCGTGGCAAAGGATAATCAATCAGGGAGCAGTGAAAGGATGTTTTAACGGGTCTAACTGCAAATATGCTGGTCTGAAGCGGGGCAGTTTCCGGCTGATTTTACTAATTTCGCCGCTAAACCGGAGCGTACATGAATTTTTATACAAGAAAGTGGGTGAAGCCTGAAGACCTTAATGCCCACGGCACCCTCTTCGGCGGCAGCCTCCTCCGCTGGATCGATGAAGAAGCGGCCA
Organism: uncultured Chitinophaga sp.; assembly: GCF_937874145.1. GTDB lineage: Bacteria > Bacteroidota > Bacteroidia > Chitinophagales > Chitinophagaceae > Chitinophaga. Next base: position 24,128 of record NZ_CALNBI010000182.1, on the reverse strand, counting down.
TCTATGCCATCATTCAACTCGGCACCAACAGCTGCGTGACCAAATACATGTCTGAAATCAATTTCATCAACTCGGCCAAACAGGGTGATATCGTGGAACTGGGCATCAAAGCCACGCATTTCGGCCGTACTTCCATTACGCTGGGCTGTGAGGTCCGTAATAAGATCACGCAGAAATCCATCCTCACTATTGATAAAATCGTGTTCGTCAGCGTAGACGAAAATGGCGTTCCCAAACCCCACGGCCGTACGGAAATCACTTACACCGACGAGCGCCTGCGCGAAGATCCCATCTGATCGTCGAAAGTAACCGCGCCTATATACTGCCGCCTTTGCGCCAGCCAGTTTTCGATCTGGCGTAAGTCATTGCCAAGCGTGTATACCGCCGCTTTTACTTTTTGCAGCGATACGTTGAATTTTACCGCCAGATGCATCAGATCCGGCTGGTGAATGCCTTGCAGCGGGTTTTTATGCCTGTTGTTCATAACCTGTCTGTTTTTCTTTTCCTTAAGAAAAATGTATGCCAGCAGGCCCATGCCGGTGTGAAACATAGCCTGCCAGGTGCTTCCTGTGGATTTACCTCGCCAATGCGGGGAGGCCATAAAGTAACCGTTCCACGATGGCAAGGCCGCTCGTCACATAAACCCGCTGCGCCGCGGCCAAAGCCGTATTTTACCCATCAGAAAAAATTCCGTTATGAAGCTATCCTGGCTTTTCCTCTGCCTGGGCCTGTCGCTGGCGGCCCATGGCCAAACCGATTCCCTGCCCGCCGGTTTCCGCATGCCCGGCCATCCGCGCATCCTCTGGAAATCGGCCGACGATCCGCTCATCCAGCAGCAAATTTCCCGGCCCGGTCCCTTCCAGGAAGTGCACCGCACCATCCTCAACGCATCCGAAAAAATCATCACACAGCCCGTACTGGAAAGGCAAATGACCGGCAGGCGGCTGCTGGGGATCTCGCGGGAATGCCTGCGGCGGGTGTTCTTCCTTTCCTACGCCTGGCGCACCACCAAAGACGCGCGCTTTGCCGACAGGGCCATCCAGGAAATGATGGCCGTTTCCGCCTTCACCGACTGGAACCCTTCCCACTTCCTCGACGTGGCGGAGATGACCATGGGCGTGGCCATCGGGTACGACTGGCTGTTCGACCGCCTCACGCCCGCACAGCGCTCCGAGATCACCGCCGCGATCCTGGATAAAGGGATGCGGCCGTCGCTCGAGAAGAAAAACAGCAACTGGCTGAGAGACCACCATAACTGGAACCAGGTCTGCAACGCGGGCATGCTGTTCGGCTCTATGGCGGTGTATGAAGACGCGCCGGAACTGGGCTTGCACCTCATCAACCGCGGCATCCGCAGCATCCTGTTGCCGATGGAGGCTTACAAGCCCTCGGGCGCATATCCCGAAGGTTACAGCTATTGGGGATACGGCACCGCGTTCAACGTGCTGTTCATCAGCGCGCTGGAAAACCTCACGGGCAGCGATTTCAACCTTTCCCGCCAACCCGGCTTCCTTGCTACCGCGTCTTATTTCCAACATATGGCCGGCCCCACCGGCCTGCCGTTCAACTTCTCCGACGCCGGCAACGGCGGCAGCCTGGAACCGGCGATGTGCTGGTTCGCGGAAAAGACCGGCGACCCCTCGTTGTTATTCGTAGAAAAGCAACGCCTCCAGCGGCCTGGCGCGCATGCCAACAACCGCCTGTTGCCCGCGATGCTGTTGTGGGGGAAGAAGATCGACCTGAACACCGTCCCCGCGCCCAATACCACCTTCTGGACCGGCGAAGGCGAAACGCCCGTAGCCCTCATGCGCAGCGGCTGGGGCGACAGCTCGGCCCTGTTCGCCGGTTTCAAAGCCGGCTCGCCCGGCATCGCGCATGCGCATATGGACGTAGGGTCTTTCGTGCTCGACTGGGGTGGCGTGCGCTGGGCTTCCGACCTGGGGATGCAGGATTATAATTCTCTCGAAACCCGCGGCCTCAGCATCTGGAACCGCGCGCAGAACGGGCAGCGCTGGCAGGTGATGCGATACAACAACCTCGTGCACAACACGCTCACCATAAACGGTGCGTTCCAAAAAGTGGAAAGCCATGCCAATATCACGGCTACGGGAAACACTAAAAACAAACAGTTCGCCATCACGGATATGTCTGCCGCATATGCCGGCCAGCTGCAAAAAGCCCGCCGCGGCATGGCGCTGGTTAACGGCAAACGGGCTATCATCCGCGACGAAGTGGAAGCAGGGAGCGGTCCGGATACCCTGCAATGGCGCTGGCTGACGACGGCTAAGGTGGAAATGGAAGGGCAGCGGACGATCGTGCTGCGCAAGAACGGCAAATCGCTGCGGCTGGTGATCGATGCGCCGGTTCCCGTAAAACTGCAAACCTGGTCTACCGCACCGGTGCATGACTGGGACGCTCCCAATCCCGGGACCACCCTCACCGGCTTTGAAGCCATCCTGCCAGAAGGGTTCAAAGGCGCGTTCACTGTACATGTTTTGCCCGAAGGCGTGCGGTTGAACAAAGTACCGAAACTGGACGACTGGCGCACCTGGAAGCCCTGATGTGGCAGCTTAAGCAATTTTGCCGATCCGCAGGAGGATGGGGAAATGCACCTCGCGTTCCGCGGGATCGCCCCAGGCGGCCTTCAGGTCGTCAGCGATGAGGGCGACGGGGTCGTGCTGCTGTTCTTTCATATAATGCTGAACGGCCGACCAGGTGGAAAGATAGCCGGTCAGGTGCCCCCAGCTCCAGGTTTCCTTGTAAGCAAAAAAAGGCGTCTGGACGGGCGGGTAAGGGAATGGAATGGTAAGATAGTTTTCGTCGACGTACTTGCGTTCGCGGTCCCAGTATTTGCCCAGGATATCGACATACAGCCTGCGGATCACCGTATCGATTTCGGGGGTGATGTGGAGCAGTCCGTATCCGATGACGGCCAGGACGCCGCCGGGTTTCAGGGTGCGGTTGACTTCCTTGTAAAACGCGTCGAAATCGAACCAGTGAATGGCCTGCGCTACGGTCACCAGGTCGAACGAACCGTCCGCGAAATCCGTTTGCTCCGCGGGTTGGAGGGTGTAGCGGATATGTGGGTGAGGGCGCGCCTTGTCGAGTTGCTGGCGGCTGATATCGGTCGCTTCCACTTTCGGGAAATGTGTGGCGAGTTTTTCGGCGACTTGCCCGTTGCCCGTGCCGCAATCCCAGGCGCTGCCGGGATGGGGGACGAGGGACAGGAGGTACGTGAAAAGCTCATCCGGGTACCGGGGCCGGAATTTTACATAGTCCCCGGATTGTTCTGAGAAAACATCTTTCATGGGGCGGGTGATTTCTACAAAAATAACCATTCCGGTGCTATAAACCTTCGCATCAATTCGTGACTATCCTCACAAACGAGTTGGTGAAATGGGGGTAACTTGGCAGTATAAACGACTGGCCATGAAGATGCAACCGAACGCCATTACCGATATGTTGGGGATCCGTTATCCCGTATTCCAGGGCCCCATGGGCGCGGGGCTTTCCACGCCGGCGCTGGTGGCGGCGGTAACGAATGCCGGCGGCCTCGGCGGGTATGGCAACAGTACACTGAAGCGGCATTCAAAACCGTGAAATCCCATTTCCAGCCCATATTCAACGAACTCGGCATTGAGCTGCCTTCTCCTTCCATTTCCATCCAAAGCAAGTTCGAACGCCAGGCCGAAGCCGTGCTGGCCCTGAAACCCGCCGTGTTCAGCTTCGTTTTCGGCATCCCAGACAAGCACATCCTCGATGCCTGCAGGCAACAGGGCATCATAACGGCCGGCGCCGCCACCACCCCCGATGAAGCGCTGGCCTTGGAAGCGGCGAACGTGGACGTGATCGTGGCGGCAGGGTTCGAAGCCGGCGGCCACCGGCCGAGCTTCCTTCGGGAAGCGGAAGATTCGCTGCATGGCACCTTTGCGCTGACGCGCCAGTTATCGCAAATCATCCGCAAACCGATCGTCGCGGCCGGCGGTATCTCCGATGCGGAAGGGGTGGACGCTGCGCTGCGCCTCGGCGCTTCCGCCGCGCAGATCGGTACGGCGTTCCTGGCTTGTGAGGAATCTGGGGCTTCCACCGCCTACCGCGAGCGCTTGTTTTCACCCGCCGCACGCTATACGGAACTGACGCGCGTTTTCACCGGCCGCCTCGCCCGGGCGGTGCGCTCCGGACTGGCCGCGCGCTTCGCCGGCAGGGAAGGAGACCTGGCGCCGTTTCCCTTACAGTCGCAACTAATGGCGCCCATCCGGAACGCAGCGCTGGACACGGGCAACCTGGAATACTCCGCTGTCTGGGCAGGCCAGGGCGCAGCGAACCTCCATCACCGGAAAGCTGCCCATCTCATGGAAGCCCTCACAGCCCCCTGGCGGTAAGCTATAGCGCCTAACGTTCATGCCTACACAGCCTGCTGTAATCCGCCACGAGCGCCAGATATACCCCTCTTCGCTCACCGAAGTGCGGATCGACATCCCTGCGTCTGTACCCGACGGCATGTACCAATTAATGATCATCAACGGCCCGGTGAAACGGCATAATATTCTGCTGCTCCGGTAACACGGATAGCCGATAAACGAAAACGGTTGCCTTTTAAGGGGCAACCTTTTTTTTATGCAGAAGGATAGTATTACCGTCCGAGATGGAATTTCAGTTCCGCCGCCGCGTGCAGCACGAGGGAGCGGGTTTCGGGGAGATGGGCGAGCCCGTTCAGCAGGCCCCAGTCGTGGATGACGCCCAGGTACCGGATGGTAGTGGCCTGCACGCCGGCTTCGGAGAGCTTCCGGCCGTAGGCTTCTCCCTCGGAGCGGAGGATGTCGTTTTCCGCCACCTGGATGAGTGTGGGCGGGAGGCCTTTCAGTTGTTCTGGCGCGGCCTGCAGGGGAGAAGCGTAGGGCTCATCGCGCTGGCTGTCTTTGGTAGTGTACAGGCTCCACATCCATTTCATGAGCGAGGCGGTGAGGAAGCGCTGTTCGCCGTACCGGCGCCAGGATTTGGTCTCGAAATCGGCGTTGGTGACGGGCCACATGAGCACCTGGCATTTAAGCTTCGGGCCGCCTTTTTCGTTGCAGCGGATGGCGGTGACGGCGCTCATATTACCGCCCACGCTGTTGCCCACGATGGCGATGTTGTTACCGTCGACCCCGATTTCCCGGCCATTTTCTGCGAGCCATTGCGTGGCGGCGAAAATTTCGTCGATCGCGCGGGGGTAATGCTGATTGGGCGTTGGGGTGTAATTGACGAATACCGCGGCCGCGCCGGAATGCACGACGAGGTCGCGAACGAGGCGCTGATGGGTGGGGAAATCGCCCAGTACCCAGCCGCCGCCGTGGATGAAAAGGAATCCCGGGAGGAGGGGGGCGGCGCCCTCGGGCTTGACGATGTGCAGGAGCAGCGTGAAATCTCCAGCAGTGATAGTTTTTTCGGTGACGGTGACGCCGGAGACGTCTGTTTTGAACGACTGCTGGGCGGTAGTCAGCACCTGCCGCGCTTCCGGGACGGGGAGGCTTTCGACCGGCACGCTGCCCGGGGCGTTGAGGATGTCCAGGAACTTTCTGACTTCGGGGGTAAGGTGAGGGTCGGCGGAATAGCCGGCCGCTTTATCGTTTTTGTGACTCATGGTGAATTGTATTTTTGGGGGATAGAGTCGAATTGTATGCCGGGATATAACATCCTGATCCTGAAATGGTTCGGTAAGTGATTGGGAATAAGGCCACGAGGGGGCGTAGTGAAAACGCGAAATATCGCCAGGCTGACAACACGAAAATACCGGCGGCAATCCGAATCGGCTGTTTATCTTTGACTGCCCAAAGCCATGTGATTTTCAAATAATCCCTTGCTATATGAAATTAATGCTCAGCAGCCTGTTGATGCTGCTCAACCTCGCAGCGTTCGCCCAGTTTAAGGAAATTGCCAAAAGTAATTCGTTCCAGGAGCCGGAAGATGGCTTCGCCCGCGTAATCCAGATGAAAAACGGGAATACCGTTTTAGCCGTTCTCGACCTGAAGGAAGGCATCAGCCTGAAAATTTATGACGCCAAACATAAGCAGAAAGTGGCGAAGCAGCTCCGCCCAAAATATGGCAAAATCAAAGGCGGCAACGTGGAAGCGGTTTTTGAGGTGAAGGGAAATATCGTATTCCTGATCCGCGAAATCGAATCCAAAGCGCCCGTACTGCACAGGTTGATTGTGGATGGGACGAAAGGCACCATCATCAAGGAAGAAACCATCGGCGAACTGAAGAAACTCAACATGGGATCCGGTTACGCCATGATGTTCGGAGGCGTGCAGCCGCCGGATTTCTTCGCGGAAAAAGATCCCAACAGCGACCAGTACGCCGTAGCCATGTTCAATAGCTTCGAAAGCGACCGCAGCAAACGCATCGAACTGGTGATTTATGATGGTGATCATAACGAAACCGCCCGTGCCTATTACAAATCCCCCGACGATAAATACAAGTACATCAGCTACATGGATATGACCTTCGTTGGGCCTACCGTGTACTGCCTCGGTTACGCCAAAAACACCCGCGCCAGCGGCGGTAAGGAGAATACGGCCATCATGGCCACGCTCACGGCCGGCGATTCGGATGTGCAACTGACGGAACTGAAGTTCACCCGCGACCAGGACCTGCACAAAGGCATCCTGAAGTACAACACGGCCACCGGCAGCATCATGATGCTCGCATTTGCCCCGTATAAAAACAGCAACGGCCGCGGGGAGCTATGGCTCTTCAATATGGACCCGAAAAAGCTGAATACAAAAGAGATGGACGAAATAACCGTGTTCGACCTGCAAAGCAAAGCGGAAGAGCTTTTCGGACGCAGGGAGAAGTTCGGGGCTGCGCCGGTGAATATGTTCGTGTATAAAGACGGCAGTTATACAGTGGTGCTCGAAGAGATAGAAGTGAAACAACATACATTCACCAACGGCACCTCCAGCAAGCCTTATACGATCACCGGCAAAATGGGTGTCAAGCACTTCGACGCGAAAGGCAAACTGGAAAAATCCTGGTTCCTCCCGAAAGACCATCATTTATGGACCGCGCATCCCCGTTCTTTCTACCACGACGCGCGGGAAGGACGGGCCGTTCAAATGAACGACGGCGACCAGTACAAAACCTTCGTGCTGATACGTTCCAAAGGAAAGGAAATCGTGCTTTTCAACGACCTGGAAGAAAATGAGGAAAGAATGAAGAAAGGGAAGCTCACCCAGATCAAAGGCCTTAAAGAAACCGACGCGTTCTTCTTCCCCCTGGAAAAAGATATGGTGCCGAAAAGGCAATTTCTTTTCGGGGAAGGCAGCGGCAGAAAGGATCACCGCCTGGCGCTCCTGCCCATTTCCGATTTCGACGAGGATGCTAACGTGTTTGTAACCCTCCGCCTCGATATCCATAAAGCCAAGCAGGTGCACCTGGTTTGGATGGAACCATAATCCAGCATTTGATGCAACAAAGCCGGTGTGCGGTTCCTGCCGCCGGCTTTGTTCATGAAAAATATCCGCCTGAAACCCTGCGGAAGTCCTCCGTACCATTGTAAACCATCAATAATTTCCTATCATATGAAAACCACCTTCGTCAGCATGCTGCTGGTATTACTGCATCTTGCAGTCTTTTCCCAATTTAGGGAAGTCGGCAAAAGCCAGCCATTCGTTGAGCCCGAGGAAGGGTATGCCCGTATCCTCCAGCTGAAAAACGGAAACACGGCCCTCATCGTTGTCACCAAAAAAGATGGGATCGATATGCGGTTGTACGACGACCAGTACCAGAATAAACTCAATAAGAAATTGTCGCCGCGCTATGGGAAGCTGGAGAAGCCTACGGTGGAAGGAATGTTTGAAGTGAACGGCGATGTGGTGTGCCTGATCCAGGACCATCGCGACAACGTACCCACGCTTTTCCGATTGGTGATAGACGGATCGAAAGGCGTTATCAGGAAAGAAGACGTGGTGGGAGAATTGCCTAAAATCAGCAAGCTCAGCTGGACGAAAATGGAATATAACCGGCAGCCCTTGCCTGACTTCTATGTAAAGAAAGACCCCGACAGCGACCACTACGGCATCGTGTTGTTTAATAGTACGGAGCCTGACCGCAGCAAGCGGGTTGAGGTCGTAACTTTTACACCCGGTCATGAAATATCCGGCCGTTCTTACCTGGCTTTCCCCCAACAGAAATATCAATTCATCACCTATCTCGATATGGCGTTCGTGAACGGAGATGCGCTGGTCTTCGGATATGGTTTCAGTGAAAAAGGTAAAAGCAATAAGCAAAACACGATGCTGGTCGGCTCCCTGAAAGCCGGCAGCCGGAAGATGGAGGTGAAGGAAGTGAAATTCACCCATAACCTGGAAGTCAAATCCGCCATCACCAAGTTTAATAAAGCCTCCGGCAATTTCCTGGTGCTGATGTTCATCCCTACCTCCGGGAATTACGGAGAGATATGGATGGCGGATTTCGATCCGCGGACGCTGGATGTAGTGAAGAAGGAGGAAGCCTATTTCAGCGGACCGGCCGCGGCGGCAAAGGCGCTGTTCGGGAAGAAAGGCGATTTCCGTGGCACACCCGTCAACCTTTTCGTGCATGCGGATGGCAGTTATTCCATTGCCCTGGAAGAGATTTCGTATATGAATTCAGGAAATTACAATTCCGTGCTGTATGCAACGGTAGGCAGCCTGGTTATCGCCGATTTTGACAAGGAAGGCCGGTTCACGCGTTTTTACTACCTGCCAAAGGAACATGTGGTATCTTCCTACCGGCACGACGAAGCGCCGAAAGCCTTCTATCATCATTACATGGAAAACGCCGCCTGGCCGCTGTACGCCGGGAATCAGTTCAAGTCCTTCGTGTACCTCCGCAACGCGGGGAATCCATTTGTGCTGTACAACGACTTCATGGAAAACCGGGAAGGTATCACCGCAGGTAAAATAAAAACGGTACGGTGGGTGAGTGAATGTGACGCCTACCGGTTTGCATTGAACGATCAGCAAATCCCAACGGGCGAGCTGTTTTTTGGCCTGCCGGCGAAGAATCAGCATAACCTTGCACTGTTTCCTGTTTCCGCGTACAACCCCGATAAAAACCGGTATGTGACCTTGCGCCTGATTACCGAGGAACGGAATAAGTCGGTGCAGTTGGTTTGGATGGAAATTTGATTTCTCATTGTTATTCCGGCCGGCGGGCTCCGGTTCCGCCGGCTTTTTTCTTGTTTCGAATGGCGATTTCACACCTCGGAAAACGAGGCCTATGATTTCAAAAAAAGATTGCCTATTTTTAAATCAACAGCAACAGTGTGGACATTTTTTCACAGCTGTGGCGACGGTGTTATATCCTTTGTGAAAAAGTTAACCAATTAATTTTCAGGTATTTAAATATTCACCCCAACATTCAGGCCTACATTTTGTTATTTATCGTACAACACAACGCTGAACCATATGATACACGAGCAGTATACCATCATCCGCAACCTAATCTGGGAAAACAAGATCACGACATTTCAGGAGTTATACCTGGCGGTTCCGCTGCATGAACTCAGCCGCGACACGCATATATCTGAAGCGCAGTTGCGGGAGTGGTTCACGGATATCGGCAGTGTTTCCGTGGAGGATGTAAAGCAGCTTTCGGAGTTGCTGGAAATCCCGGAATACCGCATGATGCGGATTATCGTGGCCACACAAAGATTACAAAGTTCGCAACTGAACTAGCGAAGATAAAGACGGGCCGGGGCTATTACCCGGCCCGTTCGTATTTTTGCGGCGAATACACCTGATATGACGCAATATTCACCGAAGCCCGGATTCGTCACCATCCGCGGCGCCAGGGAGCACAACCTTAAAAACGTAGACCTCGAAATCCCGCGCGATGCGCTCGTGGTTTTCACCGGCGTTTCGGGGTCGGGGAAATCTTCCCTCGCATTCGGCACCCTTTACGCCGAGGCGCAAAGGCGATATCTCGAATCGGTTTCCCCGTACGCAAGAAGGCTTTTCCACCAGTTATCGGTTCCGGACGTGGATGATATCGACGGCCTTCCGCCGGCAGTAGCCCTGCAGCAGCAGCGTGGCGCGCCAACCACGCGTTCGTCCGTCGGCAGCGTGACCACCCTCGGCAACCTGATGCGCATGCTGTATTCCCGCGCGGGGCAATATCCCCGCAACCAGCCCATCATCCATGCAGAAGCTTTTTCGCCCAATACGCCGGAAGGCGCGTGCCCTGCCTGCCACGGCATGGGCATGATCTATGACGCCACGGAAGCCTCCATGGTGCCCGATCCCACGCTAACGATCCGCGAGCGCGCAATCGCCGCATGGCCGCAGGCCTGGTACGGCCAGAACCTGCGCGACATCCTGGTGACACTGGGATATGACGTGGACCGGCCCTGGAAGGACCTGCCGAAAAAGGTCCGCGACTGGATACTTTTCACGGAAGAGCAACCCACCGTGCCCGTATACGCCGGTTTTACGCCGGAAGAAACGAAGCAGGCACTGAAACTGAAGACGGAACCCAGCTACATGGGCACTTTCAGCGGTGCCCGGCGATACCTGCTGCATACGTTCTCCCACACGCAAAGCGCCATGATGAAAAAGCGCGTGCAGCAATATATGGTGAGCACACCCTGCCCGAGCTGCAAGGGAAAACGCCTCCGCAAAGAATCGCTCTCCGTGAAGTTCGCAGGATTGGACATCGCGGAGATCGCACACCTTTCCCTGGAAAAGCTGGCGGCCATCCTGGAGCCTTACGCCCACAACCGCCAACTGGCCGACGATTCCCATCCCGAACGTAATATCGTGGCGCAGCGCATTACGGCAGACATCTGCGCCCGCCTGCAGGTGCTGCTCGACCTCGGCCTCGGCTACCTGACGCCCGACCGCAGCACGCCTACGCTTTCGCCCGGAGAGCTCCAGCGCCTCCGCCTCGCCACGCAGGTACGGAGCAACCTTTTTGGCGTGGTATACGTGCTCGACGAGCCCTCCGCCGGCCTGCACCCCGCGGATACGGAAGCGCTCCTGCGCGCGCTGAAAGGCCTCAAAGCATCCGGCAACACGCTCTTCGTGGTGGAACACGAAACCGACGTTATCCGCGAGGCCGACTGGATCGTGGATGTAGGCCCGGCAGCGGGCACGAATGGGGGAGAGATATTGTACAGCGGTCCGCCTGCAGGACTTTCTTCCGTTACCGGCTCAGCTACCCGGCATTATCTTTTCGGCCGACAATCGATCCCCGGGCGCCCGCAGCGCAGGCCGGAACGGTGGCTGGAGCTGAAAGGCGTTACCCGCAACAACCTCCATGCCCTCGACGCGCGGTTTCCGCTGGGCGTGCTCACGGCGGTGACGGGCATTTCCGGTTCCGGCAAATCGAGCCTCGTGAGCCAGGCGCTGGTGGAGCTGGTGGCCGAAACCCTGGGGCATGCGGCAGATGCGGACAACGAAGAGGAACCGCGGCAGACGGGCCCTTCCGGCGGGCAGATAACGGCCGGCATGGAGCATATTGCCCGGCTGGTGCAGGTGAACCAGGCGCCCATCGGGCGTACGCCGCGCTCCAACCTCGCAACGTACACCGGGCTTTTCGATCATGTGCGCAAGATATTCGCCGAAACGCCCATGGCGCGCAGCCGTAAATACGACGCCGGGAGGTTTTCTTTCAACGTAGCCAAGGGCAGGTGCAAGACCTGCGAAGGCGAAGGGTTCGTGATGGTGGAATTGCTTTTCCTGCCGAGCGTGTATTCTCCCTGTCCCACCTGCCATGGCGCGCGGTATAATGAAAAAACGCTGGAAGTGCAGTTCCGCGGGAAGAATATCGCCGAAGTGCTGGGCATGACGGTAGACCAGGCCTTTGCGTTCTTCGACGGCGCGGAGAGCGTACAGCGCCCGTTGGCGGTGCTCCGCGACGTGGGCCTCGGCTATCTGCGGCTCGGCCAGCCGGCAACGGAACTTTCCGGCGGGGAGGCGCAGCGCATCAAACTGGCGACGGAATTGCAGCGAACCGGCCGCGGGAACACTTTGTATGTACTCGACGAGCCCACTACCGGCCTGCACCCTTCGGATGTGGACAGGCTCGTGCTGCAGCTGGAAAGGCTCGTAGCGGCGGGGAACACGGTGATCGTGGTAGAGCACGACATGCGCGTGATCGCGGGGAGCGACTGGGTGATCGATATGGGGCCGGGGGCCGGCGAGAAAGGAGGGAACATCGTGGCGGAGGGGCCGCCGTCCAAAGTAGCGAAAACTAAAAACAGTAAAACCGCGCCTTATCTGTCGGCGTTCTTTTCTTCCATGCAATGAAACATGGCACTATTTACCGGATGCCAGTCATCAAGATGCGGGACGAATGTGCTATTGTTTGTGAAATCCTTGCCAGTGGCGGCATTCGGACATATGGATATTTTAACTTTATGTTAAAAGGCTGACCGTTGATCCTCATTTGGTAGGATTTTTTGTCTTCTTGTGTATTTTTGCAGTTGGATGAATTGCATCGCATACTCATGAGGATCAACAGACAAATATTGTTTTTACTGTTTCTTGTTTGTATCCAGCACCTGGCGGGATTCAGCATGCAGGCTTATGCCGGCGTGATGCCCGTTGAGATGGACATGATCGAGCTCGATCTCCATCAAGGGGTGGAAGTGCCGTCGGCATTCCTGACCAATGCTTTGGAAGATGACGACGCCAGCGTTCGGGCGAAACAATCCCGGCGCCGCGGCAGGTTCTACATCAGTTCGCCTTCCAAGCAGTTCAATTTCGCCCCGCAGGTGGCTCCTGACCAGACAAGCAGGACGTTCGCACCGGTGACCGAGGAAAAGAAAACAGGCGTCTATCTCCAGCAGGACGCATTCCTCCCGGCTTATTACAATTTCCTCTTCAGGTTCACATTGTTTTGAACCCAACCCATCTCCCTGACTTTATTTCATTGATCACACCCGCCCCTAAAGGGCGTTAGTTCTGCATTTTTTACATAGCGGCCGGCAATTCACTTGCTCCGGCCCGCAAAACCTTTTTTACCTATTATGCACCAGATAACAGGAGGCATCGCTATTGCCCTTGTGGCCGCAACATTGGGCGGCTGCGTTACGAAAGGAGATTCCGGCAACCAGGACAGCGACGTGCAGTCGTTTCCAGTATTGAAACTCGAACAGACCGACACCGTGCTTCACCGCCATTACGTGGCCGATATCCAGGCCGTGCGCAACGTGGAAGTGAGGGCGCGCATCAACGGTTTTCTCAATAAAATTCATGTCGACGAAGGCCAGCAGGTGAAGAAAGGCCAGTTGCTTTTCAGCCTGAACGAAGAAGAACACCGGGCCGAACTCGCACGCGCCAAGGCCGCGCTCAGCAGCGCCATCGCCGAAGCCAAAGCCGCCAGCCTGGAAGTGGACCGGGTGAAAGTGCTCGTGACCAAGAAGGTGATTTCCGCTACGGAACTGGAGGTGGTCCAGGCCAAGCTCGCCGCCTATAATGCAAAAATAGAGGAAGCGCGGAGCGCGGAATCAAACGCCGCCACGCAGTTATCGTACGCCAGCATCCGGGCTCCGTTCGATGGTTTCATCGACCGCATTCCCTTGAAAGCCGGCAGTTTCGTAAGCGAAGGCAACCTGCTTACTACCGTGTCCGACATTCATAACATGTATGCTTATTTCAATGTTTCCGAAACTGAATACCTCGAATTCATGCGTAACGGCCGCGATGCGCACCGCAGCGTGAACCTCGTTTTGGCCGACGGTTCCGAATACACCCATGACGGCCGGGTGGAAACCGTGGAAAGCGAAATCGACGAATCCACCGGCTCGATCGCATTCCGCGCGCGTTTCCCGAACCCGCAGCAGGTGCTCAAGCATGGCGCCAGCGGCAAGGTGACGCTCACCAACCGGATCGACAGCTGCCTGCTGCTGCCGCAGAAAGCCGTATTTGAAATGCAGGATAAAAACTACGTGTACGTAGTGGATACGGGCAATACCGTGAAGATGCGCAGCTTCGAGCCAGGCGCAAGGGTTTCGCATTCTTACCTCGTACAGGCAGGGCTGAAGCCCGGCGAGCGCATCGTTTTCGAAGGCGTCCGCAACCTGCGCGAAGGTATGAAGATCGACCCGAAACTTGTGCCGGCCGATCAGCTGAAAGGATTGTAAGAAATATTGCTTCGTAACCAGAAACAAAACTCATGTTCGATACTTTTATCAGGCGGCCCGTGTTGTCGCTGGTGATCTCTTTGTTTATAGTGCTGCTGGGGCTATTGGCGCTCTTCACCCTGCCGGTGACCCAGTTCCCCGATATCGTGCCGCCCTCGGTGACGGTAACGGCCAAATATACCGGCGCCAACGCCGAAGTGTGCGCCAATGCCGTGGCCATTCCCCTGGAAAGGGCCATCAACGGCGTGCCGGGGATGACGTACATGACGTCCGTCTCCTCCAACAACGGTAACACGCTTATTACCATCTTCTTTAAAGTCGGGACCGATCCCGACCAGGCAGCGGTGAACGTGCAAAACCGCGTGTCTACCATTATCGACGAATTGCCCGAAGAGGTGATCAAAGCCGGGGTTACGACCGAGAAGGAAGTGAACTCCATGCTGCTGTACCTCAACGTAATGAGTGAAGACTCCACGCTCGACGAGAACTTCATCTACAACTTCGCCGACATCAACGTGCTGAAGGAGCTGAAACGTATCGACGGGGTGGGCTTCGCCGAAATCATGGGCGCCAAGGAATACGCCATGCGCGTGTGGCTGCAGCCCGACCGGATGCTGGCCTACAACGTGTCGGCCGACGAAGTGGTGCAGGCCATCCGCCGCCAGAACATCGAAGCGGCGCCGGGTAAGACCGGCGAAAGCTCCGACAAGGAAGCGCAGCTGCTGCAATACGTGCTCCGGTATACCGGTAAATATTTCGAACCGCAGCAATACGCCGATATCATCATCCGCGCCAACCCCGACGGGTCTGTGCTGCGGCTGAGGGAAATCGCTGAAGTGGAGTTCGGGGCGCTGACATACGGCATGGTGTCGAAGACCGACGGCAAGCCCTCCGCCTCGATCATGCTCAAGCAGCGGCCGGGTTCCAATGCGCAGGACGTAATCAATAACGTAAAGGCAAGGATGGAAGAGCTGAAGGCATCGTCGTTCCCGCCGGGTATGACCTACAACTTCAACTACGACGTATCCCGCTTCCTGGATGCCTCCATCGCCGAAGTGGTGCGCACGTTGTTCGAGGCGTTTATCCTGGTGGGGATCGTGGTGTTCCTCTTCCTGCAGGACTGGCGTTCGACCCTGATCCCCATCCTGGCCATTCCGGTGGCGCTGATCGGTACGTTCGCGTTCATGCAGCTGATGGGCTTCTCCATCAACCTGCTCACGCTGTTCGCGTTGGTGTTGTCGATCGGGATCGTGGTGGATAACGCCATTGTGGTCGTGGAGGCGGTGCATGCGAAGATGTCCGAAACGCATTTGCCCGCCATGCAGGCCACGCTGGCGTCTATGAAGGAGATCAGCGGTGCGGTGGTAGCGATTACGCTCGTGATGTCGGCGGTGTTTATCCCGGTGGCCTTCCTCAGCGGCCCGGTGGGTGTATTCTACCGGCAGTTCTCGCTGACGCTGGCATTCGCCATTATCATTTCCGGGATCAACGCATTGACGCTGACGCCCGCGCTGTGCGCGCTCATGCTGAAACATGATCCCAACGGGCATATGCGCACCAATCCGCTGCAGCGTTTCTTCAACGCATTCAACCGCGGATACAATAAAACGGAAAACAAATACAAAGGCTTTGTGGGCGCGATTGCAGGCAAGCGATTGCTGACGCTGGTAACGCTCGTCGCGTTCTTCGTGCTCACCTGGGGCGCGGCGTCCATCCTGCCGGGTGGCTTCATCCCGATGGAAGACCAGGGTATGGTGTACGTGAACGTAACCACGCCAAACGGCGCGACCGTGGAACGTACCGAGAAGGTGCTCGACTCCGTGCAGGCCGTGGCAGCCAATATGGACGCCGTGGAATCCGTATCGACGCTCGCCGGCTACAGCCTGGTGAACGAGGTGGCGGGTGCTTCTTACGGTATGGGGATGATCAACCTCAAATCCTGGAGCGACCGGGAGAAATCCGTCGATGATATCATTGCCGACCTGAAAAAACAGACCCGGCACATCGCGGATGCATCCATCGAATACTTCCCGCCGCCCACAGTGCCGGGCTTCGGTAACGCCAGCGGCTTCGAGCTGCGCGTGCTGGACCGTACCGGTGCGGACGACCTGGAGCAAGTCGCCGAAATAACGAACAAATTCATCGCCGAGCTGGAGCAACGCCCCGAGATCGGGAGCGCCTTTACCAGCTTCGACCCGGCTTTCCCGCAGTATATGATCCATGTGGACCAGGCCATGGCGGCGAAAAAAGGCGTTAGCATCGACAATGCGATGAGCACCCTGCAAACGCTCCTCGGCAGCTTCTACGCCAGCAACTTCATCCGTTTCGGACAAATGTACAAAGTGATGTTGCAAGCCTCGCCGCAGTTCCGCACCAAGCCGGAAGACGTGCTGCTGCTGCATGTGAAAAACGACCAGGGCGAAATGGTGCCTTTCTCCAACTTCGTCCGCCTCGAGCGGGTGTACGGACCGGAAACGCTTACGCGCTACAACATGTACACTTCGGCCATGATCAATGGCGACGCTGCGCCCGGCTTCTCCAGCGGAGACGCCATCAAGGCCATCGAGGAAACGGCGGCGAAAGTGCTGCCGCGCGGTTTCTCCTACGAATGGAGCGGGATGACGCGGGAGCAGGTGCTGTCCGGAAACCAGGCTATTTACATTTTCGGCATCTGCCTTTTATTCGTATACCTGTTGCTGGCCGCGCAATATGAAAGCTTCATGCTGCCGCTGCCGGTATTGTTGTCGCTGCCTGCGGGGATTTTCGGCGCTTTCCTGTCGCTGAAGCTCGCCGGGCTGGAGAACAACATTTACGCACAGGTGGCGCTGGTGATGCTGATCGGTTTGCTGGGCAAGAACGCCATCCTGATAGTGGAATTCGCGATACAAAGGCAGAAGCAGGGGCTCACGGTCGTGAGGTCCGCCATAGAAGGGGGCGTGAGCCGTCTCCGCCCGATCCTTATGACCAGCTTCGCGTTCATCGCGGGCCTGATACCACTGTGTATCGCCAGCGGCGCGGGCGCCATGGGGAACCGCTCTATTGGTACGGCCGCAGCGGGCGGGATGCTCATCGGGACCATCTTCGGGGTGCTCGTCATCCCTGGACTGTATGTCCTTTTCTCCCGCATCAAAGTGAAAAGGAAGAAGCCGAAACCTGCGGTGATAGCTGCTGCGGTGTTGCTGGTGTTTATCGGCGCCTGTAAAGCACCCCAGCCACTGGTAACGCCGGAGCTGCCAGCGGTTCCGCAGACCGCGCAGGATACCCTGGCGCCGGTGGCGTTGCTGCCGGTGAAAGAATTCTTCACCGATCCCTACCTGCAGAGGCTCCTCGATACCGCCCACCGCAACAACGTGGATGCGCTGATCGCCATGCAGAAAATGGAAACGGTGCAGGCGCAACTGGCCATGGCGCGAAGGGCCTGGCTACCCTCGCTCAATGCAGGCGTGCATGCCGGTACGGAGAAATTCGGGAAGTATACGATCGACGGGGTGGGTAATTTCGATACCAACCTGTCGCCCAATATCGATAAAGACCAGCGCATTCCCTCGCCGGCAGTGCCCGATTATTTTGCCGGGCTGCGCAGCGCCTGGGAAATCGACCTGTGGGGTAAGTTAAAGCAGCAGAAGGAGGCCGCCTACGCGCGGTTCCTCGCTACGGCGGAAGGGCGCAGGCTCGTGTTTACGCAGCTGACGGCGCAGATCGCTTCGCTGTATTACCACCTGCTGGAGCTGGATTATGAATTGTCGGTGGTGGAAAAGAACGTGTTGCTGCAAGAATCCGCGCTGGAAACGGTGAAGATCCAGCAGGAGGCGGGGAGAGCCACATCACTGGCGGTGCAGCAGTTCCACGCGCAGCTGCTCAATACGCGGAGCCTGGCTTTCCGTATCCGGCAGCAGCGGACCGATATCGAAAACCAGCTGAACGCGCTGGCGGGCCGTTTCCCGCAACAAATTGAAAGGTCGAAGAACCTGCTGGAAGCGCCCATCCCCGCGAAAGTGGCGGAAGGCATTCCCGCGCAGCTGCTCCTGGCCCGCCCGGATATCCGGCAGGCTGAACTGGAGCTGACGGCGGCAAAAGCGGATGTGAAAGCGGCGCGCGCGTCGTTCTTCCCGACGCTGACGCTGAGCGCCTCGGTAGGATACAACGCTTTCGAACCCGGATTGCTATTCAAAAGCCCCGCATCCATCGCATATACCGCTTTGGGTGGGCTCACGGCGCCTGTGTTCAACCAAAACCAGATCCGGTCGAGATACCGGATCGCCACGGCCGAAGGCATGACCGCGTTCTACGCTTACCGCCAGGCCATCGTGAACGGATACCAGGAAGTATCCACCTCGCTGCAGAAAGTCGGCAACAGCGAGCAGGCATATAAGCTGAAAGAAGCGGAAGTGCTCATGCTGCAAAACGGTGTATCCACCTCCCGCGATCTCTTCGCGACTGGGTATGCCAATTATTTGGAAGTGATCAATGCCCAGAAGAACGTCCTCGATGCAGAACTGGCTCTGGCGCAGCACCGGCGTGAAGTGTTCGACGGTGTCATTGCGTTATACAGAGCCTTGGGCGGAGGTGCGGAATAGGGCAAGGGCCGGTCAATTGACCGGCCCTTTTTCTTTATATCTGCAACGTTTCCGTTATTATTTCTTTTTGAGACGGGTGGTGGCGACGCCTGTTTGCTTTACAGTCCAGGTTTGACCCTGTTCAACTATATTTTGGGTTTCATTTATAACAGCGGTGAGGATCAATTCGCCGTTTTTGACTTCGTATTTTGACGTATTGGGCGTAGAGGGAAGTTGCTGGCCGGTGGATGGTATCTCTATAAATCCACCTTCCAGGTACTGAATTTCATTTGTACCTACATACTTGAAAGTGCCCTCGCTGTTGGAAGAAGGCATATCATAAACGAAAGGCACTTCTGTCCCGCTGCCCGGAAGCGGCACGCCGTTCGAGTACATCTGGGTTTTCATCGTCGCTTCTATACTATAGCTGAAATTCGTCGAGGATATTTTATTGCCGTCGATCACCACCGTGCCGGTATTGTCTGTTGAAGTGTATTCCACATCAGACACCGTTTTTACCGTCATTCCGAAAGAGGAGGTCGAAGTCTCGGTTTTGGCTGTCAATGATACATTAACAAACTCGTAAGTGCCATCAAGGTTACCCGAACCACCACCGGGATTGCCTCCTGGACCGGGGCCGGGGTTGCCGCCGGGGATGCCATCTACATTCGTGCCAGCAGGTACCGGGATATCTCCTGTTCCGCTGCAACCTGCAAAAGCAATCGCTGCGAAAAGCACGTAGGCCAGGGATGAAATTTTACGCATGGGGATAATTGTTTGAAGACCAAATATAATATAAGTTTCCGTTTTAACGCTTTTTCAGCCGGGAGATCATCACGAACCTTTGGTGCTGCGTCGCGGGAATGCCTTCCTGCGTGAGGTGCGAAACCAGCGACACCGAACTGATAATGCTCAGGTCGCCGTTCGAAAGGGAAAATTTAGCCTCAACGGGGATGGCAGGGATCTGTCCCGGTTGGCCGCCCGCGCCCGGGAGGTGGTTGAAAGCCTTGTCGAGGAACACGGAATCCCCCGCGATCCGGTATTGCGATACGCCGTTGACCTTTGGCGTGGAAAACTGGAAGGGTAACGATTGCACCGGCCCGTCCGCCTTCCCATTGGTAAAACTTTGGAAGTTATAGTCGGAGTTTACTTTGTAGGTGTACCCCGAAGTAGTCATCGAGCCCTGTTCGAACAGAACCATGCCGGCCATTTCCCTGGAAGTATATTCCATTTCGCTGACCATGCTGATGTTGTCATTGCCGTCTTTGTAAATAATTTCCGACGTTCCTTTTACATACAATGAAATGTACTCATAAGTGCCGGAAAGTGCGTCCATTTGCTTTAACTCTTCGTTGTTTTCCTTTCCGCAGGCGGCGAAAATCAGGGCGGAAGCAATGGCAAGGGATGAAATTCTCATATAACAGCTCTAAAATTGAGCCGCAAGATACTTTCATATCGCCAAATTTGTATAACACCTTTATTCCACTTTCCCAAATACGGCTTCCATGAGCCGGGACAGCACCAGGTAGCCGGCACAGGTGGCCGCGCCCCAGGAAAACAGGAACATCAGGGCGCCTTTCACGCTCGAAGGATCGATCCAGTTATAGGCGAGGATGCCGCAAAAAAAACTGTTGGATACGGTGGCAAAAAGCAGCAACACCGCGAGGGTAGTGGCGGATACGTTTTTCATAGGATAGGAGGTTTATCCTAAATATATGTCGAATCTATAACATATGCAAGCTTTCTTTAATAATCAGCGAAACTTTCGTCTTCATAACACCATATCCATCTTTCCCCCGGTTCCGCGGAAATCACCACGGGATGGCCGGTAGCATGAAAGTGTGCCGTCATGTGGCGGGAAGGGGAGCTGTCGCAGCAAAAAGTGCCGCCGCAAGTCTGGCAGGTGCGCAGGTGCAGCCAGGTGCCCCCGTGTTTCACGCATTCCTCGCATTCGTATTTTTTCGGGTGGAGGAGCGTTTCCAGCTCCTTGATATGGTGACAGGGTTGTTTTGACATATGCCTGGTTTTTACGAGGTTATCAGGTTTCAGATAGATATTTATGTACAAAGCTGATCGACATCGAGCCTTCGCCCACCGCGGCCGCCACACGATTCATGGCCCCGGCGCGGACGTCTCCCGCCGCAAAGATCCCCGGGCAGCTCGTTTCCAAAATGTAAGGATCGCGCGCCGCTTTCCACAACTGCCGGAACTCCGGGTATTGCTGCAGGTCGCGCCCGGTTTCAATAAAACCCTTTTCGTTCTTGATGATTTTGTCGCAAATCCACTCGGTATAAGGCTTCGCGCCTATGAATATATACAACGCGTCCGCCGGCATTTCGGTTTCAGTACCGGAGTTGAGGTCGCGCAGCCGGATGGCCGCCAGCTTAGATTCCCCGATCCCTTCCACCACTTCCGCGCAAGGCAGCAGGTGAATATTGGGCGTTTGCGCGATCTGGTCGATCAGGTAAGCGCTCATCGACGAGCGCAGATCCGGTTTGCGGATCACGATATGCACGTTCCGCGCAAATTTCGACAAATACATCGCCGCCTGCCCGGCGGAATTGCCGCCTCCCAGCACAAACACTTCCTTGTCCCGGCACGATGCCGCCTCTGTGCTCGCGGCGCCATAATACACGCCGGCCCCGGTAAAATCACCGATCCCGCGGGTTTCCAGCTTCCGGTAATCCACGCCGGTCGTGATCACCAGCGCCCTGCTGAAGATTTCGGTGCCGTCGTCCAGCCGGATGATCTTGTATTGATTTTTCACTTCAATCCCCGCTACCGACTGCGGCGACAGGAACTCCGTCCCGAAGCGCGTGGCCTGCGTGATGGCGCGGCGTGTCAGGTCTGCGCCGCTGAGCCCCGTGGGGAATCCCAGGTAATTTTCGATCCGCGAACTGGTACCCGCCTGCCCGCCCGGCGCCCGCCGCTCGATCAGCAAAGTGCTCAATCCTTCGGAAGCCCCGTACACCGAAGCCGCCAGTCCCGCGGGCCCTGCACCGATGATCGCCACGTCGTACACCTGGTTGCGGACCGTAGGGTTCAGCCCGATGCGGGAGGCAATATCTTTCAGCGCCGGCGTGGTGAAGAGCGCGCCGTCTTCAAATATGATTGCGGGCAGATCCTGTGCGGCCAGCTTGTTGGAAGCCGCGAGTTGCTTGCCTTGTTCGTTGCTTTCCATATCCATCCACTGGTACGGGATGAGGTTGCCGGCCAGGAAGTCCTTGATCTCGTGGCTGCGCGGCGAAAACTGGTACCCGATCACGCGGATGCCTTTGAAGTCGGGCCGGTAATTGGCCTGCCAGTCGCCCAGGATCTCGTCCATCACGGGATAGAGCTTCTCTTCCGGAGGGTCCCAGGGTTTCATGAGGTAATAGTCCAGCTTCACGTCGTTGATCGCCTTGATGGCGGCCTCCGTATCGGAATAGGCCGTCAGCAGTACGCGTTTGGCATCGGGGAAAATCTTCATGGCCTGCTCCAGGAAATGGACGCCGTCCATTTCAGGCATGCGTTGGTCGGATAGGAACATGGCGATCTCTTCGCCTTTGTTCTGCAATTCTGTGAGGCTTTGCAGCGCTTCCGCTACGGAGGAAGTCGACAGCACGCGGTATCGGTCGCGGTACTGGTTGCGCAGGTCGCGGCTGATGGCGCGGAGCACCTGCTGGTCGTCGTCTATCAGGAATATAATCGGCTGGTTCATGTCAGGATGAATGCGCTTCGCCGTTGATGGGGAAGCAAATGGTAAAAACGGTGTTTCCGGGCTCCGACGTGGCTTTCACGCTGCCGTGGTGCTGCCGGATGATGTTCATCACCGCATCCAGCCCCAGGCCGGTGCCTTTCCCGATTTCCTTGGTCGTGAAAAACGGGTCGAAGATGCGGGTGAGGTTTTCGGGCGGGATGCCGGGGCCGTTGTCCGCAACGGTCACTTTCACGAACGCTCCGTCGCGCTCCGTGCGGATGCGGAGCGCGCCATTGCCCTGGGGCTCCAGTGCATCGGCGGCATTGTCGATGAGATTGGTCCAGACCTGGTTCAATTCCCCGGACAGGGCATATACCGGCGGCAGCGTCTGGTCGAAATCTTCCGTCACGGTTATCTTGCCTTTCCGCAATTTATACTGCATCATGACCAGTGTGTTGCGGATGCCGGTATGGATGTCGATATATTGTTTGTCGGTGCCGCCATCCATATGCGTGAAGATCTTGACGGATTTCACGAGGCCGGAAATGCGCTGCGAGGCTTCCCGGATGTCGGACAGCATGCGTTCGGTGGTGAAATGGCTGCTCATCCAGGAGAGCACGGTGCCGAGGTATTCCGCGGGCAATTGTTTGGCGAATTCGTCGAGCACTGCTGGATGCAGGCCATAATGCCGGAAGTTTTCCGCCATGTCCGCCGCCTCGGGGATCTGATGGTCGTACAGCCAGTCGCTGATTTCGTCTTCCTGGCTGCTGCGCTCCAACATGCCGGGCGCGGGCATTTCCGCCGCGGCCTGCGATTGGCGGATATGTTCGCAGACGAAGTCCGCTTCTTCCGGCGAAAGCCTGGTCAGCATCATCTTCCGGAAGGTTTCCGGTGCGGTGCGCAAATGCTCGCCCAACGTGTCGGACCCGCGGACGATCGCCGCCGCCGGGTTATTCAGTTCATGCGCCAGTCCTGCCGCCAGTTTGCCGAGGGCCATCATCTTTTCGTTTTGCTGCGTGATGATAGCGAAATCCCGCACGCGGTTGGTCATCACAAAAACCAGCGCCTGCGTAAGCTCGTAATGTTCCGCAATCATCTCCCGGATCCCGGATTTCGGGAAAGTCATCATCTCCACATCCGTCCTGCAATGGGTAAAAGCAATGGCCCCTCGGGCGCGGGAATAGGGCAGGATGCCCGTTACCTGGCGCGCGGAGAACTCGGTGACAGGCAGTTTGCTGCCGGCCTGGATACGGTAGAACTCAATGGTTCCGGAAAAGATGAAGTGGATGCCGCGGATCTCGTCGCCGGGCTTGTACAAATAATGGCCTTCGGCGAAACGTTCGTTTTCGCTGTGGTCGATCAGCCATTGCAATTGCGGTTCCGGCACGTCTTTGAGGGCGTCGAACAGTAGCAGGTCCTGGGTATTCACGATAATATTCCGCTGTTTGCTTAAAGATACTTATTAATCAGCGAATTGTGAACGTGGTAACCATGAGGTAACCAACAGAAGGGAGGATGCGGCTAACGCGGAAACCGGATGGTAAACCGCGTGTCGCCGGGGGCGTGGGTTTCGAGGGAGAATTGCCAGCCATGCGCCATAAGGATGTCGCGGACGAGCATGAGGCCGATGCCCTGGCCGTCGGGTTTGGTGGAAAAGAATGGCGTGAATACCTCGGCAGGTGTTGCTACGCCTGGTCCCGTATCGGCGATCACGATGGCCCCGGTTTGCTGGATCAGGCGAATCTCGCCGCCGCTGCCGATGGCTTCCATGCTGTTTTTGATG
>NZ_CALNBI010000181.1 GCF_937874145.1 uncultured Chitinophaga sp. | reverse complement strand
GGTGGGGGGATGGCAGTGATAGAGCAGGGAGTAATGGGAAGAGAACCCTTCCGTCGAAAATAGCTGCTCGGAATACAGGGAGCCGTCCGGTTTACGAAACTGGGTATGCCGCTTATGCGGAATTTGCCCGAGCGTATGATAATGTGGCATAATGGGTGGAATTGAACCTTCCCGGCGGGTAAGCCGGCAAGCAGATCAGGATACTGTAATAAAGAGGGAATGGCCGCAAAGGGGCCCCGGCATTATAACGCCGAATCCATGGCAAGGGTTGCCATGAGGAAGCAATAATTGCTCTGATACTTGTATGTAAGCGAAGAATGCATACGTAACTGCGATAAAATTAAGGGAAATTCCGATACACCCCGCAAATGCTGTAGAAAATTTTTACCTTGGAATCATCTTTATACCTAAATCCCCCTTGCCTATGTGGCCATCAGTCCGCCAGTCGCTCCTCAATACCGTGGAATATATCCAGGCATATTATGAAACTTACACGGCACCCGTTCGCAGGACAGGGATCGTTTTTATCATTCTGGGGACCGCCGCAGGCCTGTTGATTTTCCTGACCCTGGCTTATGTAATGGAAAGGACCGATCAGCTCGATTCGGTCGGGCGGTTAACTACGATCAGTTTTTCGGAAGGGCTGACGTTGGGAGGGAATGTAATGTTGTATTCCGCCAGCTTATTGGCCATGCACATGTATAAAGGCATTGTTCCCACTGTGGGCACCGCCTGGTCCGGCCACCTCCCTGCTGCAGCGAAGCGCATGTTTCTTAAAGGGATGTTGGCGCTGTTCGTATTATTCGGCATATACGAACTGCTGCAACTATTCAGTCTTTTCCGATCCGAATTTTTCCCGCGCAGCGTTATAATCGTAGCATTGGCGCCCTGGTTTCAAACTGTATTCCTGGCCTCGCTTTCCATCGCAACATCCTTTTTTTCGGTTATGGTAGTTTTGAAAGGCACCGGGCACGTATTGGACACAGAAACCCGGACCACCGTTTTCGCCGCCACGATGCTGCTGTTCTTTTGGATAAAAGCCATCCATTCCCTTGTTATCATCGTCAATTCAGTTGCAACGGCTCCCATAGCAGGTATGCTGCCCGTTAACGGCGCAAACGAACTGCTCGCTGCCTGCGTGATGGCGATCATCTACCTGTTCGGCATGATCCCCGCCGCCGCCATCGCTGCCAGCATCGTACCGGCCAGTTCCGACGCCTTGTTCGACGCCGAAGCGGAAGAACGGGCATAAGCATGCTACTGCTTATGATACCGCAACTCACAGCACATCCCCATACACTTCGTCTTCCGCGAAAATCGCATTGATCCTCGGCTGCAGGATCCAGACCCCTACGGGGAAAAACCAGATGAGGAAGAACTCCCCGGCAAAATCGGAAAACGTGCCCGCCTTCCCGGTCTCCACCGTTTTCATTGCTTTGGCAATGAAATACATGCAATAAAAAATGCAAAACATCGCAAACAGGTGAACTGGAACGAGCAACGCGGGGATAGCCATTTCCAACCCGGTTGCCTGCCAACCATCTTGCATCGCACCCGCCATTAATAAACAGATACCGATGATATAAGCGGCAGGCACGAACAGGAATATTTTGAAACGGGTAAGATGCATCCGGGTATCATAGGGCAGCTTCTTGTGCAGATATGTACCCAGTGAATAAAACCAGCTGAAAAAGAGTCCGCTGAGCGCCGCCATTAAGACTGGGAACCAAAACAGGATGTCCGCGGGATCACCGCCAGACACGAGTGCGGATGTCATTACGAATTGGAAAACAAAAGGAATCCCGATAAAAAGGCAGAAAAGTTGCCAATGCTTCAGTTTGAGGAATCTGGTCATGTTCAATTTCAATTGGGTATAGGTTCGTGAATTTTCAGCTGTAATGTACGCAAAACTTTGAAAGGATGGTATGCCGCCAAATGTAAACCGCGAACAGGGCTTATCAGGACCCATGTAAACCAATATCAGTATTAACACCAGGTGTAAACCTATATCAGGACAAGACTCCGTTACGGTTGTAGTACGGTTACAGTACGGTATCAGTACTGAAGCCGTACTGAACCTATACGGTTCCAGGCCATTCGCTGGCCCACGAATTAAATCTCACTTAGTCATAATTTTGTCACATACATCAAAAACCACTACTACAGCGATTTTACGCTAGTAAATATCCCTTCATCACCCTGATTTTTCTTTAGAAATTTTCTAAATCTGACAATAAAGCTTGCATTTCTCATCGATTTTACGAACCTTTGTCTTATCAACGTCATAAAACAATAGTGCATTTATTCAACTCACATATTATCCGTATTGCTCCTTTCTCCACCGGAGCTACGGGCACTATTACCACCACCACAACCATTACAACCCCATCCCGGGGTTAATTTTCACATATCGTCCACCGACCGGGCTTCTCCGGTTCCCAGCAAGCGGGGTTCTTCCCCTTCCGTTTTCCTCATACATTTTATTTCAACATGCAGGTCCTAAAATTCGGCGGCACCTCCGTAGGCAGCGCCAAAGCCATCAGCCAGGTATGCGATATCCTTGCCAGTTATAAACGTAAAGGCGCTATGGCCGTCGTGGTTTCCGCCATGAGCGGCACCACCGACAAACTCATCCGTTGCGGCCACATCGCCGCGGAAGGAAACGAACAATACCGCGACATCCTTCGCGACATCGAACAACTCCACCTCGATACCGTTCGCCAGCTCTTCCCCATCACCGCGCAAAGCGGCCTGCTCAGCCAGGTCAAGAAACAGCTTAACCAGCTGGAAGCCCTCTGCGACGGCATCTTCCAGGTCGGCGAGATGTCTAACCGCTGCCGGGATAAAGTCATGAGTTACGGCGAGCTCCTCTCCTCCTGGATGGTCGCG
Organism: uncultured Chitinophaga sp.; assembly: GCF_937874145.1. Classification (GTDB taxonomy): domain Bacteria; phylum Bacteroidota; class Bacteroidia; order Chitinophagales; family Chitinophagaceae; genus Chitinophaga. The sequence goes on along the minus strand of NZ_CALNBI010000181.1, from coordinate 23,853 downwards.
GAAAAACTGCGCCTCAACGGACAGAACGCCGCCTGGAAAGACAGCCGCGACCTCATCCTCACCGATAACCAGTTCGGCAGCGCCCTCGTCAATTTCGACGCCACCGACCACAATATCACCGCCTTCTTCCACCAGCAGCAGGCCGACATCGTCGTGTTCCCCGGTTTCATCGCCTCCAACGCCGACCGCGACACCACTACCCTCGGCCGGGGCGGCTCCGACTACACCGCCGCCATCATCGCCGCCGCCGTAGACGCCAGCGTACTCGAAATCTGGACCGACGTCAGCGGGATGATGACCGCCGACCCGCGCATCGTGCCGCAGGCCATCGCCATCCCGCGCATCTCTTACGAAGAAGCGATGGAACTGTCGCACTTCGGCGCCAAGGTCATCTACCCGCCCACCATCCAGCCGGTCATGAACCGCCGTATACCCATCCTTATCAAAAATACTTTCGACCCCGAAGCCGGCGGCACCCTTATACAGGACAACGGCGAAAAGCCCTACCCCGTTACCGGCATCTCCGGCATCAAGGGTATCGCACTGCTTACGCTGGAAGGCAGCGGCATGGTCGGCATCCCCGGTTTCTCGCGCCGCCTGTTCGACGCGCTGCTGCAGGAAAAAGTGAACGTGATCCTCATCACCCAAAGCTCCAGCGAGCACTCCATCACCGTGGGCATCAACGAAAGCGATATGCTCAAAGCAAAGGCGGCGGTCGACAGCGAGTTTTCCCAGGAAATCTACGATAAGCGCATCGAGCCGCTCACCGTCGAAAAAGACCTCTGCATCGTGGCCGTTGTGGGCGACAACATGAAAAACCACCACGGCATGAGCGGGCGGCTCTTCGGCGCGCTGGGGCGCAACGCCATCAACGTGAGGGCCATCGCGCAAGGGTCTACCGAGAAGAATATCTCCGCCGTGATCGGGAAAAACGACCTGCGCAAGGCGCTCAACGTCATCCATGAAGTATTCTTCGAATCGGATACCCGCCAGCTGAACATCTTCGTAGCCGGAACCGGCAATGTGGGCGGTAAATTGCTGGAACAACTGCAGCAGCAGGAAGCCTATCTCCGCAGCGAGCTGGGATTGCAGGTGCGCATCATCGCGCTGGCCAACAGCCGGAAGATGCATTTCTCGGAAAGCGGCATCCCGCTGCCGGCGTGGAAAGAAGCGCTGGAACAGGGGGAAGCGATGGACCTCGAAGCCTTCGCCGCCCGCATCCCGCAGATGAACCTCCGCAACAGCGTGTTCGTCGACAACACCGCCAGCGACGCCGTTGCAGCCCTGTATGCTAACTTCCTGCAGCATGGCATTTCGGTGGTGACCTGCAACAAGATCGCCTGCTCGTCGGATTATGCGGCGTATAAAAAACTGAAAGACCTGGCCCGCAAATACAATGCTTCGTTCCTGTTCGAAACCAATGTAGGCGCGGGGCTCCCGGTCATCAACACCCTCAATGACCTCGTACGCAGCGGCGACAAAGTGCAGACTATCGAGGCCGTGCTGAGCGGTAGCCTGAACTTCGTGTTCAACAACTTTGTAAATGGCTCCAGCTTCCGCCAGGTGGTGAAAGCCGCGCAGGACGAAGGTTACACCGAGCCAGATCCCCGCATCGACCTCAGCGGGAAAGACGTGATGCGCAAGATCCTTATCCTCGCCCGCGAAAGCGGCGCCGTGCTGGAGATGGACGACATCGAAAACCATTCCTTCCTCCCCGATGCCTGCCTCAATGCGCCTGACGTACCGGCCTTCTTTGAACAGCTCGATGTATGCGCGGCACATTTCGGACAGCTGCTGAAAAACGCGGCAGACAAGGGCGAGCGGTTGAAGTTCGTGGCCAGGTATCACATGGGCAAGGCTTCCGTAGGATTGCAGTCGGTAGGCCCGCAGCACCCGTTTTACCAGCTGGAAGGAAAGGACAACATCGTGCTGTTCACCACGCACCGCTACGCAGCACAGCCGCTGATCGTGAAAGGTGCGGGCGCGGGCGCCGACGTCACCGCTTCGGGCATATTTGCAGACATTATCAGAACCGTTCGTTAAATGAAAGATATGAACCAGGACAATAAACCTTCCGTTACGGTATTCGCCCCGGCCACCGTAGCCAACGTCGCCTGCGGGTTCGACGTGATCGGGCTGGCGCTGGAAAGCACCGGCGATGAGATGGATATCCGCCTGTCGGATACTCCCGGCGTGCGGATCACTTCCATCGAAGGCGCGAAGCTGCCGCTGGAAGCGTCGCAGAACGTAGCCGGCGTGGCGTTGCAGGCCTTGCTGCATGAATACGGCAAGCCGGAAGTGGGCATGGAGATCGCCATCCGCAAGAACATCCATCCCGGCAGCGGCATCGGCTCCAGCGCGGCCAGCGCGGCGGGCGCCGTAGCGGGCGGCAATATGTTGCTCAACAATCATTTCAGTCCCGAAGCGCTGATCCGCTTTGCGATGGAAGGCGAGCGCCTGGCCTGCGGCACGCCGCATGCCGACAACGTGGCCCCGGCCATCCTGGGCGGTTTCACGCTCGTGCGCAGCTACCAGCCGCTGGATGTGATCGCCCTGCATACGCCCGCTGACCTTTGGGTGACCGTTATCCACCCCCAGATCGAAGTGCGGACGGCGGACGCGCGCGAGATCCTCAAGCAACAGGTGATGCTGAAAGACGCCATCCGCCAGTGGGGCAACGTAGGTGCGCTGGTAGCGGGCCTGTACCGCGAAGATTACGACCTGATCGCCCGTTCGCTGGAAGACGTGATCGTGGAGCCCATCCGCTCCATCCTCATCCCCGCATTCCACGACCTGAAGCTCCGCTGCCGCGAGGCGGGGGCCCTGGGCGGAGGGATCTCGGGCAGCGGCCCGTCGGTCTTCATGCTCAGCAAAGGCGAAGCCAACGCGCGCGCCGTAGCGGCGATGATGGAAACCATCTACGCACCGCTCGGCGTCGACTACCACATTCACGTTTCCCGCATCAGTTCCACCGGCGTAAAAGCCATCAAAGCCCATCAACATGCAGTATTATAGCCTACAGAACCACCAGCACCGCGTTTCGTTCCGGGAAGCCGTTATCCGTGGCCTGGCGCCAGATAAAGGTTTGTACTTCCCCGTGGAAATCCCCCGGCTGGAAAAGGATTTCATCGAGCGCATCGACGAATACGACCCCCAATACATCGCACGCAAGGTGATCCAGCCGTTTATCGGTGCGGATATTCCCGTGCAGGCGCTCACGCAGATTATCCGCGAAACGCTCACCTTTCCCTTCCCGCTGCGCGAAGTGGAAGATAACGTGTACGCATTGGAGTTATTCCACGGTCCTACCCTCGCGTTTAAAGACGTGGGCGCGCGCTTCATGGCCGGTTGCCTGGGGTATTTCCGGAAAGAAGAAGAGAAGCCCGTGACCGTACTGGTCGCCACTTCCGGCGATACCGGCGGCGCCGTGGCCAGCGGGTTCTACGACGTGCCCGGCGTGGAAGTGGTGATCCTCTACCCTTCCGGCAAGGTGAGCGACCTGCAGGAGAAGCAGCTCACCACCCTGGGCCGCAATATCCGCGCGCTGGAGATCAAAGGCACGTTCGACGACTGCCAGCGGCTGGTGAAAATGGCTTTCCTCGATGAGGAACTGCAGGCCAGGAGGCCCCTTACTTCCGCCAATTCCATCAACGTAGCCCGTTGGCTGCCGCAGATGTTTTATTATTTCATGGCTTACCGCAAGGTGAAACAGATGAAGAAAGACGCCGTGATCTCCGTGCCCAGCGGCAACTTCGGCAACATCTGCGCCGGCATGATGGCCGCCGCGATGGGGCTCCCCGTTTCCCACTTCATCGCTTCCACTAACGTCAACGATACCGTGCCGCGCTTCCTGGAAAACGGGAAGTACGTCGCAACGCTTTCCAACGCGATGGACGTGGCGGACCCCAGCAATTTCGTACGCATCCTGCAGCTTTTCGCGCAGAACGACCGCGCCCTCAAAGCCAGCCTCACCGCTTACCGCTTTACCGATGAGCAGACCGTGGCGGCGATGGAAGACGTATACGCCCGCCGCCGCTATCTCATGGACCCGCACGGCGCCGTGGGGTACCTGGGACTGAAGAAATACATGGACAGCCATCCCGGCTATTGCGGCATTTTCCTCGAAACGGCGCACCCGGTGAAGTTCGCCAACACGATGCCCCGCAGCCTGCGGGAAGCTATCCAGGCGCCGGAGCGCGTGATGATCCTGGACGGACTGGAGAAAGAAGCGGTGCTGATGGATGCCGATTACGCGAAAATGCGCGAATGGCTCCTGCAAACCAGCAAAGCGGCCGTTACCGCAGATGCGAAATAACAGGGATTTCTGTATGTTTGGGCGATGAATACCCGCCATTTATACTGGGCGCTACCCGCCCTGTTGTACGCCTGCGGCCAGCAGGCCGGCTCCGGACAGCAGCAGGATGCGCCCCCCGCCGATTCCCTTGCCGTCGCCATTCACAATATGCGGACCGACCTGGCCATCCAGCCGGATAATACCGAACTGCGCACCTGGCTCGCCAACGCGCTGATAGAGCACCAGGAATTCGCCGGGGCCGACAGCCAGGCGAACGTATTGGCCGGGGTGCCCGGCAAACTGCCGCAGGCATTGTATATCCGGGGGCTGATCGCGCTCCGGCAGCAGGATTCCGTGAAATCGATCGACTTGCTGCGGTCCGCCATCCACATCCAGCAGGATTCCAGTGAATACGAGGCGGTGATGCTCACGGCCGACATGCTGGCCGCGCGGGGCAGCCGTGCCGACGCCGTGGATTATTACCGCCTGGCCGCCAGGATCGACTCCACTTCCGCGGAAGCACCCTTCCTGGCGGGAGAATGCCTGGTTCAAAGCAAGCAGCCGGCGGCAGGACTGCAGCAATTCCAGGAAGCCATCCGCCGCGATCCCGCATACGCCCCGGCGTACATCGGCATCGGCAACCAGCTGGCGGAAACAGGGAACTGGAAAGAAGCCGTCGCATCTTACAACATGGCCGCCAAGGCCGACCCTACGAGCGCCGAAGCCTTTTACCATCGCGGGAAAGCGTTGCTGGTACTGGGCAACAAAGCCGCAGGGCTCGACGATCTCAGCAAAGCCCTTTCATTCCGGAAAAATTATCCCGAAGCGCAACACCTGCTCGATTCGGCGAAAAATCTGTAGTATTGTGAACTATTGAAAACTCGTATCGCTTTGGAAAAGAAAACACCGCTCATCGCCCCCAGCCTGCTCGCCGCCAATTTCCTGGAAATCGGTAAAGATGTAGACATGATCAATAACAGTGTGGCCGACTGGCTGCACCTCGACGTCATGGACGGCCGCTTCGTGCCCAACATCAGCTTCGGGCTGCCGGTGATTTCCGCCGTTACGAAAGTCTCTAAAAAAGTGAATGACGTGCACCTCATGATCGAGGAGCCGGAGAAATATGCGGAGGCCTTCGCGAAAGCCGGAGCGGATTACCTGACCGTCCACATCGAAGCCTGCCGCCACCTGCACCGCAACATCCAGCAGATCAAAGGGCTCGGCATGAAAGCCGGCGTAGCCCTCAATCCCCACACCTCCGTCAGCCAGCTGGAAAATATCATCACCGACCTCGACCACGTGCTCATCATGAGCGTGAACCCCGGTTTCGGCGGCCAGCATTTCATCGATCAGACCTACATCAAACTCCGCCAGGTGCGCGACCTCATCCGCAGAACGGGATCGAATGCACTGATCGAGGTAGACGGCGGCATTACCACGCAGAACGCCGCCCTGGTGGTAGAAGCGGGCGCAGACGTACTCGTCGCGGGAAGCTCCGTATTCGCCTCCCACGACCCCGTGGCCACCATCCGCGAATTGCGGCAGCCGGTTACGGTAACAATCCCATGATAATATCGTTGGTCAATGGCTTGGTCAGGTATCCTGACACAAAATCGAAACGATCCACCCGTTCGCGGTCCCGCTCGTCAATAGAGGAGGTCAGCACGTAGATGCGTACCGGTTTGGCGAGCTGGTGCCGGATATCGGCGAACACTTCGAGGAATTCCCACCCATCCATTACCGGCATATTGAGATCCAGCAGGATAAGATCCGGCAGGCCCGAGGGGTCTGCGGCATTGAGGCGGATGTGATCGAGCACATCCTGGGCATCGGAAAACTTAGTGACTGCATCAGCGATCCTCAGTCGTTCCAGCATGATCTCGGTGATCTGCTGGTGAATGGGGTCATCGTCTACTATAAAGATCGAATGTAGCGGCTTCATAGATTAGCTATTCGGGCCTGAAGGTAATGATAAATTTCGTTCCTGCACCCAGTTGGCTCTCAGCGTGTATACTTCCCCCCATCGCTTCTATCTGGGTTTTGGTAATAAAAAGCCCTATCCCCTTGGCATCCTTGTTTTTATGAAAGGTCTTACGGAATCCGAACAACTTCGCGCCGTATCTTTCCATGTCGATCCCCAGGCCATTATCCTCCGCCGTCAGCATGATCCCCCCTTCCACTACCCTGCTTTTGAGATGCAGGCTGGGCGTACGCTCATACGACCGGTACTTGATGGCGTTGGTGAGCAGGTTCTGCAGGATGCTGTCGAGGTAGATGCGCGGGTACTCGATATGCGGCGCTTCGCTGAAATCCGCCGTGAGCCGGATGGCGCTGGTTTCCATATCCACCAGCAAAATATCCTTCACCTTCTGCAACCTGTCCGAAAACGCCAGCGTCTCCCTTTCCACGTTCAGGTCTTTGCGGATCTGCACGATCTCGATCAGGTCGTTCAGCGTTTCGTCGATATTCCGGATCACTTCCTGGAACATACCACGGTACATCTCCCGCTCCTGCTCGTCCGCCGTTTCGTTCATGATCTGCATGAGCGCTTTCAGGTTGGCGATGGGCGCGCGGAGGTTGTGGGAAGTGATATGCGCGAAGTCTTCGAGCTGCTTGTTCTGGTTGACGAGGAATTTATTGAGGGACGACAACTGCTCGTTGGCCTTGCGCAGCTCGCGCTGCATCTTTTTGCTGTCGGTAATATTCCGGGTGAAGATGGAGATGCTCCCGTCCTGCATGGGCGCCAGCAGGAATTCGTACCATTTGTCCAGCTGCGGCAGGTAATTGGAGAACGAAACAGGCGCCTGCGCCTCTATGCACTGGCGCACGCGGGCGTGGAACGTAGATCCCACCAGCGAGGGGAACACTTCGAAGATATTGCGCCCGATCACTTTGCCATGGTCCACGATCTCCTGGGCCTTGCGGTTGATGAAGTTTACTTTCCCGTCTTTGTCCATCACCGCATACCCCATATCGATCGTATCGAAGAAGAGGCGCATGAGCTCCGCGTTGCGGGTGAGCTGGTTGCGGATGCGGAACTGTTCCGTTACGTCCTGGATCACGCCGTAAATGCGCACGATGCGGCCGTTTCTGTATTCGGGCTTTCCGATGACGCGCGCTTGCAGGGTGTTGTTCCTGGCCGTCTGGATGGTGACCTGCAGATCGTACGCCTTCCCCCGGCCCATGCAGGCGGCCATGGCCTGTTCCATGCGCCCGCGGGATTCGGGCTCGTAGAAGGAGAGCGCCTTTTCGACCGTCATGGTGGCGTAGGGCGGCAGCTCGTGGATCTTGTAGGTCTGACCGCTCCAGCGCAGCGCATTAGTCGCCATATCCAGCTCCCAGCCGCCGATCTTGCCGATCTCGCCGGTTTGGATCAGCGACTCCTGGACTTTGGTGCTTTCCAGTTCCTGGCGCTTCTTTTCGGTGATATCATTGACGAGCGCCACCACGATCTGGTCTTTATCGACCGGGTCTTCCACAGGGAACAGGGTAAGGTCGAGGAAGATTTCGCGGTCGGTTTTCCCGGCGCCGGTGTGTACCTGGAACTCGAGTTTCTTTTCCAGCCGCACCATTTTGCCCCTTTGCAGGACCTGGAGAAACAGCTGGTCGAGCTCGAAGAGCCGGGCGAAGGGGTCTTGCACCAGGTTGCTGTCGGGCTGTTCTTCCAGCCCCGTGGAGGCGAAGAACCGGCGTTGCGTTTGGTTGACGCGGCGGATGAAGCCGTAGCTGTCGAACTGGATATACCCGACGGGCAGGTTTTCGACGATGGTATGGAGGAGGCGCTCGCTTTTCTCGAGGCTGAGGACGGCCAGTTTTTTTTCGGTGATTTCGCTGAGGATGATGAACAGGCATTCGATATCGCCCTGGAGGTCGAGCACGGGGAAGCCGGTGACTTCGTAGTACATGGGCTGGATGCGGGTCACGTTCTCTTCATGGACTTCGGTATACCGGAAAAGGACTTCCCTTTTTACGGGCGCCTTTTGTTGTTTGACTTCATCGAGCAGGGCGGTGAGGCCGCTGCGGCGGTTGATGGGATCTTCGAAGACGTTGTAGGGCCGGTTGTTGGCGGCGTGCTCGGCTCCCAGGATGGCGCGCTGGGCGCCGTTCATGTTACGGTGCCATCCGTCGGGCGTGAATTCCTGGAGGCCAACGGGGAGGTTTTCGAGGACGGACCGGTAGAAGCGCTCGTTTTCGCGAACTTCCGTTTCGGCCTGGACGTTGCGGATGACCATCATGACCTGGAAAACTTCCTGCTGGTCGTTGTACAGCGGGCTGCAGGAGATCTGGTAGCGGAGGGGCGGGTGGCCGTAGGCCAGTTCGAAGGCGATGCGCTCGCCGCTGAGGGCTGCCTGCCAGACGTGCATGGACTGGGAGGCGAGGTTGGGATGGAGGTCCATCAGGTGGCGCAGGCTATCCCCCGCCCGGAGGGCGAAGCCGAGATGGCGGGCGCTTTCGTCGGAGAAAGCGCTGTTGACCGTCACGAGGCGCAGCTGTGTATCGAACACTGCTACGGGATCGGGAAGGGCTTCAATCACCTGTGTCAGCAAGGGATGGTTCATGCAGATGGTCTTAGGGATAGGCTAGTGATCCGCCAAATGTAGGCAATATATTAGACAAATTCCCGCTATCAGCTGTGTAAAAAGAGGGTATGAAGTTTAATTAAAAATTCACAGGGGTAGAAATGATTTGTATTGACCCGTTTATAATATCTTTGACGCAGGAAACAAATAGTCATTTTTTTACGTTAATTTATAGCAGATTAATACACAAACATCGGGATGAAAATTTAAATTATTACGGGGCCCGGAAAGCGGCAAGCCCCAATGCGGGAATCACTGCATTTTTCACAGATCTTTGGCATTGAAAGCGAAATGATGGTGGCTTCGGCTCACCGCAATCCTGACAAGGTTCGCGAGATGGTTATCAACGCACAGCCCCGGGGGTACGGCGTGATTATTGCTGCTGCTGGTATGGCGGCTGCATTGCCTGGCCCATTTATCGGCCTGCCGGTACGGGTGGCGCGCCATCGCCCTGAGCGACAAGAAAATTGCAGAACGCGCAGCAGCGTTCAAACAGAACGGATACCGGATCTGATCCAGTCTCTGATACCAAACGGCAGGCGCAAACTGCCGCCGTTTATTCCGACGCACTGTTCAGACTCCGAAACTATGGACAAGCTTAAATCGAACCGCACTTGACAGAATCCATCATTAACCTGGACAGCGTAAATCCGATCGAGTTTTTCGGTGTCAACAACGGAAAACTGGACTTATTAAAGAAAAAGTTCCCCTTACTGAAAATCCTCAGCCGCGGAACCCAATTGAAACTGTCGGGCGCCCCTGAAGAAGTGGCCACCGCCCGCGAAAAGATCGGTCAGATCGTCAGTTACCTCGAAAGGAACGGCCACCTCAGCGAAAACTATTTTGAACAGATCCTTGGAGAGGAAGAAGGCTCCGGCATCGACCATTTCAAGGACCGCAACCCCAACGATGTGCTGGTTTTCGGCCCTAACGGCCGTACCGTGCGCGCCAAGACCGCCAATCAGAAGAAGATGGTGACCCTGGCCGACAAGAACGACATCGTTTTCGCCATCGGCCCCGCCGGTACCGGTAAAACCTATACCGCCGTTGCCCTTGCCGTGCGCGCCCTCAAAAACAAGGCCGTTCGCAAGATCATCCTCACCCGCCCCGCGGTGGAAGCCGGCGAAAGCCTGGGTTTCCTGCCGGGCGACCTGAAGGAAAAGATCGATCCGTACCTGCGCCCCCTGTACGACGCGCTGGACGATATGATCCCTCCCGACAAGCTGAACTATTTCATGACCAACCGGATCATCGAAATCGCGCCGCTCGCCTATATGCGTGGCCGTACGCTTGACAATGCCTTCATCCTGCTCGACGAGGCCCAGAACTCCACGGACCTGCAGATGAAGATGTTCCTCACCCGTATCGGCTCTTCCGCCAAGGCGATCATCACGGGCGACCTCACGCAGGTGGACCTTCCGAAAAACCAGAAGAGCGGCCTCGGCAAAGCGGCCCGCATCCTCCGCAACATCGACGGCATCGGTTACCTGGAACTCGACGAGGAAGATGTAGTGCGCCACCGACTCGTAAAAGCCATCATCAAGGCTTACGACGCTTCCGCAGCAGCAGAGGAAGAACGCGAAAAGGAAAGGGAACACCACAGGGATCATCATCACAAAGACCATAAGGACCACAAACAGAAGGACCACAATTAACACGGCCTTAACAGCCATTGTTGTAAGTTGTGCAATTGGAAGATTCCATCTACTTTTGCGGTAAGACATTATAACATTAACCTATCAACCACATGAGCTATTACAGGCGATTTTTATACCTTATGTGCGTTTCGGGTCTGGCACTCAGTATCAGCAGCTGCAAGAAAAAACCCGAACCGCAGGAGGTTGCCTTGGAGTTTATGCACGCTATCCAGGAATCGAATTTCGAACGTGCCAAAGAATACGCCACGAAAGAGTCCCAGTCGGTGATCCTCCTCTATTCCATTTTCGACGGCAAGCGCAATGAAAATGAACGGGAAAAGATCAAAAACGCCAAGCTGAAGGTGGTTAATCAGAACGAAGACGGCGACAAAGCCACCGTCACCATCCTGAATTCCTCCGTCAGCTCCCAGGAAACACTCCTGCTCGTGAAGGAAGACGGCCAGTGGAAAATCTCCCTGACGCTCGAAAGCATACTGCCCACCTCCGTTCCCCCCGGAACGATGGACATGAACAGCATGCCCCCCGAATTACTGGATACCGCCAACATAAAATGATCTGTCCCAATTTTTTATAGCTTTTCCCGGTTTGTTCATTAATTTTGCGCACTGAACAAACCGGGAATTTCTTATCCGGCCGGGTTGAACATTCAACCCGTTCCGTGTTTTTACCCGTCAGTAAACGAGATTGATATTATATTTTTTAAAGCAAGATTGAATGACGACAACGAATCCATGGCACAGTGTAAGTCCCGGCGATAATGCCCCCCACGTGGTTACCGGCATCATCGAAATCCCCAAGGGCTCCCGCGCCAAGTATGAACTCGACAAAGACAGCGGCCTGCTCAAGCTCGACCGTGTGCTGTATTCCTCCGTATATTACCCCGCCAACTACGGTTTCATACCGAAATCATACTGCGACGATAACGACCCGCTCGATATCCTCATCCTTTCCCAGATCGAAGTGGTTCCCATGTGCATCATGGACGCAAAAGTGATTGGTGTGATGCAGATGATCGACGGCGGTGAGGCAGACGATAAGATCATCGCCGTTGCGGCGCACGACATGAGCGTGGCCCACATCAACGACATTTCCGAGCTGCCCCCGCACCTGCTCAGCGAGATCCGTCACTTCTTCGAAGAATACAAAACGCTGGAAAAGAAGACCGTAAAGGTGGAAGAGTTCGGCAACAAAGCCAAAGCGGAAGAAATCATCCGTGAAGCTTTCGAACTGTACAACAAAACCTTCATGCAGCAATAATCCCCCAGCGGAGAAAATACAAAGCCCGGCCGGAATCCTTCCCGCCGGGCTTTTTTTATGTCTTCCCCATTAAAACAACCGTTTGATCAGCCGTAACTGATGCGTGCGCTCCCCGGTCTCGGCGTTTACAATCCCCTGGTTATCAATTGGATCGATGCGTACTTTCCCGGAAGAATGGATGATCCGCTGATCGTCGAGCAGGATGCCCACGTGCGTGATGCGCCCTTCCGGGTTATCGAAAAAGGCGAGGTCGCCGGAGCGGACCTCCTGGAGGAGGGACACTGTTTCGCCCTGCGCGGCCTGTTGGTAGGCGTCGCGGAGCAGCGGGATGCCGAGGATTTTATACACGGTTTGTGTAAAGCCGGAACAGTCTGTCCCGAAAACCGTTTTCCCGCCCCAGAGGTATCCCGTATTCAGGAATTCCATGGCAATGGGCTCCCAGTCCTTCCCGGGCGAAGGCGCCGCCGCAAAAGGCACGATCCCCTCGCCCGCGGCCACCGTGGCGCTGCCCCATTCGCCGGTACCCAGCTTCAGCAGGGTGCCGAACGGCAGGTGAACGGGCCGGCTGTTGAAAGCAGCCACCGCCTGCCAGCGGGCCACCCGGTGCGTGGGGGGCGCATCGTACAACGACTGTGGAATGGTTTCCAGGTGGGATCGCGTCACCCATCCTTCGTAGCCGTCGTACTGCATCCTGACCTTCACCCAGCCGTCGGCCGTAACCGTTTCTGTTTCAAGGCATTCCCCGAAAACCGCCTGGGAAATCATTTCACTGCGGTGAGACGGCTCCGACCGGAGCGGCATAATGGGCACTATCGTGATGGCTAATGGCATGTTAATTGTTTAAATAATATGTCGAACCCGGTGAACTTTTGTACCGGATTTACGTAAATATAGTATAGAAATATATGCATCTCCAGTTAAATAACCTTAGCGACAGGGAACTGCTTCTCCGGTTCAGGAAATTCCGGGAAAGAGAAGCCGCAGGGGCATTATTGGACCGCTACAGCCACCTGATGGTGGCGGTTTGTTTACCCGGGCTCGACGCCCAGCATCCCGCAGAAACCGTATTCCCCGAATTAACGGAAAAGCTTTATCACCAATTATCGGGCGCTACGGGAAGGATCAACGGAATCCTTTACGGATTGGTGCAGCAATACTTCGGTAAATCCCGCGTAACCGGCAATTCGCCTGCCCTCCGCGACCTCGAATCCCGGGTGGATATGGCGGGGAGCAATCCCATCGAGAAGGTGGCGCTGGCCGGGCAGCTGGAAAAAGCCCTCGGCAGGCTGATCCCCGAAGACATGGAGCTACTCCAGGCATTTTACCTCGATCACAAGCCCCTCCGGGAGCTTGCGCAATCGCGGCACATGAATACCAGCCAGGTCCGCGACCGGCTGAAAGGCATCCGGCAAACGGTTGCCACGTATATGAAAGAGGCGGCATATGAATAGTCATTCTCCAAGACAAGAAAGGGTCCTCCGGATTTTCACGCCCGTTCGATGCCTGAACAGGGATCAGTTGCGGCGTTATCATCTCGGGCAGATGACCGGTGTGGAACATCATCTCGTGGAACAGCACCTGGTGGAGTGCGATCTTTGTCACGACGCATTGGCCACGGTGGAAAACCCGGCCAACGTCGAATCCTACCAGCAACTCAGCACACAACTCAGCCAGTACATCCACCGCGAATATGCGGCCGGCGTACAGCCTGTTGCCCGCGCTCAGAAACAGCCCGTGCTGAAACCGCAGCCGCATGCGCGCAGGAGCTTTGCAGAAAGCGCGCAATCGTACTTCTGGACGGTCGTTTTCCTCGCATTCGGCGGCGGCAGCATCTTCCTGTTACAGCAACACCTGAAGAACAGGCCTCCCCTGTCTTCCCTCCCGCTGCGCGCGGCCGATGCCATCGTGCTGCCCGCGCCACAGGGCGCGGCACTGGGCGATTACCAGCCGGTTACGACAGATACGCAGCAGGAAGTGAAGCCCCTCGTCATCCAGACCAAATACAGCACCCGCGACACTTCCCATATGTCGGCCGCCGCGCTGCCCGTTGCCGTGAAAGACACGGCGCAGAAGAAAAAACCGGTGAAAGACAGCGCGCTGCCCAAACCGCCGGTTACCGACAGCAACGCCCGCGCCCTCATCGCCAACGCCACACCGCCGCCGGCACAGAAAGAAACGCCGAAAGAGCCCGCTAAAGAGGAACAGAAAGAAACACCGAAAGAAAAAGCGCCCGAGCCCGCGCGCGCCGAAGCAGAGAAAGACGATCCGCCCGCGGCTGAGAAAAAGGAAACCACCAGGCCTGTTAACGGCGACGACTATGTGTACCGCTCCGCTATGCAGTACCAGCAACAGGGCGATTACAACGAAGCCATCAACCAATACCGTAAACTGTCGGACCGTGGCCGCTATGCCGAACGCGCGCGCTACCAGATGGCTATCTGCTACCGGGCAAAAGGCCAGAAAGGCAAGGCCCGCCGCATTCTCAAGGACATCGCCAATTCGGAAGGCTCCATGAAATCCCTCGCGCAGGCGGAGCTCAGCACGATGAATTAAACTTGAAACTTTTGTGGAATTTGTTTACTTATGCATCTCAATAGAGAACGCTACTGTAACATCGTGCATCTATCCGACCAATATCAACACCTGAGCGACCAGGACCTGCTCCAACGGTATAAAGCCGACGGCAACACCGAGTGGATCGGCGTCCTCTTCGACCGATACGCCATCCTGCTGCTGGGCCTTTGCATGAAGTATCTCAAGAATGAGGAAGACGCGCGCGACAGCGTGCAGCAGATCTTCCTCAAAGTTTTGTCGGAGATCCACCGGCACGAGGTGATCTATTTCAAAGCCTGGATTTACCAGGTGGCGAAGAATCACTGCCTCATGCAGCTGCGCCATAAAAAAGACATGGAGTTAAAAGAAGAACTGGTGCCCGGCGCCGCGGAGCAGGAAGATATCCGGCAAACCGCCCATGTGCAAAAAGATCTTATGCTCGACAACATGGAGCGCGCGCTGGGGGAGCTCAATCCCGATCAGGCCATTGCCGTGCGGCTATTTTACCTCGACAAAAAAAGCTACCAGGAAATATCCGACATCACCGGTTTCAACGCCGGGCAGGTAAAAAGCTACATCCAGAACGGGAAACGCAACCTCAAAATATTATTGGAAAAGTACAGTAAAAATATGCGTTAACTTGCAACAGCAGGCAAACGCCCAAACAGATATGAACAACGAATTTGCTGACATATTCACCGAAACCGCCTGTCCTTCGCAGGACCAGCTGCTGGCTTACGTCAAGGGTGAACTGAGTGCTTCCGAGAGGCATGAGGTGGAAATGCACCTGCAGGACTGTGAGCTGTGCAGCGAAGCCGTGGAGGGTTTGTCCGCCATTTCCAGTAAAGATCAGATCCCGGGATGGCTCAGGCAGGCGAAGTGGAATGTATTGCATTCCCTCCGCCGGAAAACCCGCCGGAAGAAGAAAGCCAACTACTACCTCTATTACGCGATCGTGGTGCTGATCGTCCTGTTTATGGCCATCGCGCTGTTCTGGATTTACTATTTTTCGCGCAGGTAGTACGACTAGTACACTTTCTTATCGGATTTCCGGGCCCATTCCCGGAACACTTCCCGCGCCGACTCTTCCGGCATGGGAATAAAGGGGATCTTCTTGTCGCCGTAAGGCAATTCCAGCTCGTGATAAATGAAAGAATCGTCAAATGCGATTTCCGCCGCTTCCTCTTTGGTATTGGCGAAGAAAACCCTTTGCGGGCGCGCCCAGTAGATCGCGCCGAAGCACATGGGACAGGGCTCGCAGGATGTATAAATCTCGCAGTCGGTTAACTGAAAAGTCCCCAGGCGCTGGCAGGCGTCGCGGATGGCCACCACCTCGGCATGCGCCGTGGGATCGTTGTGCGTAAGCACCTGGTTCCATCCTTCCCCCACCACTTCTTCTCCCCTCACCACGATCGAGCCGAAAGGCCCGCCTTCGCCATTCCGCATGCCGCGGGCGGATAATTCAACCGCCATCGCCATAAACTTCTTCTCTCTTTCTCCAATCGGGTACATATGCCTGGTTTTAACCCAAATGTACGGATTTCAGCCCGTTACGCATTTCAACCGTACAGGGGAAGGCGCAGAGCCGTGCCCTACGCCCTTCCTGTAGGCCTTTTAACCCCCATAATCCTGACAACACAAATTTCCGTCCCGGTGAAGCGGGACCACTTCTTGCCGCAGGGCTAGCGGGTAGTTCGTTTCGCGCCCACAAGATAACCGCTTATTTAGATTATATCTAATTTTAATTTGTATTAAATAATAATGTGTTCGTATGGACAAAAAAAATCCCGGATGAGGATTCATCCGGGCATTTACCTGTAACTGTATATCGTCGTATTAGAAATGACTTGTTTAAGTATTGCGGATCACGACCACATTGTCAAAAACATCTACCAAAACCGGTTTCGTCTTGTCGATTTCTCCGCCGAGGATCTTCTTGCTGAGCAGGTTCACGATTTCTTTCTGGATCAAACGCTTCAGCGGCCTTGCACCGAATTGCGGATCGTAACCCTGTTCTGCCAGGTAGTCCAGCGCATACTCAGAGAATTCCAATATCATGCCATTCTTTGCTACCAGCTCCTTCAGTTGTTGTAATTGTATGTTAATAATTCCACGTACCTCGGAGCGCATGAGCGGCTGGAACATAATCACTTCATCCACACGGTTTAAGAACTCGGGACGGATGGTTTGCTTCAGCAGGTTCATCACTTCGTCTTTCGTTCTGTCCACCACTTCGTCCTTATTCTCATCCGTGATTTTTTCGAAATTCTCTTGTATGATATGGCTGCCCATGTTGCTCGTCATGATGATGATGGTGTTCTTGAAGTTCACCGTACGACCTTTGTTATCGGTCAGCCGCCCGTCGTCGAGCACCTGGAGCAGGATATTGAAAGTATCGGGGTGGGCTTTCTCGATCTCATCGAGCAGCACCACGCTGTAAGGCTTGCGGCGCACGGCTTCGGTGAGCTGGCCGCCTTCGTCGTATCCCACGTATCCCGGAGGCGCGCCTACGAGGCGGCTTACGGAATGTTTTTCCTGGTATTCCGACATGTCGATGCGGGTCATCATGCCTTCGTCGTCGAACAGGTAATCCGCCAGCGCTTTGGCCAGCTCCGTTTTACCGACACCGGTAGTCCCGAGGAAGATGAAGGAACCGATGGGGCGGCGCGGATCGTTCAGTCCGGCGCGGCTCCTGCGGATGGCATCGGCCACGGCCACAATGGCTTCGTCCTGCCCTACCACGCGCTTGTGCAGCTCGTCTTCCAGCTGCAGCAGCTTGTCCCTTTCGCTCTGCAGCATTTTGGTGACGGGGATGCCGGTGGCTTTTGCCACATTTTCAGCGATGTCTTCCGCGTCTACCTCTTCTTTCAGCAGGCGTTTATTATTGGAGGAGATTTCTGCCAGCTCGGCGGTAAGATCGGCCACCAGTTTCTCCTGTTCTTTGATTTTACCGTAACGGATCTCGGCT
Organism: uncultured Chitinophaga sp.; assembly: GCF_937874145.1. GTDB lineage: Bacteria > Bacteroidota > Bacteroidia > Chitinophagales > Chitinophagaceae > Chitinophaga. Next base: position 6,543 of record NZ_CALNBI010000181.1, on the reverse strand, counting down.
ACTTTCCCGAAATCGCCGTTGCGTTCGGCCTGTTCGGCTTCCAGCTTCAGGTTTTCGATGGCGGCTTTGGCGTCCTGGACCTGGTCCACCACTTCTTTCTCCTGTTGCCATTTCGACTTGAAGGTATTGCGTTCTTCTCCCAGCCGGGCGATTTCAGCAGCGAGCTCGCGCAGCTTGTCTTCGTCGTTTTCCCGTTTGATGGCTTCCCTTTCAATTTCCAGCTGGCGGATGCGGCGCTCCAGTTCGTCGAGCTCTTCGGGCATGGAGTTCATTTCCAGCTTCAGCTTTGCCGCACTTTCATCGATCAGGTCGATGGCTTTGTCGGGCAGGAAGCGGTCGGTGATATACCGGTGCGAAAGTTCCACGGCGGCGATGATCGCTTCGTCGCGGATCAGCACGTGGTGGTGGTTTTCGTAGCGTTCCTTCAGGCCGCGGAGGATGGAGATGGCGTCGTCTACCGAGGGTTCGTCGATGAATACTTTCTGGAACCTCCGTTCGAGGGCTTTATCTTTTTCGAAATATTTCTGGTATTCGTTGAGCGTGGTGGCGCCGATGGCACGGAGCTCACCTCTTGCCAATGCGGGTTTCAGGATATTGGCCGCGTCCATCGCGCCTTCCATCGCACCCGCACCGATGAGGGTATGGATTTCGTCGATGAACAGGATGATGTCGCCATTGGAATCGGCCACTTCTTTCACCACGGCTTTCAGTCTTTCTTCAAACTCACCGCGGTACTTGGCGCCCGCCATGAGCGCTCCCATATCGAGGGCGTAAATAATTTTATTATGCAGGTTATCGGGCACGTCGCCGTTGATGATCCGGTGCGCAAGCCCTTCCGCGATGGCCGTTTTACCAACACCCGGCTCCCCTACGAGGATGGGATTGTTTTTAGACCTGCGGCTGAGGATGTGCAGGGTACGCCGGATCTCCTCGTCGCGCCCGATCACGGGATCGAGCTTGCCGGCGCGGGCCGCTTCGTTGAGGTTCTTCGCGTACTTTTCGAGGGAATTATACGTGGCGTCGGCCGTCTGGCTGTTGACCGTCCCCCCCTTCCGCAGCTCGGTAAGGGCGGCTTTGAGGCCTTTTTCGGTCAGCCCCGCGTTCTTCAGCAGTTTGGCGGTATCGTCGCTGCCGCCGAGGAGGCCCAGCAGCAGGTGCTCCACGCTCACGAATTCATCTTTGAATTCCTTGATGCTGGCGCCTGCCCGCAGGATGGCGTTATTCGCCTCGCGGCTGAGCATTTGTCCCCCTTCCCCGCTGCTGATGGTAGGGTAAGCCTGTATCTGCTCGTTGAGCTTGCCGTCGAGGAACCCCGTGTTCACGTCGTTCTTCTTCAGCAGGTATTCTATGCTGTTATCTTCGTCCTGCAGCAACGCTTTCAGGATGTGGCCGGTCTCGATCGCCGAATTCCGGTGATTGAACGCCAGCTGCTGCGCTTCCTGCAGCGTTTCCTGGGACTTGATGGTAAAGTTGTTAAGATTCATATGTTGCTTTATTCTCCTTTAGGTTAACGATTGGATTATTGATTTGGTTCAGGTGGATCAAATCCCGAACCAGTTGAGAAAATCAGCCAGGTTGACAGCATTTCCCTTCCCTATCTGCATTATTTTCAGTTTATATGTAAAAAAGCTGCTATTTTGTCTATTCCCTTCATTCCGAAGGCTTTGCGGCGTATTTGTGTAAAATCCCGCCTTATATTGAACTGTAGCTGGCGCGCGCTGTTATAGTTCAGTTACTTCCATATCGTATCACCACCAAAACATTCATTTATGGCGTTTGACCTCATTGAAACCCTGAAGCAGCTGTTCAACAACGAATTTGCCGGAAAGGCCGCGGCGCAGCTCGGTGAAAGCGAGTCCGGCATACAGAAAGCGCTGGGCGGCATCATCCCCACGGTTTTAACGGGCTTATTGGCCAAAGCGGGCTCCGGGGATTCGGGCAGCCTCATGAACCTGCTGCACCAGGCTTCCGGGACGGATATTTCGCAGCTGGCCAATACTGGCGCGGGCATTCCCACGGGATTGCTGGCCAAGGGCTCGGAATTCCTCCAATCGCTGTTCGGCGGCCGCTCGAACGAGATCGCCGGGGCGGTGGCCAACTATGCCGGCATCCGTCCGCAATCGGCCGATACCTTGCTGCAGACTGCGGCCCCCGCGGCGCTGGGCATCGTCGGCAAACACGCGGATACCGCCGGCCTGGGCACTACCGGCGTTCTGGAACTACTCACCAGCCAAAAGGATAAAATACTCGCCTCCGTGCCCTCCGGTCTCGGCCTCGCCGGCATCCTGGGCCTCGGCAGCCTGAGCGACATCGGCGCCCGCCTGTCGTCGTTCACCGGCGCATTCAAAGGCGCCGCCCATACGCCCGCGCATACCGTCCACGAAACCACTGCTTCCGGCGGCAATCAATGGGTGACCTGGCTCGTCATCGCCATCGCGGCCATCCTGTTGCTGTGGTGGTTATTGCGGGGATGCGGCGCCCAGGAAACGATGACCGTCGTGGAGTCTGACAGCGTCACCGCGATAGAAGACACCCACGCCGCCGCGCCCGCACCACCCATTACCCGCGAATCCATCAAAGTAACGCTGCCCGACGGTAAAGTACTCGACGCCTACAAAGGCGGTATCGAAGACCGGCTCGTGCAATTCCTGCAGGACCCGGACGCAGCCGCGGGGAAGGACGTATGGTTCGATTTCGACAACCTGAACTTCCACACCGGCTCCGCCGAGATCACGCCCGAAAGCCAGGTGCAGATCAATAACCTCGCAGCCATCCTCAACGCTTTCCCGAAAGCGAAAATCAAGATCGGAGGATATACGGACGCTACGGGAGATGCGAAGAAGAACCAGCAGCTGTCGCAGGAACGCGCCACCGCCGTAGCATCCGCCCTGTCCGCCGCCAACGTAAAGCCCGTGCAGTTGCTGGGCGCCGAAGGCTACGGCAGCCAGTTCGCCAAAGCCGCGGCCGATGCGCCGGACGAAGAGCGGAAACTGGACCGCCGGATATCCGTGAGCGTGCGGGAAAAATAGCCGTAATGCAAAAAGTACATACAAGAAGAAGGGCGCCCTACTGTGGGGCGCCCTTCGCTATTTATGCTTCCTTTTTGACGAGAACGACCCTGTTTCGGTCAGACTTGTAGATTTGATTGAAAAACGCCTCCAGCTCGGGGTAAACCTTTGCGGGGAAGCGCCCCGCTTTCATTTCCAGGCGCCGTACGTATAACAGGCGGTTGCCTTCCACAGTAACTTTCGCGGCATAACTGCCGAAAGGCGAGGCCAGCTCCACCGGCGCAAACACCGACTCCGGCGTATACCCGGCCGGCAAAGTGATCTGCACGGTATCGGCGTCCTGGTAAGGCATGCGGAGATAAATATCCGTGCTGCGGCCCGATTCGTCGGACAGCTTGCTATTTCTGCGGTTGAGGATATTGGGCGTGATGAACAGGCGCTTGCCGGTTACGGAGGCGTAATTGGCGACCGTCAGTTCCAGGGACTCCTCCATTTCCGGAACGGGCACTGCGTCAGCCCGCTCGGTATATTCCAGCCGGCCGATATTGAAGCTGGGCAGCTTGAGGCGCTCTTTGAGGTATTCCACCTGCTTGTCTTTGCTGAGGTAGTTCACCATGCCGTGGTAATCGTCCTGTTGCAGCCCTGTGTACCGCGTTTTGCAGTTTACTTTCAGGTTGCCCGCCTCGTCCGCTTCAGCGGTAATGATGCGGTGCTGCAGGTTCTGCGCGGCGGGGTATGCCGGAGTGCGCACCAGCTTCCCGCCCTGCTCGGTGATGAGCAGCACGGGCCGGTCGTTCGTGAAGCTCCCCAGGTAGCCCGCGGGCGCGGTCTGGCTGGTGCATTCGAGCCAGGTGGTATCTTTGGCGCCGGGCACGCAGAGGATGATGTGATTGAACTGGTCGGAGGTGAAGTCTTCAATGAAATCCGTTTCACCGTCGCCCGCATGCACGAGCGTGTAATGCGAGCGGATGCCGGCTTCTGCCAGCAATGACTTCATATAGTTGGCCAGCGCCTTGCAATCGCCATAGCCTTTGGAGGCCACGTAAGTTGCATCGAAAGGTTGCCAGCCGCCGATACCCAGCTGGATGCTGATGTAGCGGGTGTTCTTTTGCATGTATTCGTAAAGGATACGGATCTTTTCGGTATCGGTCTTCGCGTTGGCGGTGAGCTGCGCAACGGTGGATTTGATGCTGGCCGGCAGCACATCGCGCCCCTGGTTAAGCTGGGCCTGGAAGCGGCCGAAGTTTTCCCAGGTGCTCATGTCGCCGTCATAATCGGCGAACGAGAATTTGCCGGGCGCGAGGTAAACGATCGGGCTGCGGTCGCGCAGGGGGCCGGTATAAGGCTCTTCCAGCATGGCCGCGATATTCTTCACCTCCCAAACCAGCAGCTTCCCTCCTTTCTCCGCTTTCTGCTCCGGCTCGCCGGCGTATTGATATTGCCGGAAGCGGAGGTCAAAGCCTTCGGGCACGCTGACTTCCATCCTGCTATGTTCTACCGCGTACTGGTAACTGCCCTGCGGCACCCAGAACGGCATACTGGCCGTAAAACGGTTGCGGTATTCGATTTCATAAGTAACCGTGTAGGGATATACTTTATGGTAGAAGTTATGTGTTTTCATGCGGCCATCGTCCATGAGGTTGTTGTCGCTCACGGCGCTCTGGTCGCGCACTTCGCTTTGTTTCAGCTTGCGCAGCTGGTTACCCTGGGCGTCGTACAGCGCGCCGGAGATGTCTTTGATTTCCCGGTACTTGTCGTAGTACTGGCGCAAACCGGAAAACTTGTCGCCGTTTTCGTTCAGGATGGTGATGGCGACGTGATGAATGTACCGCACGTCCCGCGTGCCGCCGATCTTAACCGACAACAGTTCATACCGCTGTACCGCTACGGCGTTTTCCATCAGCTTCGCCGGGATGGCGCTGACGGGGTATTGCGGGGCGGCGGCGCTTGCGGTCATGGCCGCCAATATTATGGAGATAAGGCTCAGTATCCGGATCATGCTTTTTTCTTCTTGATGACAATCTGTTCGGCGTGTTTCTTCACCACCACGTCGAAAAATTCGCGTAAGGGTTGATATTCTTCAGGATCATACAACGCGCGGTTGAATTTCAGGCGGGATCGCATCATGAGCGAGTTCCCCTGCACCTGCACGAGGTACTGGAAAATCCCCTCCCCGTCATTGAACTTGACGATGGTGGATTTCGGCGCTTCCTCCACCACACAGTCTTCGGGCAGCTGCAGCGTCATGGTATAGTTGTAGTCCGTTACTGCCGGCATCTCGATGGGATACCTGCGGTCCTGGGATTTGAAAGGATTGCTGCGCAGGGATTCCGAGAACATCGGCTGGAGATAGATCATCCCCGACTCATCGAGCTCACCGAGTTTGAAATCATAATCCACCACCAGTTGGTTGCTGTAATTCTCCAGTTCCTTCAGTTCTCCGTTCGACATTTCGATTTCCGTCACAAAGCCTTTGGCCAGCTCCTTGAAAAATGCGTCCTTCCCTTTTTCCCGGATGCGGGCGCGGGCGTCGTATGATTCGAACAAAGTGTATTGCCGCTGGAAGTGCCCCTTCAAACGGCCTTTTTCGTCGGGCGAGATGAAGATGCCCGTCACCGACTTCTCGAACAACGAATCCGCCTCGAAGGCGATCAGATCGGCCGAAACGTTCACTTTCCGCGCGGGACCGTTATAGCAGGAAGCATGCAGCTTTCCGAATCCGAGGAAAGGGCGCGTAGCGTCAAGGAAATATTCTGTATTGTCCGCCAATACGCTCACGATGGTGTAGTTGAGCTTGCTGCGGATGGGGTACATGGCGTACATTTTCCCGTAATCGCGGGTGCTGAGGAGCACCGGAACGGCTTCCAGGCCGGCCTCGCGCAGCATGGCGGTGAGCAACATGTTGATGTCGGCCACGTTCCCGTTCTTTTTATTGAAAGTGGTTTTGAGCGGCTGGCTCTTCCATAACGAAGAGTAATCGGTACAGGTGTAATTATCCCGGACAAATGCGAAAACCTTTTCGGCTTTTTCTGTGGAGGAAGCAGCCCCTGCGGTGAGGCGTTTCACTTCATCCGACAAATAATTATTCGCGCGGGCCAATTCCCCGGAATAATCATCATCTTTCCCCAGATCCTCCATCATCTTCGGCCAGGTGCTCATGATGTTGCGCACCGGGGATTCCGGGAACCGGATGGCAGACAGCTGGAATTCGATATAGCTGATGTAATTGCGGAGCGTCGTGACGTAGCTCTCTTCCTTCAGCGGCGGCACGTCTTTCATCACCCACCGGTGGGTTGTTACCCCCGGCGTCACGGAAACGTGGCGCCAGCACGCCCGCGAAGCCGAAGCCGACGAGGCGCCTTCAACATTGAAACTGAATGTTTTACGGGAATCTTTTGAATTCTTGATATGAAAGGGATGGTAGCCCTGGCTGAGGAACAGGTATTCATAATATTCCGGCAGCGACACTTCGTATTCGCTCCACAGCACGGGCATATCAATGGTCTGGAATGCCCAGGGCCGCAGGTACATGGGG